>DRQN01000103.1 GCA_011371455.1 Gammaproteobacteria bacterium
AGGGTACCACCCTGAGCATCGAGGAGTTACACCAGCGCCTGAACCGCGACAGCGACTTGATGGTTCTGGATCTACGCAGCAGCGATGACTATGAAGGCAAACTGGGGCACATCCAGGGGAGCCTGAACATTCCCCTCGAAGAACTCGGAGAACGTCTTTCCGAACTGGCCCCCAACCTGGAAAAGCCGGTTGCGCTGATCTGCACCACGGACCGTCGCTCGAATAAGGCGGCACAGCTCCTGGCCAATCAGGGGTTTGCCGATCTCCATGTGGTGCTCGGCGGAATGAAACAGTGGAACGCCCGGTCACTTCCCGTTGAAGCAGTTGTGCGATCAGATCAACCCTTTCAGGAGAAATGATCATGTCCGTTTCCGTTATTGGTAAAGAGCATCATGTTCGGTTGATGAATCAAACCGGTAACCTGAAATGAACCACCCCGTCTATCTCGATTACAACCAAACAACGCCGGTCGAATCCACAGCGGATTCTCCCATCCGCACCGGTTCCTAGGTCAGAGATATACTGTCTTCCGCCAACGCACTCATAAGCAATTGACACGAGAGGATAGCATTGCTGAGGTCGAGTGAAAGCGTTTCATCGTTCTCGACATCCGTATCGCCATTGACCGCAATCGTGATCGTGCCCTGATTTCTGCCTGCAAGGATCTGCAAAGTGCCATTGCGCGCAATATAGTCGTCACCCGACATAGCCGTCGCATTGGCGGTGGCGAAGTCTACTGTTACATCACTACCGGCTGGGGTGCTGAGGGTAGCTGTAAACACCAGATCGACGGTACCCCCGTCACCTTCGGTGACTGTAGGGCTGTCCACACTCAACTGAGGCAGGCCACCAGGCGGGTTTCCTGACGATTTGCCCGAACCGCCACCACAGGCCGACAACAAACTGGCCAGGACCAGAATCCCCCATGGGACACGCCGAAATGAAATCTGCATGATCTACTCCAGAGTCCAGAATTGAACTTCCTTGCGCAATGGAATGACCTCAAATGGATCCGGGCCAGTCAAAACTGCCCGCGGACTGAACTGATGAACCGCAGCGGATGTACGGTCTGCGTCTTGATATCCATTTCCCAAGGATCATCACATTTTCCCAATGCCACGCACGGAGACTACCCGAACGGGCGTGACAGATTGGGAACAGATTGCGGGAAAGTGGCCAACTTCCGGGCTTTGACTTCCAGGCCTATGCCTTCCTGCTCCAGCAGATAATGGATCAACCTCGCAGACACCTATTCCAGCTAATTGGAAATATCATTGACAATCAGCCATTTTCACGCATAATGCGCGCATGTAAAGCAACCAGAAACCACTGTGTCCTACATCCCCCGAAACGCAGAATCCAGGCTTCAGCACTTCGCCGACGGCTACCCAATGGTTGTGGTCACCGGGCCTCACCAGTCCGGCAAGTCCACTCTGGTAAGGCATGCCTTTCCCGGGCACAGTTACGTATCGCTTGAAGATCTCGATCAACGGGAATTTGCCGAAACAGACCCTCGTGGCTTTTTGAACCAGTTTGGCGATGGCGCCATCCTGGATGAGGCGCAGCGTTGCCCCGCCCTGTTTTCCTATCTTCAGACTCGCGTCGATGAAAGACAACAACCCGGCGAATTCATCCTCACGGGATCCCAGCAGTTCGGTCTGTTGTCAGGTATCACCCAAAGTCTGGCCGGCAGGGCCGCATTGCTGACACTGCTCCCCATGACCTGCGACGAGTTACAACATGCAGGAAAAGTTGATAGAAACCTGGACAAGATACTCTTTGACGGCGCCTTCCCTCCCATCTACGATCGCGGACTCGAACCGCATCCCTGGTATGGAAACTATGTACGTACTTATCTGGAACGAGACGTCCGCCAACTGATCAATGTACGCGATTTAGGCAGCTTTCAACGCTTCCTGAAACTGTGCGCTGGCCGAACCGGGCAACTCCTCAACCTTTCCTCGCTGGCCAACGACTGTGGTATTACGCATAACACGGCCAAGGCCTGGATATCGGTACTTGAGGCCAGTTATATCGTGCACCTGTTGCCACCGCATCACCAGAATTTCAACAAGCGCCTGGTCAAGACACCCAAACTCTATTTTCTGGATACCGGCTTGGCATGCCGGCTGCTCGGCATCCGGAACAGCGAGCAACTGGCGACCCATGTTCAACGGGGTGCCTTGTTCGAAACCTGGGTCATCAGTGAATTGCTCAAAGCCCGTTATAACGCGGGTGAAACCTCGAACCTCTACTTCTGGCGTGATCGTTCGGGACACGAGGTGGGTCTGCTGATTGATCAGGGAACTCATCTGTCACCGTTGGAAATCAAATTCGGGCAAACCATCAACCGGGACTACTTCAAGGGGCTGGAATTCTGGAAAAAGCTGGCAGGTGAAAGCGCTGGAAAGGCGTGGCTGGTCTACGGCGGTGACAGTCGACAAACACACACCGATGTCACTATTCTGCCTTGGTTTGAAATCGACGCCGAGCAAATCGTGATATGAAGACAACAGGTATCGGTCGCAATGATCCTTGTCCTTGCGGCAGCGGCAAGAAATTCAAGCACTGCTGCCTGGGCAGCAAGGAGAGCAGTATGTCATCCAGCCATGGCGCGGCGAGCATATCCGAAACCTTGCGTAAAGCCCTCGAAGGCCAACAATTCAACACACTGGAAGAAGCGCAGGCATTTGTGAGTCAGTTTGCTCAACAGCAAAACCGTCGACCCCTGGACAAATTTCATGGTTTGTCGCCCGAGCAGATGCACCGGATTCTGGATTTTCCGTTCACATCACCGGGACTGGTACGCTTTCCTGAGGCACTCGATACCATTCCGGCCGCGCCGATACTGACCCTGTTCGAGCTATTGGCAAATGCCATCGGCGAGCAGGGACTCAAACCGACCGCCAAGGGCAACCTGCCCCGCAACTTCTGCCGCGAGGCCGCACTGGCCTATTGGGGTGAGCAGCAATACCAGGAAAACACCCGTTTTGGCGGCATCAACCGAGAGGAAGATTTCACCGGTCTGCATGTCACCCGCCTGGTGGCCGAACTGGCGGGATTGATTCGCAAATACAAGGGCCGGTTCATCCTCAGTCGCGATTGTCGCCGGCGGCTGGCCGAGGGCGGCATGGCCGCCGTCTATCCCGGACTGTTCAGGGCCTATGTCGAGGAATTCAACTGGGCCTACAGGGACGGCTATCCCGATTTGCCATTCATGCAGAGTGCCTTCCTGTTCACACTCTATTTACTTACCCGCTATGGCGACACTTGGCGGCCACAGGCATTTTATGAAGACGCCTTTCTGGGCGCCTTTCCGATGCTATTGGATGAAGTGCCACCGAGCCAGGTATTTTCCCCCGATGAAACAGTACGCTCTGCTTATACTTGGCGCTCTCTGGTACACTTCGCAGGCTTTCTGGGCCTAGCGACGGTGGAGCCGGTTTCCAATGAACGCCTGCGTCGGGAGCATCGGGTAAAGGCTCTGCCGCTGCTGGGTCAATTCGTGCAATTTCAGCTTCCAATGTAAAGAGCCATGGCGAAAAAACGCAGGCAGGACGATCCGCTGGCAACCTTGCTCGAAACCGCATCGAAAACAAAGCTGATTGATCTGATCATCCGCCTGGCCAGCACACGCCCCGCCGTCCGGCATGAATGCCTCGACTACCTCAACAGGCGCACCGCCCTGTCACCGAGCCAAAGGAAACAGTCCGAGGGTGAAAAACTGCTGGCCCTGTGGGCCGAACTCGCGCCGGATCTGGACGAGCTGGACGCCTACGGCGGCGGGGATTATGACGCCGACTTCCATGTTTCGAGCCTGTTGCAGGAGGTTGCTCAGGCGCTTTCACGGATAAAGAATCGATGCAGACTACCGGCAAAAGCTTCTCGGCAACGCCCTGCCCTATATCGAGAGTGGCAATGCCGGACTTGACGACGATCTCTACGGCCTGGCCTATGCGGCCTGTTACACCGACGATGATTGGCGGGTACTGGCGGAAGCCTTTGAGTCCATGGACGGGGACTGGCATATCGACCATGCCCGCCGCATTTATCGCCAACTCGGCGACCGGGAAAAATATCTCGAACTGCGCCAGCGGAAACTGATCACCGGCACCGATTATTTCGACCTGGCGGATTTTCACTGGAAGGCCGGTGAAAAGCAGAAGGCCATGGAGGTCGCGGAGAAAGGACTGCGTCAGGGAAAAGGCCGCATGGATGAATTGCGCCAGTTCGTTGCCAAGCGGGCCAAATCCGCCGGCAATCGTGAACGCTACCTGGCGCTACAATTCGAGCAGGCGATCGATCCTCTGACCTGCGACAAGTACAAGGCATTTCGAAAACTATGCGCTGCCGCCGAGTGGAAGCATTATGAAGCAAAAATTCTCACCCGGCTGAAGAACGCCTGTGAGACAGAACGATTACGTATCCACATGCACCGTAAAGAATACGATAAGGCAGTGGCCGTGCTAAGCCGGAGACGCTACCCCCTTTTCGCCTGGGACAGCGCCTATGAACTGCAGACCGCCAAGCGCCTTGAATGCAGGTATCCCGAGGAGATCTTAAAATACTATTTGTCCGGCTTGGGCAATCTGAAAACCAACGCCCCGCGCAAAGACTACGCCCGCAAGGCACAGGTGATGAGCAAGATCCACCGCGTATTGGTTGATGTGCTGCGAGATCCATCACGCTGGCGCGACTTCGCCATCAAAGTTAAACAGGACAACATCAAGCGTCCGGCTTTTCAGGAAGAGTTCGCCAAAGCCGTGCCGGGTTGGCAGGCGTTGAAACGACACACACAAGTGCAGCGATTTGAAGCTGTGCCGGTATAACAGATTTTCAGGTCGCTCCAGAGCACCCTCCGTTCAACCTCTCCGATACCATGACTGCGCTAATCTGTCTCTCATGGTATCGCTGGATCTTGCGTGACAGCCTGCAGGAAATACCATGAAAAACACCATTGATGATGCAACTCATATTCTCAATTCGATTTATTTAATCTTTATAATTCAATAGGTTGGAAATACCTATCATTCATTCCCACTCAATGGTGGCAGGCGGCTTACTGGAGATGTCGTAGGCGACGCGGGAGATACCCGGTACTTCGTTGATGATGCGGCGGGAAACGGTCTCCAGCAACTCGTAGGGCAGGTGCGCCCAGCGGGCGGTCATGAAGTCGATGGTCTCCACGGCGCGCAGGGAAATAACGTAGTCGTAGCGGCGGCCGTCGCCGGTGACGCCAACGGACTTTACCGGCAGGAACACGGCGAAGGCCTGGCTGACCTTATGGTACCAGTCGTGCTTGTGCAGTTCTTCGATGAAGATGGCGTCGGCGGGGCGCAGGATGTCGGCGTACTCCTTTTTCACTTCGCCGAGGATGCGCACGCCGAGACCGGGCCCAGGAAAGGGATGGCGGTAGACCATGTCGTAGGGCAGACCCAGCTCGGTGCCAAGCTTGCGCACCTCGTCCTTGAACAGTTCGCGCAGGGGCTCCACCAGCTTGAGCTTCATGTAGTCCGGCAGGCCGCCGACATTGTGGTGCGATTTGATCACGTGAGCCTTGCCGGACGTGGCGCCGGCGGACTCGATGACGTCGGGATAGATGGTTCCCTGCGCCAGCCATTTCGCGTTAGGTAGCTTGGCGGATTGTTCCTCGAAGATATCGACGAACAGGTTGCCGATGATCTTGCGCTTGTTCTCCGGATCGGCCTCGCCGGCCAGCGCATCCATGAAACGCTGTTCGGCGTCGACGCGAATCACCTTCACGCCCATGTGCTGGGCGAAGGTGGCCATCACCTGGTCGCCCTCGTGCTGGCGCAGTAGGCCATTGTCGACGAACACGCAGGTGAGTTGGTCGCCGATGGCCTTGTGCAGCAGGGCCGCCACCACCGAAGAATCGACACCGCCGGAGAGGCCGAGGACGACCTCATCGGAACCCACCTGTTCGCGCACCTGGCGAATGCTGTCGTCGATGATGTTGCCGGGATTCCATAGCGGCTCACAGCCGCAGATGTCCAGCACGAAGCGCTTGATGATACGCTCGCCCTGCAGGGTATGGGTAACCTCGGGGTGGAACTGGATGCCGTAGAAGCGGCGCTCCTCGTCGGCCATGCCGGCGATGGGCGCATCGTCGGTGGAGGCCATCAACTTGAAGTTGGGCGGCAGCTCTTCGACGCGATCGCCGTGGCTCATCCACACGTCCAGCAGGCCGTAGCCCTCGGGGCTGGTGTGGTCCTCGATGTCACGCAGCAGCGCGGTGTGGCCGCGCGCGCGCACTTGGGCATAGCCGTATTCGTGATGGGCGGCGTTGACGACCTTGCCGCCGAGTTGCGCGGCCATGGTCTGCATGCCATAGCAGATGCCCAACACCGGCACGCCCAGTTCGAACACCGCCTGCGGGGCGCGCGGCGCCTCTTCACCGGTGACCGACTCGGGGCCACCGGACAGGATGATGCCGCTGGGGGCGAAGTCGCGCACCGCGGCGTCGTCCATCAGGTCCCACGCATGCAGTTCGCAGTAGACGCCGGCCTCGCGCACGCGGCGGGCGATGAGCTGGGTATACTGCGAGCCGAAGTCGAGGATCAGGATACGATGGGAATGGATGTCAGTGCTCAAGGCGGAGTGTCCGATGCTGATGGGTTGCGCGGCCGGGTTGCGGATCGCCCCGGCCGGAATGGATTACACGCGAAAATCAAACGCGATAATTGGGTGCTTCCTTGGTAATGGTCACGTCGTGCACATGGCTTTCCTGCATGCCGGCGCCGGTGACTCGCACGAACACCGGCTTGGTGCGCATCTCTTCGATGCTGGCACAGCCGGTGTAGCCCATGCTGGAGCGGATGCCACCGAGCAGCTGGTGCACCACCGGCGCCAGCGGCCCCTTGAAGGGCACGCGGCCCTCGATACCCTCCGGCACCAGCTTGTCGGCCTTGCTGCCTTCCTGGAAGTAACGGTCGCTGGAGCCCTCGCTGCCGGTCATGGCGCCCAGTGAACCCATGCCGCGGTAGGACTTGTAGGAGCGCCCCTGGAACAGCTCCACCTCACCCGGCGCCTCTTCGGTGCCGGCAAACATGCCGCCGATCATGATGCAGGAGGCGCCGGCGACGATGGCCTTGGCAACGTCGCCGGAGTAGCGGATGCCGCCATCGCCGATCACCGGGATGCCGCTGCCTTCCAGCGCCTTGGCGACATTGGAAATGGCCGTGACCTGTGGCACGCCGACGCCGGCGACGATGCGCGTGGTGCAGATGGAACCGGGGCCGATGCCGACCTTGACGCCGTCGGCGCCGGCCTCTTTCAGCGCCAGCGCGGCCTCGGCGGTGGCGATGTTGCCGCCGATCACCTGCACCTGCGGGAAGTGCTTCTTCACCCAGGCGACGCGATCCAGCACGCCCTGCGAGTGGCCGTGGGCGGTGTCCACCACGATCACGTCCACGCCGGCCTCCACCAGCGCCGCGACGCGCTCCTCGGTGCCACCACCGGTGCCCACCGCCGCACCGACGCGCAGGCGGCCCTGGCTGTCCTTGCAGGCATTGGGATATTCAGAGGCCTTCTGCATGTCCTTGACGGTGATCAGGCCGCGCAGCTCGAAGTCGTCGTTGACCACCAGCACTTTCTCGATGCGGTACTTGTGCAGCAGGCTCAGCACCTCGTCGGTCTCCGCGCCCTCCTTCACCGTCACCAGCTTGTCGCGGCCGGTCATGATGCTGGATACGGGATTGTCGAAACGGGTCTCGAAGCGCAGGTCGCGGCTGGTGACGATGCCTTCCAGACGCCCCTCCGCCACCACCGGCACGCCGGAGATGTTCTGCGCCCGGGTCAGGGCCAGCACGTCGCGGATGCTGGTGTCCGGGGCCACCGTGATGGGGTCCTTGATCACACCGCTCTCGTACTTCTTCACCAGGCGCACCTGCGCCGCCTGCTCTTCGCCGGTCATGTTCTTGTGAATGATGCCGATGCCGCCCTCCTGCGCCATGCTGATGGCCAGGCGCGCCTCGGTGACGGTGTCCATGGCCGCCGACACCAGCGGCACATTGAGCTGGATCTCCCGGGTCAGGAATGTCCGCAAGCTCACTTCCTTCGGCATCACCGTGGAGTGGGCAGGAACCAGCAGTACATCGTCGAAGGTGAGGGCTTCCTGGGCAATTCGCATAATGGGGATTCCAAAACGGTGCAAGAATGTAGGACACTTCCGCGGTTGGGGGCGTCCTTATTAGGGGGCGGATTATAGTCGGCTGACCCGGAAATTTCGAGACGCCCTTATTCCTGTTTCAGCCACCCGCCTGCCACCTCATGGTAAGTGATTGTTTATTCAGGACATGAAAAAGCAGCCGACGCGGTGACCAGACGGCCATCAGCCAGATGAAGGCGGCATTCCCCAAACACCGTCACAAACCTGAAACACAGCGTTTGACCTCCACCGGCGAAACCGGTAGCTTGGCTTGGACCGGTACGTATGATTGAATAAAACCTGAATCCGTGGGTTCAGGTTAAAGTGGTCGAACCCCCCCTAAGAAAACAAGACCTCACTAGCAGAAGATCATCGGAGGAGGAAGGCATGAAAAAACTGGCAATCGCACTCACAGGTGCACTGCTGGTCGCATTGAGCGGCTGCGCATCCACGGGCAAGTCCGAGGATGCCAACGCGGCAGCGGCCACCGCCGCCATCGAGGCCGCCGAGGCCGCCTTGAACAAGGCGCGCAGCGTCGATGGCGAATGGCGCGACGCCCGCAAGGTCTACCTGAAAAAGGCCAAGGCCGCCGCCCACAAGGCCGATTACAAGACCGCCATCGAGCTGGCCAACATCGCCAGGTTCCAGGGCGAAACGGGTTACCAGCAGGCCATCGAACAGAAGGACGCCGGTCCCTGGCTGTTCTGATGTCCGGGCAGTAAACAACGAAAGAGGCGGGCTGCGATGCGCAACCCGCCTCTTTCCATTTCCCCGCCAAACAATCCCCCCCCATGTCCGCCGACCGCCAACCCCGTCGCGAAATCTACAGCATCGCCCAGCTCAATCGTGAGGCCCGCACCCTGCTGGAAGGCAACTTCCCGCTGATCTGGGTCGAGGGCGAGATCTCCAACCTGGCGCGGCCGGCCTCCGGGCACATCTACTTCACGCTGAAAGATGAACAGGCCCAGGTGCGCTGCGCCATGTTCAAGATGCGCCGGCGCCTGCTGGACTTTCAGCCGGACAACGGCAGCGCGGTGCTGGCGCGGGTGCGTGTCAGCCTGTACGAGGCGCGCGGCGACTACCAGCTCATCGTCGAACACCTGGAAGAGGCCGGCGACGGCCGCCTGCGGCGGCAGTTCGAGCAGCTCAAGCAGCGCCTGGCCGCCGAGGGCCTGTTCGACGCCGCCCGCAAGCGCCCCCTGCCCGAGCTGCCGCGCCGCATCGGCGTCATCACCTCGCCCAGCGGCGCCGCCATCCGCGACGTGCTCAGCGCCCTCCAGCGCCGCTTCCCGGCCATCCCGGTGCTCATCTACCCGGTGCCGGTGCAGGGCCTTGATGCCCCGCCGGCCATCGTCGAGGCCCTGCGCACCGCCGCACGGCGCAACGAATGCGACCTGCTGCTGCTCACCCGCGGCGGCGGCTCGCTGGAAGACCTGTGGGCCTTCAACGACGAGGCGGTGGCGCGCGCCATCGCCGACAGTCCGATCCCGGTGGTCAGCGCCGTGGGCCACGAAATCGACATCAGCATCGCCGACTTCGTCGCCGACATGCGTGCCGCCACCCCCTCCGCCGCCGCCGAGCTGATCAGCCCGGACCGCGGCGAATGGCTGGACACCCTGCGCCACTGGCGCGGCCGCCTGGTGCGCGCCATACGTACCCGCCTGGCCCGCGAACAACGGCATCTGCACGCCATCGGCCGGCATCTCAAGCATCCGGGGCAACGCCTGCGGGAACAGGCCCAGCGGCTGGACGAACTGGAACTGCGCCTGAGCCGCGCCCTGCACGCGCAACTGCGAACCCGCCAGGCCCGTCTCGACACCCTTCGCGCCCGCCTGCACGGCCAGTCACCGAAACGCCAGCTGGCGGCCCTGCAACAGCGCCTCGCCAACGACCGCCGGCGCCTGCGCGCCGCCATGCCCCAGCGGTTGGAACAGGAGCGCCAGCGCCTCACCGGCCTCGCCCGCGCCCTGGACGCGGTCAGCCCGCTGGCCACCCTGGGCCGCGGTTACGCCATCGCGCAGGACAGCGGCGGACGGGTGATCCGCAAGGCCAGCGCGGTGAACGTGGGCGACAACGTGCATGTGCGCCTCGGCGAAGGACGGCTGGACTGCCGGGTCGAAGGCATCACCAAAGACTGAGCCGGTTTCTCCGATGTCTCACCACGAAATCACAGAGCAGTACAAACAGCGATGAATGACAGGCAGTTCAACCGCAAAGATGCGCGAAGGAAAAGAACGTTCAATTATTTCTTTGCGGTACCTCGCGGCCTTTGCGGTTAATCACGACCGAGAAAGAAAATGAAAATCATCACCCTGCTGTTGTTCCTGCTGCCGCTGACACTACAAGCCGCCCTGCCGCCGCACAGCGAGGCGGTACCCGGCGGCATCGCCGTCATCGACCTCGGCCCCGCCAGCGACGAAACGCCGGTATGGTATTACCGGAAACAGCGCGTGATGGTGCAGCAGGACCGGGGCCGCTGGAAGGCCGTGGTGGGCATCCCGCTAGCCACCAAGCCCGGTCCCCAGCAGCTCACGCCGGCCCAGGGCACACCACTGAGCTTTACCGTGCAGGCCAAGGACTACGCCACCCAGCACCTGACCATCAAGAACAAGCGCAAGGTCAACCCCAACCCGCAGGACATGCAGCGCATCCGCGCCGAACGCAAGCGCATCGATGCGGCGCTGGAGCACTGGCGCCAGGCCCCGGTGGTGGAAACGCGCTTCATCCTTCCCGTGGAAGGCCGCCTCAGCAGCCCCTTCGGCCTGCGCCGCTACTTCAACCAGCAGCCGCGCAAGCCGCACAGCGGCATCGACATCGCCGCCGCCGAGGGCACACCCATCCGTGCCCCGGCCAGCGGCACGGTGATCGATACCGGCAATTATTTCTTCAACGGCAACACGGTATTCCTCGACCACGGCCAGGGGCTGGTGACCATGTACTGCCACATGAGCCGCATCGACGTGGAGCCGGGACAGACGGTGAGGCAGGGCGAAACGATCGGCGCCGTGGGCCAGACCGGCCGCGTCACCGGCCCGCACCTGCATTGGGGCGTGAGCCTCAACGACGCACGGGTGGATCCGGCGCTGTTTTTCGAGGATTTGGCGGGATTGCTGGCGGAGCAGGAAAATGCACGGGAGGGGGCGGGGCAGGCGGCGCCGTGAGGCGGATGCCAACGGCGACATTCAGCGCAAAGATGCCCGGGAAACGATCAGTCCTGCGGATTCTCGTAGAAGATGTAGCTGGTGGAATAGTCGCTGAACTCGAAGTAGACCTTCTTTTCACCAGGATCCACGCGCAGATTCTGGTTGGCGTCCAGCACGCCGTAGGCGTAACGATAGGGCCGCGGCGTATTGCCACTGGTGCTCACCGCAGTGGTTAGCTTGTCGATCTTGATGAAGCGTTTCACCAGCTTGTCGCCGGCATAGACATCCAGCACGCCGTCGGTGCCGGTGTAGTTCTGCACCGCGCGGCTGAATTTGTTCTGTGTTTCCTGGGTGCAGGCGCCAATGAACAGCACCGTCACGGCGATCAGCAAAACTCGTTTTTTCATTGCATTATCCTCATTGCGTTAACGGTTGGCGCCCTGGGCCTGGGCCCGCATCTGCCGCGCCGCGTCTTCCGCCGTTTTGTCGGCGGCATGCTGGTCCGGCCCGGCCTCGTGCCAGCCGGCCATGTGCTTCTGCACCACCGCTGCGAGGGCCTCGATGTGGTCGTCACGGTCATTGAGAGCGGTGATATAGTGGAAATGCTCCCCCCCCGCTGCCTCGAAGGCCTCGCGGTTTTCGACCCCGATCTCTTCGATGGTTTCCAGGCAATCGGCGGAAAAACCGGGGCAGATGACATCGACGGACTTGACCCCGGACTTGCCCAACTGGCGCAGGGTGTCGATGGTGTAGGGCTTGAGCCATTCCTCACGGCCGAAGACGGACTGAAAGGTCACCATCCAGCGGTCGTCGGCCAGTCCCAGGCGGTCGGCCACCAGCCGCGCGGTCTTGTGGCAGTGGCAGAAGTAGGGATCGCCCTGGGTGTGGAAGCGCTTGGGCGTGCCGTGGAAGGAGAACAGCAGTTTTTGCGGCGCCTCGCGGCCCGCCCAGTCTTCGCGGATGCTGGTGGCCAGGGCCTCGATGTAGCCGGCCTCGTCGTGATACTGGTTGACGAAGCGCAGCTCCGGCACCCAGCGCCACGGCTTCACGGCCGCCGCCACGGCGTCGAAGGTGGAGGCGGTGGTGCTGGAGGAATACTGCGGATACAACGGCAAAACCAGCACCCGCCGTGCATTGGCATCGCGCAGACGCTGCATGGCCGAGGCGATGGAGGGATTGCCGTAGCGCATGCCCAATTCCACCACCACCGGCCCCGGCAGGCGCTGCTGCAGGGCGCGACTCAGGCCCTCGGCCTGCTGGCGGGAGATCTGCATCAGCGGCGAGCCCTGCTCGGTCCAGACCTCACGGTAGGCGGCGGCGGAACGCCTGGGACGAATGCGCAGAATCACACCATGCAGGATCAACCACCACAGCGGTCGCGGCATGTCGACGATGCGCGGGTCCCAGAGGAATTCACCCAGATAGCGGCGCAGGGCCGCGGGGGTGGGTTCGTCCGGCGTGCCCAGGTTGACCAGCAGGACGCCGGTGACCATGGGTACGTCGTGGGCAAAGCTGTCCCCGTTTGCGTGAGGAGTTTGGTCGGCTGACGACATGTAAAAAGTACCGTTTTTCGAAAAGCGCCGTGAAAAAGATCACACAGTATAACGGGCGGGGCTGGGGGACACCTCTATTTTTCACCGCCTGTTATGGGTGTCCTATGTAGTGGTCGCCTTTTTGCACCTTTTTGACCCGCTATTAGACAGCCAGCAGGAGTTGTACCTGGGTGCCTCCTGTATCGGAATCGATGTGCAGGCAGGCGCCGATCTTCTGCGCGCGATAGCGCATGTTTTTCAGGCCCTTGCCGCCTGCTTTGGCATGGCCCATGCCACGGCCATTGTCAGACAGCTCAATGCTGATATGTGTGGGGCCATCTGCCTGCGGTAGTGCGCGCGCGACCAGGCTGAGGTGATCGGCCTGCGCATGTTTGATACTGTTACTGACCGCTTCCTGGAGTATGCGCAGAATATGCAGGGCCTCGCGCGGGCCAAAGTTTTTCAGTGGCGGCAGGTCCTCGATGTGCCAGCTGAGCTTCAGGTCGCATTTGTCCAGCCTGGGG
>DRQN01000104.1 GCA_011371455.1 Gammaproteobacteria bacterium
GCACGTCCAGGCCGGCCTCCACGGCGCGCTCGGCGACGGCGGTGAAGTCCACGTGGGCGGTGATGTCCTGCAGGCCGGGGTAGACGAAGGGATCGTCGTGGGCGCGATGGCGGTAGTGGCACATCAGGGTGCCGCGGTCGCGCTGCGGATGGTAATACTCGCGGCGGGGAAAACCGTAGTCGATCAGCAGGGCCACGCCGGCCTGCAGCGTGCCGGCGAGGGAGCCGATCCAGCCACCGGCGGCGAGGTTCAGCTCCGAGGTGTAGCCCTCGGGCAGGCCGTCGGCCAGCGCTGCCAGGCGCCGTGCCAGCGCTGCATCCGCCACCTCGCGGCTGCACCACTGGAAGCGCTCCCCCTGCCAGGCCACGCAGCGCTCGCGGATGCCCCCGGCCTCGACGCGAAACACATGCACCGGCAGGGCGTCGAGCAGCTCATTGGCCAGCACCACGCCGCGCAGGCCGTCTTCGGGCAGGCGCTCCAGCCACTGCACCCGGTCGAGCAGTTGCGGCACTTTTTGCGTCAGGGTTTCGCGCTGGCGCTGGCGCAGGTCGGCGCTCAGTTCCAACAGGAAGTAGCGCCCGGGCAGACGGCCCAGCGCCGCCAGTTCGGCCAACAGGTCCGCCGCCATCGCGCCGGAACCGGCGCCTACCTCCAGCACATCGCCGCCGCCCAGATTTTCCAGTACCTCGGCCGTCTGCCGCGCCAGGCAGCGGGAAAACAGCGGCGAGATTTCCGGCGCGGTAACAAAGTCGCCCGCGCCGCCGAACTTCTGGCTGCCGGCGCTGTAATAACCCAGGCCGGGGGCGAACAGGGCCAGTTCCATGTAGCGAGAAAAACTGATCTGCCCGCCCGCCGCGGCGATTTCGTCGGCGATCAGGCGGACCAGCGCCAGGCTGTGCGCCTGCGCCTCTGCGGCCGGCTCGGGGAGGCGCGCCAGGGCCTCGCCGGCCTGCCGGATGGCGTGCCGGGAAGTGGCGCGGGAAACGGGGGAATTCGTGCTGGGCAAGGTCGGCGCAGGTAGGTTAGAGTGGCGGAAAAGTCTCGGAGGACAAGCAGTGGATGATAGCACAGAAGCCAACAGCGGCCCGCTGAGCGGGCGCGTGGTGCTGATCACCGGCGGCGCGCACCGCATCGGCGCCCATACCGCCCGCCGCCTGCACGCCGAGGGCGCGAACCTGGTGTTGCACTACCGCAGCTCGCGCGGGGCCGCGCAGGCCCTGCAGGCCGAACTCAATGGCAGGCGCGCCGATTCCGTGGTGCTGGTGTGCGCCGATCTGCTCGACGAGTCGGCCCTGCCGGCCATCATTCACGACGCCCATTCCGCCTGGCGGCGCCTCGACGTGCTGATCAACAACGCCTCCACCTTCTACCCCACGCCCATCGGCAGCACCACTACGCAGCAGTGGGACGACCTGTTCGGCTCCAACCTCAAGGCGCCGTTCTTTCTCGCCCAGGCCGCCGCGCCGCATCTGCGCGCCAGCCGTGGCTGCATCGTCAACATCGTCGACATCCACGCCGACCGGCCGCTGAAGCGCTACCCCGTCTACAGCATGGCCAAGGCCGGCCTGGTGATGCTGACCAAGGCCCTGGCCTGCGAACTGGGGCCGGAGGTGCGCGTCAACGCCGTCGCGCCCGGCGCCATCCTGTGGCCGGAGACGGACATGGACGAGGTCACCAAGCAGCGCATCATCAATCGCACCTTCCTCAAGCGCCAGGGCAGTCCCGAGCACATTGCGCGCGCGGTGCTGTATCTGATCCGCGACGCCGAATACACCAGCGGCCAGGTATTGACGGTGGATGGCGGGCGGTCGTTGAATAGTTGACGCCTGAACCCGTGGGTTCAGGTGACGGATTACGCCTGCATGGATGACGTGATACAGAGCCAAGCAGCCCCCTATGAAGAAACCCTTCGCCGAATCCTGCGAACAAAACAAGCAGCCCATCCTTGCCGTGCTGCGCGAGGAATTCGCCCACGCCAGCACGGTGCTCGAAATCGGCAGCGGCACCGGCCAGCACGCCGTGTTCTTCGCCCGCGAGTTGCCTCACCTGCAGTGGCAGACCAGCGACCGCATTGAAAATCATCCCGGCATCATCGCCTGGTTGAGCGAGGAAGGCGCTGCCAACGTGCACCTGCCGCTGCCTCTGGACGTCAACCACGACCCCTGGCCGCGGCATCGCTACGACGGCGTCTTCAGCGCCAACACCGTGCACATCATGGGCTGGGAGGAAGTGGAGAAAATGTTTGCCGGCATCGGCGGTGTGCTCGCGCCCGGCGGACGCTTTTGCCTCTACGGTCCTTTCAACGTCGATGGCCACTTCACCAGCGAGAGCAACGCACGCTTCGACGCCTGGCTGAAGCAGCGCGACCCGAAGAGCGCCATCCGCGATCGCGCGGCGCTGGACGAACTGGCCCGCGGACAGGGCCTGCGACGCGTCGCCGACCATGAAATGCCGGCCAACAACCGCATCCTGGTGTGGCAGCGGCGAGAGGCGGATTAGCGCTTCAGCGTTTCGCCGATAGCACGGATCTGTTCGATATCGATCTGCGCCCCCGCCGACTGCTGGTTGACCAGTTCGAAGAAGGGAATCAGTTCCTGCAGCAGTGTCGGCAGATGCGGCTTGAGACGATGCAGGTTGCCATGACGGACCATCGCCAGCGCCTCGTCCATGCGCGGACAGATCCGCTCCACGTTCAGCCCGTCATCGGCATGCGACACCTTGTCGGCAACACAGAAACGGTTGCGGCCAGCCTGCTTGGCGCGGTACAGGCGTTCGTCCGCCACCTCCAGCAAGGCCGGCAGATCGTCGCCATCGAGGGGCCGCAGGGCGATGCCCAGGCTGATGGTGACGGGAGTCCGCTCGCCATCGATCTCGATCACCAGCGACTCCACGGCCTTGCGCAAGCGCTCGGCGAGGACGATGGAGGCCAGCCGGTTGGTGGCCGGCGAGCAGACCACGAATTCCTCGCCGCCGATGCGCGCCACCGTATCCTCCTCGCGCAGGTTGTCCGCCAAGGTCGCCGCCACCCGTTTGAGGATCTCGTCGCCGGCGGGGGGGCCGTAATTGTCGTTGACCGCCTTGAAATGGTCGATGTCGATCATCAGTACGCTGAAATAGTCCTGCTGCCGGCGCATCAGCGACAGCTCCTTGCCGGCGATCTCATCGAAGAAGCGCCGGTTGGCGAGACCGGTCAGCGGGTCTGTGTTGGCCTGCGCACGCAGCTCACGCTGGCTGGCCTCCAGTTGGCGGATGGTTTGCGCCAGTTTGAGATGGGCGCGCAGGCGCGCCAGCAGCTCGACGCGGTCGCTGTCCTTGGTGAGAAAATCATTGGCGCCGGCATGAAAGGCGCGCTCGCGGGCGGCGGTGTCGTCGGCGCCGGTGACCACGATCACCGGCAGGTTACGCATGCGGGCGGCATGGTTCTGGCGCAGGCGCTGGATCAGGCCGAAGCCGTCGAGGCGCGGCATGGTGAGGTCGGTGACCAGCAGTTCGATGGCGGTCTCCGTCAGCAGCAGCTGCCAGGCGGCCTCGCCGTCTTCCGCCTCGAGGGGCTGAAATTCATCCTGCACCGCGCGCTTCAGCGAGATGCGAATCGTCGGCGAATCATCGACGATCAGGATCAGCGGCTTGTCACCTTCCGCCGCTGCGGTGTTTTCTGCAACCCCCTCGGTCATACGCAATCACCCTTCTCGGCTATCCACATCCACCTGCCACGAAAATGGCACGGGCCCCAGTGCCGGGCCGCGCTTGTCGAATTTTTCCCACAACTGCGCAAAGCTTTCCCCCGTCTGCGGATGGCGCAGAGCCGGCGCAATCTCGGCCAGTGGCCAGAGCACGAAGGCATAGCGCAGAATTTCATCACGCGGCACGTGAAAGCGGGCCGTGGTGACGACCTCGTCACCGTACAGCAGCAGGTCCAGGTCCAGGGTACGCGGGGTGAATTTCCCGCTGCCGCGGCGGCGGCCGTTGCGGTCCTCGATGGCGGTCAGCACGTCGGCCACCGTGTCGATGGGCTCCTCGGTGTCAAAGCCCGCCACCAGGTTGTAAAAGGCATCGCCGACGAAGCCTACCGCCTCGCTCTCGTACACCGACGACAGCCGCAGCTCGCCATAATGGGCGCGCAGATCGGCGACCCCGGCGCGGATGCTGGCATCGCGCTCGACATTGCTGCCGATGCCGACGAACACCTGTGGCATCAGCCCTTTCCTTCGCAAGGAATGCCGCGCTCGATGATGACGCCGACATCACCGGCATAACGCACCGCGCCCTTCTTGTTCACCCGCAGGCGCAGCCACTTGACGTCGAATTCCGTGAGCACGATCTCGGCCACCCGCTCGGCCAGGGTCTCGACCAACTGGAAGTCGCTGTCGCCGACGAATTCGATCAGGCGCTTGGCCACGGCCTTGTAGTTGAGGGTGTCTTCGATGGCATCCGAGGCGGCGGCACGGCGGATGTCGGCGCCCATGTCCAGGTCGAGGATGATCGACTGTTTTTCCTTGCGTTCCCAGTCGTAGATGCCAATGATGGTGTCGATGGTCAGGCCGTGTAGAAAGATGGTATCCATGCGTCGTTCTGTGCGGTTTATCCGTCCCGCGTGATGCGCGGGGGCTTTTCCTCGGGACTATAGCGGTTTGCCCTGAGCCATACCAGCGCGGGATAATGGTCCCATGATCGACATCGCACTGATTCTCGGCGCCTATCTCGCCGGCTCCCTCTCCGCCGCCATCATCACCTGCCGTCTGATGGGTCTGCCCGACCCGCGCACCCAGGGCTCGGGCAACCCCGGCGCCACCAACGTGATGCGCGTGGGCGGCAAGAAGCCGGCCGCCATCACCCTCGCCGGCGATGCCGTCAAGGGCCTGCTGCCGGTACTGCTGGCGCAGGCGCTTGGGGTTTCCAACATGGTGCTGGCGCTGACCGCCCTGGCCGCCTTTCTCGGCCATCTGTACCCGCTGTTCTTCGGCTTCAAGGGCGGCAAGGGCGTGGCCACCGCCTTCGGCGCGCTGATCGGCCTGGCCTGGCCGGTGGCGCTGGGCCTGCTCGCCGTGTGGCTGCTGATGGCCAGGGTGTTCCACATCTCCTCGCTGGCGGCGCTCACCGCGGCGGCCCTGTCGCCCCTGCTCATGTGGTGGCTGCGGCCGCAGCCGGAACTGATCGCCGTGTCGGTGGTCATCAGCGTGATGCTGATCTGGCGCCACCGGCAGAATATCCGCCAGTTGCTGGACGGTTCGGAGAAGCTGTAACACAGCCACCTGAATCCGTGGGTTCAGGAGCCATTCAAGCCGCCCGGCGCAAGACCCGATAAAGTAGGCAAGTACACGTTTTTTGGAGGTGTATATGCGCGATATCGAACTGCAACCCACGGCCGCCGCCCATTGGCACGCGCTGGTCTGCGAGGCGGAACAAAAGGCCCACC
>DRQN01000105.1 GCA_011371455.1 Gammaproteobacteria bacterium
GTTCAAATCCTGCCCCCGCTACCAACCGAATTATGCAGTGTGTAGTTGGGGCCCGACGAGGTCGGGCTCAGCTTTCATCCGGCGCAGCCGCTGAAGGTCGTAGGTTCAAATCCTGCCCCCGCTACCAACCGAATTATGCAGTGTGTAGTTGGGGTCCGACGGGGTCGGGCTCAGCTTTCATCCGGCGCAGCCGCTGAAGGTCGCAGGTTCAGATCCTGCACCCGCTACCAATAGAATTCAGGTTGCCGATTTTAGACGAGCAGCCAGCATCGAGAAGAAGAACAAGAAGCCTCGGTCACGAGGCTTTTTTTTAGGTTTTTTTCGGCCTTCCGGTGGCTTTTCCCGGCTTGGCTGGAAGGCTCCCGGGCGCTATAATCGGCGTCTGACAGGATGTGGTGATCGTGTGGGCCTTGGGCCCATTTTTTGTTTTTGCGGCAGCGGTTTTTGGCAGCTGGCGCATGAAGCGAACGTGGAGTGTGCATGCGCCAGGCGCCGGCAAACGTACTGAATGTGGTTGAGCCCGTGGTGGAATCATTGGGTTACGAGCTGGTGGGCGTGGAGTACCTGAGCCAGGGCCGTGATGGCCTGTTGCGCGTCTATATCGATGCCGAGGACGGCATCAAGGTGGAAGACTGCCAGCGGGTCAGCCATCAGCTGAGCGGTGTGCTGGACGTGGAAGACGTCATCAAGGGCCATTACAGCCTGGAGATCTCGTCGCCGGGCCTGGATCGGCCACTGTTCAACGCCGCACAGTTCGAGCGTTTTGCCGGCTCCGAGGTCAAGCTGCGCCTGGAGGCACCGCTGGACGGCCGCCGCAAGTTTCGCGGTACGCTGCTCGGTGTCGAGGACGGCGAGGTGCGCTTGCGGGTGGACGGCGAAGAGGTGCGGATACCCCTGGTGTCCGTCGACAAGGCGAACCTGGTGCCGCAATTTTAGGGTTTTACCTGAATCCACGGATTCAGGTTTCACTCGGGGCACGCCGCCGGTCGGGGTGGGCGCTGAGGCAAGATGGGAACGTGCAAGCGTTTGAGGAAAAGGGCCGCGGACGATTCGGCTCTTTATGTATAAGGCAGAGTGCAATGAACAACAAAGAGATTTTGCTCGTTGTAGACGCAGTGTCCAATGAAAAGGGCATTGACCGTGAAGTTATCTTCAAGGCCATCGAGGCGGCCCTGGCGACGGCCAGCAAGAAATTGAGCGGGAAAGATATCGACGTCCGTGTGGCCATCGACCGCGAGACCGGTGATTACGACACCTTCCGCCGTTGGGAAGTGGTCGAGGACGTCACCGAGGACGGCGAGGAGGAACTGGAGTTCCCCGATCGCCAGATCAAGATCAGCGAGGCGCGCAAGCAGAATCCGGATATCCAGGTGGGCGACTTCATCGAGGAGCCCATGGAGTCCGCCAAGTTCGGCCGCATCGCTGCCCAGGCCGCCAAGCAGGTCATCGTGCAGAAGGTGCGCGAGGCCGAGCGTGAGCGCATCGTCGAGGCCTTCAAGGATCGCAAGGGCGAACTGGTGATGGGCATCGTCAAGCGTCTGGACAAGGGCAATGTGATCCTCGATCTGGGCGAAAACGTCGAGGCGCTGATTCCGCGCGAGGATATGATCTCCCGCGAGGCCATCCGCCCCGGCGACCGTCTGCGCGGTTATCTGAAAGACGTGCGCCTGGAGCCGCGTGGTCCGCAGCTGTTTGTCAGCCGTACCGCGCCCGAGTTGCTGGTGGCCCTGTTCCAGCTGGAGGTGCCGGAGGTGGGCGAGGGCCTGATCGAGATCCTCGGCGCCGCCCGCGACCCGGGCTTCCGCGCCAAAATCGCGGTGAAGAGCAACGATCCGCGCATCGATCCCGTCGGCGCCTGCGTGGGCATGCGCGGTTCGCGCGTGCGCGCGGTGTCCAACGAGTTGGCCGATGAACGCGTCGATATTATCCTCTGGGATGAAAATCCGGCCCAGTTCGTGATCAACGCCATGTCGCCGGCGGAGGTGGTGTCCATCGTCGTCGATGAAGACAGCCACACCATGGACATCGCCGTGGAAGAGGATCAACTGTCTCAGGCCATCGGCCGTGGCGGCCAGAATGTGCGTCTTGCCAGTGAGCTGACCGGCTGGAACATCAACGTGATGTCCGAGCAGCAGGCGCAGGAGAAGAGCGAGGCCGAGGGTCAGGCCGCGCTGCAACTGTTCATGGAACAGCTGGATGTGGACGAGGAAGTCGCCAGCATCCTGGTGCAGGAAGGTTTTACCAGCATCGATGAAGTGGCCTATGTGCCGCTGGAAGAGATGCTGCAGATTGAAGAGTTCGATGAAGACATGGTGCAGGAGCTGCGCAACCGCTCCAAGGATGTGTTGCTGACCCGTGCCCTGATGCAGGAAGAGGTGCTGGAAGAGACCAAGCCGGCCGACGACCTGCTCAATATGGAAGGCATGGACCAGCATCTGGCCTTTGTTCTGGCCAGCCGCGGCGTGGCCACCATGGAGGATCTGGCCGAGTTGTCGGTGGACGACCTGCTGGACATCGAAGGTATGGATGAGGCGCGTGCGGGTGAGCTGATCATGACCGCGCGTGCACCATGGTTTGCAGAAGAGTCGCCTGCTGAAGAACAGCAGGGTTAAGGTTTCCGGGGGAAAGTATGGCGGGTGTGACCGTAAAACAACTCGCGGATGTTCTGGGCGTACCGCCCGAACGTCTGCTCAGCCAACTGGACAAGGCCGGCATGACTTTCGAGTCCCCCGACCAGACCGTTAGCGACAAAGAAAAGCAGAAACTGCTGGAGTTCCTGCGCAGCGCTCATGGCTCCACGCAAGGCGCCAGCACGGAGCCGCGCAAGGTGACGTTGCGGCGCAAGACCGTCAGCGAGCTGAAGGTGCCGAGCAGCAGCCAGGGACGCACCGTCGGCCGCACCAAGACGGTGAACGTGGAAGTGCGCAAGAAGCGTACCTACGTGAAGCGCAGCGAAGCACTGGCCGAGGATGCCGAGCGCATCAAGGCCGAAAAGGCCAGGATGGACCAGGAGCGCCTCGAAGAGCAGCGCAGGGCCAGCGAGGCCGAAGAGCAGCGCCGCCAGCGCGAGGCCGAAGAGGCCAGGGCGCGCGAGGCGGAAGCCGAACGCAAGGCCGCCGAAGAGGCGCGCCGGCTGGAAGAAGAGCGCGAGAAGGTCACCCGGCTGCAGAAAGAGGCGGTGGCCTCTGCCGTTGCCGCGCCCCCTGCGCCGGCGCCGGCCGCCACCGACAAGCGCTCCAAGCGTGGCGCCGGCAAGGACAAGGCCACCAAGTATGGCCGCAAGGAATTGCACGTCGATGCCAGCAAGTCGGGGCGCCGCAAGAAGAAGGGGCGTGGTGCGCGCCGTACCGCCGTTACCGCCGCCTCGGGTGAACATGCGTTCGAGAAGCCCACCGCGCCCATCGTGCGTGAAGTGGCGATTCCCGAAAGTATCACCGTCGCCGAGCTGGCGCAGAAGATGGCCGTGAAGGCCGCCGAGGTCATCAAGGTAATGATGAACATGGGCACCATGGCGACCATCAACCAGGTGCTGGACCAGGAAACGGCCAGCATCGTGGTCGAGGAAATGGGGCATACGGTCAAGCTGGTGAAGGACAACGCCATCGAAGAGGGGCTGGTCGCCGCGGATGAAAGCGGCGCTGAAGAAGTCACCCGCGCGCCGGCCGTGACCATCATGGGGCACGTCGATCACGGCAAGACCTCGTTGCTGGACTACATCCGCAAGGCCAAGGTGGCGGCGGGCGAGGCCGGCGGCATCACCCAGCACATCGGCGCCTATCAGGTGGATACGCCGCATGGCCAGATCACCTTCCTCGACACCCCGGGACACGCAGCCTTTACCGCTATGCGCGCGCGCGGCGCCAAGGCCACGGACATCGTGGTGCTGGTGGTGGCCGCCGACGACGGTGTGATGCCGCAGACCCGCGAGGCTATCCAGCACGCCAAGGCGGCCGGCGTGCCGATGATCGTGGCGGTGAACAAGATCGACAAGGAAGACGCGCAGCCGGATCGCGTCAAACAGGAATTGGTGGCCGAGGAAGTGGTGCCCGAGGACTGGGGCGGCGACACCCAGTTCGTCAATGTTTCCGCCCTCACCGGCGAAGGCGTGGATGCGCTGCTGGAGGCCATTTCCATGCAGGCCGAACTGCTGGAGTTGAAGGCCGTCAAGACTGGCCCGGCACGTGGCGTGGTGATCGAGGCGCGTCTCGACAAGGGCCGCGGCCCGGTGGCGACGGTGCTGGTGCAGAGCGGCACCCTGAAGAAGGGCGACGTGCTGCTGGCCGGCCATGAATATGGCCGCGTGCGTGCGCTGCTGGACGAGAACAGTAAACCGGTCAAGGAAGCCGGCCCGGCGACGCCGGTGGAGGTCTTGGGTCTGTCCGGCACCCCCAGTGCCGGTGACGAGGTCGTCGTCGTGGCCAACGAGCGCAAGGCGCGTGAAGTGGCCTTGTTCCGTCAGGGCAAGTACCGCGACGTCAAGCTGGCCCGCCAGCAGAAGGCCAAGCTGGAAAGCATGTTCTCGCAGATGGAAGCAGGCAAGGTCAACACCCTCAACCTGGTCATCAAGGCCGACGTGCAGGGCTCCGCCGAGGCCCTCAGTGAGTCGCTGACCAAGCTTTCCACCGACGAGGTACGGGTCAACATCGTCTCCGCCGGTGTCGGTGGCATCAACGAATCCGACGTCAACCTGGCGGTGGCCTCCGAGGCCATCATCATCGGCTTCAACGTGCGCGCCGATGCCTCCGCCAAGCGCCTGATCGAGGAAGAGGGCGTGGATCTGCACTATTACAGCGTGATCTACGACGTCATCGAGGAGATCAAGTCCTCCATGAGCGGCATGCTGGCGCCGGAGTTCAAGGAGCAGATCGTCGGCCTCGCCGAGGTGCGCGACGTGTTCCGTTCGCCCA
>DRQN01000106.1 GCA_011371455.1 Gammaproteobacteria bacterium
ACCGAGCGTGCCTACGAAAATCCCAAGTTCGTCGAAGACATCGTGCGCGACATCGCCGGGCGTCTGAACGAGGACGAACGCATCACCGCCTACTGCGTGGAGTCGGAGAACTTCGAGTCCATCCACAACCATTCGGCGTATGCGTTGATCGAGAAGAATATGTCGGTGTAAAAAGCTGCCAAGCTCACTTTTCCCACCGGTTCAGGAGAAAGACCTGACGCTACCCACCCCCTGTTGAGCCACATCGTCGGCTTGCGTCGCCAGCGGATCAACAGGGAACAACAGACGGAAACAACTTCCCTTGCCGACCTCCGAATCAACCAGGATATGCCCGTCACAACCGTGCATGATGCCATGCACCACCGACAGACCGAGTCCAGTGCCACGCCCCACGTCCTTGCTGCTGAAAAAGGGATCGAAGAGGCGTTGCAGGGTTTCGGCATCGATGCCCCGGCCGGTGTCACGGACGGACAGTTCGAGGTAATCATCGTCCAGCCACTCGTGGCACGAGGCGCAGGTGCTGCGCATCTCATGGACATGCCGCAGGCGCAGATCGATTTCCCCCGCCCCTTCCATTGCCTCGCGGGCATTGATGCAAAGGCTCATCATCATTTGGTACATCTGGTCCTGGTTCACCAACACCAACGGAACATCCGACTCGAAATCCGCTTTCAGTCGAATGCTGGCCGTCATCACCGGTTGCAGCATGCGCACGATATCGTCGAGCATGACGCCCAGCAGGGGCACCTTGCGCGACTCGCTGCCGCCGCTGCTGAAAGAACGCAGGCTGATTACCAGGTCGCGCGCCTCGCTGCCGGCCTGCTGGATATTTGCCAGAAATTCATCCAGCTGACCATCGCCAACACCGGGAAACATTTCCCTCGCCAGCTCGGTATAGCCAAGAATGGCGGCCAGGTAATTATTGAAGTTATGCGCAATACCGCCAGTCAGTGAGCCAATCGCCTGCATCTTGTGCGCACGCTGGATCTGTTGCGCCATGCGCTCACGCTCGGCCTGCTCGCGGCGCGCCTGTTCCACTTCGAGTTGTAGACGAACCAGGCGCGCGCCGGCCTGCACCCGCGCCAGCAGGATGCGTGGGGACACCGGCTTGGGAATATAGTCATCGGTGCCGGACTCGAAGGCGCTGACCAGCGAATCCTCGGCGTCGTGAGAGGTCAACAGAATGATGTACAGCAAGCGGCCGTTTTTCCGTTGACGCAAGGCACGACACAATGCAAGGCCATCCATGCCTTCCATGATCCAGTCGGTAAGAACGATCTTGGGGTGAAAGGCATCCATCACCTCCAGCGCCTGAGCGGCGCTTTCGGCGGTTTCCACCTGATAACCGGCGCCCATCAGGTGCAGGGCGATTTCCTGCCGGAGGAAGGGATCATCGTCCACCACCAGGATACGCGTTTTTTTTGCCGACGGTTGTTCCGCTAACTCTGCCATGGGCCTTCTTCTTGCGCGGCCTTGTCAGGCCGGTTAACAGATCGCCGAAAAAGGCCTCCCACCTCTTTCAACACTCGAAAGCAAAAATGTTCAGCTGTCAATGAAGCCCGGGCGCCCTCAGCGCCTCCACCACCGCAGACTTCAGCGCTTGCAGGGTAAAAGGTTTTTGCAGAATGTGCAGCGCCCCAACCAGCTTTGCAACGGGCAAATAATCGAATGAGCCGGTAATGCCACCACCGCCCGAAATGGCCACGACGCGAATCGATGGAAACTCTTTCTTCAATTCCATAATCATGTCGATACCGTTTTTTTCCGGCATTACCAGGTCAGTGATCAGCAGATCCGGCTGGTGCTCACGGTATTTTTTGCAGCCCTGTACCCCGTTCTCTGCCTCGATAACTTCATGATGTTCCACCGACAGCATCTTCGCCAACATGCCACGCACCTGCGCCTCATCATCCACGACCAATATCTTCGCCATTTCAAAATAGCTCCACTTCGCTCTCATCCATGTTCTGCTGGTGGATTGGAGATCGTTCAAGCATCTCCGCCGACTCGTCAAAATTCACCCGCAACCGGGCAAGCCGCTCCTGCAGCTGCCGCTCGATCTCGCTACTCTCATCGGACAACAGCCCCGAACGCAGGCCATCGACGGTATCGAGAAATTCATGAAAGGCCTGTAACCGCTTGCGCATATGCTCGACCAGCTGCCGCGTCATGTCTTCGAATTGCAGCGAGCGCACGGCGATGGACACATTCCGGCTGATCTCTTCAGACATGTCCGAGACCTCGCGCAACTGGTCCGCCATGCCAACATTGATATTCGTCACTTCCTGCATCAGCTCCGCCACCCGGTCCTTGGAATTCAGCGTCATTTCCATGTCACGCGAGGCCATGCGCGCAACAATGACGCTGGCCTGATCCATGCTGTTGCGCGTCTTGGCATATTCGGCACGGATCTGCCCGCTGAATTCATTGCTGCGCAGCGACAGCGCCCGCACCTCATCGGCCACCACCGCAAAGCCCCGGCCCGCCTCACCGGCACGGGCGGCCTCGATGGCTGCATTCAGGGCCAGCAGGTTGGTTTGCGAACTGATGCCATCGATCTCGCCAAGCATTTTTTCCACTGTGCTGATCTGTTCCTTCATTGCAATGAACACATCAACCATTTCGGCACTGCCGTCCCGCATGGCGAGAATGCTTTCAACGAACATCTGCACCAGTTCCGCTGCCTCGTTGGCCAGGGTGCTGATACCGGAGCCATCGCCAATATTCTCCGCCACCCGATCCACCAGTGAACGCGTCAGCGCCTCCTGCTCGCGGGACTGGCTTTCCAGACCGGCAAAACTCTGCATCAGCCCGGCGATCGCATCCCCTTGCAGGCTCTGCACCTGCTGCAATTCCCGATCCAGGTGGTCGAATTGCCGCTCCATTTCCTCAGCGGAGTGCTGCATGAGCTGCTGAAAGTCTGCGCGCAACCTGGTGGAAAAGTGCAGCTCTTCGTCGGCCTGCGTCTCACGCGCCATCTGCCGCCGGCTCAACTGACGAACGTGGATCAGCCACAGCCCGCTCAATCCCATCAATACCGCATAAGCCACCATCTGCCCGGGCCAAAGCCAGATAATCCCGGCGGCGGGCAGGAAAAGGAAACCCGGCCAGTAAGTGCGTATCCATGCGTCTTTTGTCATGCCTTGAAAATCCCGCTTACTCTTTCAGTGAATACAGCGGCTGGCAGGCAACGAACTTTAATGACGGTAAGACTTTATCTCACTGAGAAAAAAGAAGAATATCTTGTAGGAATCCGCCTACAAGAACAGGAGAAAGTTGCTCAATACTTCTCCCGCAGCTCCAGCAACAGGCCATTGCGCTGGATCTGCAAGTGATTGAGAAAGGACATGCCCAGCAAGATTTTCTGCGGAAAACCGCCCTCCATCACCACCGCACCGACATTGTGTACCTTAATGCCGCCGACACTGACCTCGTGCAACTCGACAAACCAGCCCTGGCTGCGGCCGGATGCCGTGTTCACCATTACCGGCTGGCCTCGCAGCAGATAGTCCACACCCAGACGCCGCGCCACATGTGCATTCATCGCCACCGAGGTGGCGCCGGTGTCCACCAGGAACTGCACCGGCAGGCCGTTAATGGCCCCTGGAGTGTGGTACATGCCGCGTGAATCCGGGGCGATGGTGACGCTTTCCCGCTGGGGTTTCGCATAGCGGGTGCTGATAGGACCCTGTCCCAAGCGGAGGCGATACTGCCGGCCGTCGAAATCGACCGTTGCCACGCCGCCCTTGAGCGAACGCAAATGCAATCCGGAGGGTTTTCGCTCCCCCACCGCCAGCACCGCGCGCCGCCCATTGAAGTTGATCACCGCCTTGCCGCCAAGCAGGGCCTCCAGCACCAGGCGTGGCGGAGCTGGGAGCGGGGCCGGCAGGGTAATGTCCGCCGGCGGCTCGCTGGCCCACGGCACCATAACGGGCAAAAAAAGAAAAATCAGAGACAGGACGCGCCGCCGCGTATTTTTCGTGAGGGTGAAAATCCCTGCGCTTTTCATCAAACCCATCCCTTGGCCAGGAAAACCCCGCCGCACAGACGACGGCATTACGGGCAATATAGCATCCCACGCAGGAGAGGAAAAAAAGCGCCGGAAACGGCAGAAAAAACGAAACCAGGGAAAGCCCCGGCCAATGGACAAACGGCCGGCGGTGCTGCGCCTATGTCATGCCCACCTCAATCAGGGAGCGATCTGATAAGCCGCTACGAGGGTATGGCCAGGCTCCCCTTCATGAGCCTGGGCAATCATCGTCAAGGCAACGCCCACGGCGACAACGATCAACAAGGCAGACATCAGATCCAGCTTGAAGGACTTTTTGGGATGCTTCATGGATCGGCTCCAACGAGCGACTCGTCTCCCGTATATGGCTTGCAACGGCTGTCGAATTCAGCCCGGGGGCAGGCGCTCTCACCGGAATTATCGACCGCAAAACCGTCAGCTGTAGAGAAACCGTTCACATTTCATCGACTTGCCCCGGATGATGACGGCCTATGCGTGCTTGATGCCCACCACCACGTCCATGACATTGGTGCCGGTGGGCCCGGTACGCAGCAGATCACCGCTGGCGCGCAGGAAGCGCCCGCTGTCGGCCCGGCACAGGGCCTCGTCGGCATTCAGGCCCTGCCGCTGCCCGCGCCGCAGGGTGCCACCGTCGACGATGGCGCCAGCGTCCTCCCCCGGACCGTCACTGCCGTCGGTGCCGGCACACAACAGGCTGCACCGCTCATCCCCCGCCAACACCGTGGCCGCGGCCAGGGCCAGGTGTTGGTTGCGGCCGCCCCGTCCCGGCCGCGCGGGCAAGCGCACGCTGGTCTCGCCGCCCCAGAGGTACACACCGGCCGGGCCATCGCGCAGCTGCCGTGCCAACGCCCGGCCACAGGCCGCCGCATCGCCCGACAGCGGCGTGGCATGCTCGAACACCGCATGCCCCAGGCCGCGAGCGGCCTCGGCGGCGGCCGCCAACGCATCCTTCAGGGTGGCGATGATATGGCGCTCGACACTGACGAAACAATGGTCATCGGCGGCGGGTAGCGCGGGTGCCAGGCCCTGCAGGGGACGCAACCAGTCCGGCATCCGCGCGGCCAGCCCGGCTGGCATCGGCGGCGCCGGAGCCAGCAGGCCGGAGCCGATCACCGCCGGGTCGTCGCCGGGCACGTCGGAGATCATCAGGCACAGGCTGCGCCGTCCCGCCAGGTGCTGCGCCAGGCGGCCACCCTTGATGCAAGACAGGGAACGCCGTACGGCATTCATAGCGACGATGTCCAGCCCGCTGCCCAACAGCCAGTCATTGAGCCGCTGCAGCTCGGCCAGCCCGGCTCCCGCCGGCAACACCTCCACCAACGCCGAGGCGCCGCCGGACAGCAGCAACAGCAACGGCACCTCCCCCGGCAGCGCATCGATGAACGCCAGCAACACGGCACCGGCCCGCAGGCTGCGTGCATCCGGCACGGGGTGGGCGGCGAACAGGCACTCGAAATCCGCCGCAGCGTCCGCCAACGGCTCGCTATGCCCCGGCTTGGTGATCACCAGGCCACGCAAAATCTGCCCCGCAAGGGCATCCGCCGCCCCCTGCGCCATGCTGCTCGCGGCCTTGCCGACGGCCACCAGGGCCACGGAACCTGCGGGACGATGCCCGCTCAGAAAACGCCGGCAGCAGTGGCGGCCATGCACCGCTGTCAAGGCCGCCCGGTAGATGTCCAGCAGCTGTTGTCTCGACGGCTGATCGGGCATGGGATATCGATTCCTTAGACAGAAACACGGGTTTCTTGCTGCCAGAAGGGACGGCCGCTATGCTTCGTCTCCAGCGTCAGGCTGAAACAGACTGTCCACCTCCTGCGCCCTTCTTCTCGCGGACGTAAAGACGACTCCCTGAAAGGTTCAGGGCACTTCAGACAGCAACGGATGAATGATGCCATGCAGTGTGAGAAATGTGGATTCGAAAACCCGCCGGGCATGCGCTTTTGCGGAAAGTGCGCCGCGCCGCTGAAACACCCCTGCCCCACCTGCCAATTCGCCAACCCGGCCGACTTCCGTTTCTGCGGCCAGTGCGGCACCGCCCTGGCGACGATGCCCGAAGCAGAACCCGCGCCGGCCCCGGGCGAAAACACCACGCCATCCCCCACACCGCCCGCCACGGAGCACCATCGGCAAGAGGCCGAACGGCGTCAGCTGACGGTGCTGTTCTGCGACATGGTGGGTTCCTCCGCGCTCTCTGAACGCATCGACCCGGAAGACCTGCGCGACATCATGCGTGGTTACCGCAGCGCCTGTAACGATGTGGTATCCCGCTTCGGCGGCCACGTGGCGCAATACCTGGGCGACGGCATCCTGGTCTATTTCGGTTACCCCCATGCCCACGAGGACGACGCCCGCCGCGCCACCCAGGCGGCGCTGGATATCGTGCGCCGCGTCTCCGAGCTGCGCTATCCCCTGCTCAGCGGTGAAGAGGTGCCCCTTTCCGTGCGCATCGGCGTGCACACCGGGCTGGTAGTGGTAGGCGAGATCGGCGACGGTGACAAACGCACCCTGGCGCTGGGCGAGACGCCCAATATCGCCGCCCGCCTGCAGGAACTATCGACCCCCAACTCAGTGGTGGTGAGCAGCGCCACCCACCGCCTGATCAGCGACACCTTCGACTTCGACGATCTCGGCAGCCATCAGCTGAAGGGCTTCTCCCAACCTCTCAAGCTGTACCGGGTGACCGGCGAACACAGCACCCGCCAGCGCCTGCTGGCCAATCGCGGCCTGCACCACGAGCCGCTGGTGGGCCGCGACCAGGAAACCGCCCTGCTCATGGAACGCCTGGAACAGGCGCGCAAGGGCGTGGGCCAGGTGGTGCTGCTGGGCGGCGAGGCAGGCCTGGGCAAGACCCGCATGGTACAGCTGGTGCTCGACAGACTGGCCGACCAGCCGTGCTTCATCATGGAATGCGGCAGCTCGCCCTATTATCAGAGCAGCTTTCTCTACCCCATCGTCGACCTGCTGCAGCGCACCCTGGGCCTTACGGACCTCACCGACAACGCCGCGCGCCACGCCCGCCTGCAGCAGTCCGTGGAAACCCTGGGGCTGGACGCGGCCGAGGTCATCCCCGCGCTGGCGGAACTGCTGGGCATCCACATCGCCGGTCTCGGCCCGGAGGCCCTGGGCGCCACCCCGCAACAGCGCAAGCAGAAGATGCTCAACACCCTGGTGTCGATGCTGCAGACCATGGCCCAGGAAAAGCTGGTGGTACTGGTGGTGGAAGACCTGCACTGGGTCGACTCCTCCACCCTGGAGCTGCTCACCCTGCTGGTGGAACAACCGGGGCTGACCAACCTGTTCGCCCTGTTCACCTTCCGCAGCGAGTTCGCCCCGCCGTGGAGCTCGCACGCCAACCTGACCCTGGTGACCCTCAACCGCCTCACCCGCCAGCAGGCCGGGCACCTGATCCGCCAGCTCAGCGGCGGCAAGACCCTGCCCATGGACGTGTTCTCGGAGATCATCCGCAAGACCGACGGCGTGCCCTACTTCATCGAGGAACTGACCGGCATGGTGCTCGACTCCGACATGCTGGAGGAAAAGGCCACTCACTACGTGCTGAAGGCCGGCATGGCCGAACTGGCCATCCCCTCGACCCTGCAGGACTCGCTCATGTCGCGCCTCGACGGCCTCGGCGAGGACAAGGAACTGGCCCAGCTCAGCGCCACCCTGGGGCGCGAATTCGGTCACGAGCTGCTCAGCGCGGTGGCCGGCCGCGACGAGACCAGCCTGCAGCTGGGCCTCACCCATCTCATCAACGCCGAGCTGTTCCTGCAGCGCGGCCGCCCCCCCAAGGCCTCGTACAGCTTTCGCCACGCCCTGCTACGCGAGGCGGCCTACCAGTCCCTGCTCAAGCGCACCCGCCAGCGCTATCACCGGCGCATCGCCAAGCTATTGCAGGAGCGCTTCCCGCATATCGTGGAAACCAACCCCGAGCTGCTGGCGCATCACTGCAGCGAAGCCTGTATCGATGACCTGGCGGCGGCCACATGGCTCAAGGCCGGCAAACTGGCGGCGCGCCGCTCCGCCAACCGGGAAGCCGTCACCCACCTGCAGCACGGCCTGGTGGTGCTCAAGCGCCTGCCCGACTCCCCGCAGCGCCGCGCCCAGGAACTGGAGATGCAGACCACCCTCGGCCTGGCGCAGATGATGAGCCAGGGCTACGCCGCGCCGGCGGTGGAAAAGGCCTACGCCCGCGCCCGCGAACTGTGTCACGGCATGCCTGACGTCAGCACCACTTTCCCGGTACTGTGCGGCCTGTGGGAGTACTACATCGTGCGCGCCGACCTCACCACCGCCGAATCCCTGGCCAATGAACTGCTCGGCCTCGCCGCCCAGGTCAAGCAACCGGAGCTGGAACTGGAGGCCAAGCGCACCCTCGGCACCACCCGTTTCTGGCAGGGCCGCCTGCAGGAGGCGCTGGCGCTGCTCGCCCCCCCGCAGGATGCCAAACGCGATATCCCCCCCAGCCCCGCCAGCAAGGTCTCGCACTGCCAGGACGTGCGTGTCGCCAGCCTCGCCAACACCGGCTGCATCCTGTGGCTGCTGGGCCAGCCCGACCAGGCCCAGGAGAAGTGCCGCCAGGCACTGGAGGCCGCCAAGCGCCTCGCCCACCCCTTCAGCCAGGCCTACGCCCTGCAATTCCTCGCCGTGGTGCATCAGCTGCGCGGCGAACGCGAGGCCACCCAGCGCCAGGCCGAGGCGCAGATCGCCCTGTGCGAGACCTACGGCTTCGCCTTCTGGTCCGCCACCGGCAAGATGCTGCGCGCCTGGGCCGAGGCCGACGACGGCAACGCCAAGGCCTGCTGCGAGGCCTTCCAGTCCGCCCTGGCCGAATACGAACGGTCCGGCAGCCGCCTGGTGCGTTCCTACTTCCTCGCCCTGCTGGCGGAGCTGCAGTTCCGTGCCGGCCAGCCCGACGCCGCCGACGCCACCCTCGACAAGGCGCTGGAAGAGACACAACGCACCGGCGAGGGCTTCTTCAGCGCCGAGCTGCTGCGCCTCAAGGGCCACTTCCTGCAACAGGCCGGACCGGCGCACTCGGCCCGGGCAGAGGAACTGCTCAAGCAGGCGCAACGGTTGGCGCAACAGCAGCATGCCCACTCCCTGGCCCTGCGCTGCAGCATCGATCTGGCCGGCATGGCCAACCAGGCGGGACGCCGCTCAGAGGTGAAATCCCTGCTCGGTCAACAGCTCGAACACATCGACGGCGGCGCCGACACCCAGGACGTCAGGCGCGCCCACGAAACCCTGCACTGAGCCGCACACGGCACACAGCCGCCCTAAAGACATCCCCCTTCCCTGGCGATAAATGGGGTGAAACCGCCCGTACGCGGCCACTCACCCCGGTCCTTCGTGACCCGTGCAAACTAAGGAAATGGTCATGAGGACGACTCCTGCCATGCCCGGCAGGCCGCGCCGATCCGCGGCGGCCCCGGGCATCCTGATGGCGCTGCTGATCATCGCCACCCCGGCGCCCGCCAGCCTCCATCATCCCGCCACCCCGGCGATGCCTGCCGCCGACGACAAACAAGTGCTGCATGAAAATCATGAGCGTGGCGAGGAAATCGGCCGCGGCCTCCGCCGCGAATTCATCCGGCTCTACGAACGCGGCCAATTTCCGCAGGCGCTGGCAGTCGCCAAGCGTGCGCACGCCCTGGTCACCCGGCTGCACGGCGCGGAGCATATCGACAACGCCGATCCCCTGCTCAAACTGGGCATCATTCACCAGACCCTCGGCCACCTCGACCGCGCCCGCGAGCATTTCGAGCACTCCCTGCGCATCCTGCAGGACAACCACAGCCGCGACAGGCCACACATGGCCATCACCCTGACCAATCTCGGCAGCCTCTATTTCGAGCTAGGCGACTATCGCGCCTCGGAACGGGCGCATCAAAGGGCGCTGGCACTACGCCGCGCCGCCTTCGGCCCGCTCAGCGCCGAGGCGGCGCAATCGCTCTACAACCTCGGCGTGCTGTACGAGCATCAGCAGGATTACGCCCGCGCCGCGCGCCAGTATCAACGCGCCATCGAACTGTGGTCGGCCACCCTGGGCAGCAATCACCCCTTCATCGACAACACGCGGCGGAACCTGGCCCGCGTTCACCTCGCCCGGCAAAGGACGCTGCAGCACCACGCGTTATCTGCAACATTGGCGCGATGATGAACCCGGCAATACCGCGTGGGCACAAAAAAACGTGCCCGCCCTGACTTCAAAGTAAGTCCAGCCCCCGCTGCAGATCGGCCTTGATGTCGTCGATGTCTTCCAGCCCCACGGCGATGCGCACCAGGCCGTCGCTGACACCGGCCTCAAGGCGCGCGGCGGGATCGACACGGCCGTGGGTGGTGGTCGCCGGGTGGGTAATGGTGGTCTTGGTGTCGCCCAGGTTGGCGGTGATGGACAACAGCCGCGTGCTGTCGATCAGCCGCCAGGCCGCCGCCTGACCGCCCTTGACCTCAAACGACAGCACACCGCCGAAGCCCGACTGCTGTTTCGCCGCCAGCGCATGTTGCGGGTGCGAGGCCAGGCCGGGATAGTTGACGCGCGTCACCGCCGGCTGCGCCTCCAGCCATTCGGCCAACAGTTGCGCATTGCGGCAGTGCGCCTCCATGCGGATGCGCAGGGTCTCCAGCCCCTTGAGGAACACCCAGGCGTTGAACGGACTCATGCTGATGCCGCCGGTGCGCACCATGCCGTAGATGTCGCCACCCACCCGCTCTTCCGTACCCACCACCGCGCCGCCGATGCAGCGGCCCTGGCCGTCGATGTACTTGGTGGCGGAATGGATGATGATGTCCGCACCCAGTGCCAGCGGCCGCTGCAGGGCCGGGGTGCAGAAGGCGTTGTCCACCACCAGCAGGCAGTCGTTCTCGTGCGCCAGCCCGGCCAGCGCAGCGACGTCGGCGATCTCGGTGACGGGATTGGAGGGCGTCTCCAGAAACAGCATCTTCGTTTCGGGGCGGATGGCCGCACGCCAGGCGTCGAGATCCGTCTGCGCCACAAAGGTGGTGGCAATGCCGAAGCGGGCGAGGATGTTGTCGAACAACACCACCGTGGAGCCGAAGATGGCGCGCGAGGAGACGATGTGATCACCGGCCTTGAGGCTGCCGAGACAGGTGGTGAGGATGGCGCCCATGCCCGAGGCGGTAGCGACACAGCGCTCGCCGCCTTCGAGCGCCGCCAGGCGGCGCTCGAAGGCGTTGACGGTGGGATTGGTGAAGCGCGAATAGATGTTGCCGGGCTCATCGCCGGAAAAGCGCGCCGCCGCCTGCGCCGCGCTCTCGTAGACATAACTGGAAGTGGCGAAGATGGCCTCGCCGTGCTCACCCTCGTTGGTGCGGTTATAACCCGCTCGCACGGCAAGGGTATCGAAACCCAGTTCTTCGTCGGAGGGTCTGTCGTCATTGCTGGCCATGATTCATACCTTGTCAATAAATTCCTTATCGCCACTGAGGCACGGAGAACACAGAGAAAAAATGCTTTTGTTTCTCGCAAAGCTCGCAGAGCCCGCCAAGAAAGACACTGATACTTTTCCTTTGCGGACTCTGCGCCTTGGCGAGAAATAATCTTCTCAGTGCCTCTGTGGCAAATGTTTTTCCCGCCGACACGAAAAAACCCGCCCGGCCATTGTCGCGTTCACCACAGGCCAAAGCAGGTTTCCCTCGCTTTAGCTGCATTTGTTAAAGCGCCCGCAAGCTGATATCAAATCGGCGCTGTACGTCCAAGATTAGTGAAGGCATCCCTGCCTGTCAATCAGGCGCTGTTGTGCAGGTCGATGACGGCGTTGTCTTCCTGCTGCTTGCTGCGCACGCCATCGTTGCGACGGCCTTCGATGAAGTCGAGATAATCTGAGGTGATGTCGCCGGTAACATAGATACCGTCGAACACCGAGGTGTCGAAGCGGGTGATTTCGGGATTGCCGCGCCGCGCGGTCTCGATCAGGTCGTCGAGGTCCTGGTACACCAGCCAGTCGGCGCCGATGGCCTCGGCGATCTGCTTGTCGTCGCGGTTGTGACCCACCAGCTCGTTGACCGAGGGCATGTCGATGCCATAGACGTTGGGATAACGCACCGGCGGCGCGGCGGAGGCGAAGTAGACCTTCTTCGCGCCGGCCTCGCGGGCCATCTGGATGATCTGTTTGGAGGTGGTGCCGCGCACGATGGAGTCGTCCACCAGCAGCACGTTCTTGCCCTTGAATTCCAGTTCGATGGCGTTGAGCTTCTGGCGCACGGATTTCTTGCGCTGCTTCTGCCCGGGCATGATGAAGGTGCGGCCGATGTAGCGGTTCTTGATGAAGCCCTCGCGGTACAGCACGCCGAGGGCGTTGGACAGCTGCAGCGCCGAGGTGCGGCTGGTGTCGGGAATGGGAATCACCACGTCGATGTCGTGGTCCGGAAACACCCGATCGATCTTCTTCGCCAGGGCCTCGCCCATGCGCAGGCGGGCCTTGTACACGGAGATGCTGTCGATGATGGAGTCGGGACGGGCGAAGTAGACGTGCTCGAAGATACACGGGTTGAGCTGCGGGTCTTTGGCACACTGGCGGGTGTGCAGCTGGCCCTCGGTATCGATGTAGACCGCCTCGCCGGGGGCGATGTCGCGCACCAGTTCGAAGCCCAGGGAGTCGATGGCCACGCTCTCCGAGGCGATGATGTATTCCATGCCGCGCGCGGTCTCGCGCTGGCCGAACACCGCGGGGCGGATGCCATGCGGGTCGCGGAAGCCGACGATACCGTGGCCGGTGATCATGGCCACCGCGGCATAGGCGCCGCGGCAGCGATGGTGCACGCCGGCCACGGCGGCGAACACGTCATCCGGGGTGACCTTCAGATTGCCCTGTTGTTGCAGTTCATGGGCGAAGACGTTGAGCAGGACCTCGGAGTCGGAGTCGGTGTTGATGTGGCGGCGGTCGGCGCGAAACAGGTCGCGCTTGAGTTCGATGGCATTGGTCAGGTTACCGTTGTGCGCCAGCGAGATGCCGAAGGGCGAGTTGACGTAAAACGGCTGCGACTCGGCGGAGGAAAAACAGCCGGCGGTGGGATAGCGCACGTGGCCGATGCCCATGCGGCCAACCAGGCGCAGCATGTGGCGGGTGTGAAACACGTCGCGCACCAGGCCGTTGTCCTTGCGCAGGAACAGGCGCCCGTTGTCGCAGGTGACGATGCCCGCCGCGTCCTGGCCACGGTGCTGCAGGACGGTGAGGCCGTCATACAGTTCCTGGTTCACGTTCTCGTGACCGACGATTCCGATAATGCCGCACATCAGGGATAACCTCTTGATACTACCGATGAATTGGGGAGAGTAAGGATTTCTGCTAACTCAGATAGTTCTTGATTTCCGGTGCCACGTTTTCCCGCAGCCACACCGCCAACTCCTGGAAATAGCCGATGGTCACGGACTCCTGCCACCACGGATCCTGCGGCATGGTGGTCATGCCCGCCAGCAGCACCAGCACCGCCACCACCACCGCGCCCCGCGCGGCGCCGAACAGCATGCCGATCATGCGGTCGGTGCCGGTCAGTCCGGTGCGCTTCACCAGCTGGCTGGCCAGCCGGTTGACCAGCGCCGACAGCACCAGCACGATGACGAACAGGATCACGAAGGCCACGCCGACGCGCAACGAGGGTGCGGAGATGTTGCCGAGAAAGGCCGCCGCCAGTGGCTGGGAAAAATGCAGCGCCACCCACGCGGCCAGCAGCCAGCCGGTCAGGGACATGGCCTCGCGGACGAAGCCGCGCATCAGGCTGAGCAGGGCCGAAACCACGATTATGCCGGGAATCAGGTAATCCACCCAGACCATCAGACACGACCCGTCGCAACATGAAACAGC
>DRQN01000107.1 GCA_011371455.1 Gammaproteobacteria bacterium
CCTGCTTGCACCCTGCCTAACCGGCGCTGTCGTCGCCGTGCTTTTTCGTCGTGCTCACACCAATCAACGAGTATCCCGGGCAGACGCCGAACAGCCCCGTCAACAGCGGCACGATGCCAATGTAGCCCCAGGGCGACAACACATCGGACCAGGGGCCCACGGCCGTCGCACCCACCAGCGCGGCGCCCACGATGATACGAATCGCCCGATCGGCTCCACCTACATTCGCCATGACATCCCTCCTTTTAAATCGGTTTAAAGCCGCATCCTGCGCCTGCTACCGGCAAGGCGCAGTGACAATGTCACATACGAACCCAAGGGCCTGATTGATATGACTGTCCCGTCTGACGAAAGCGGCTCAATCGCTCTGCCGGGCAAGCTCGTCCAGCGCCGCCGGCATCTTCACCTCGATCACCCCCCGGCCGAGGCCGACCCAGCCCCGCCCGGCAAACTGCTTCAACTGGCGACTGATCACTTCACGCGCCGAGCCCAACTCGCTGGCCAGTTGTTGGTGGGTGGTGGCAATGGGCCGCACGCCCTGCTCGCTCAGGGTCATCAGCAGGCGTGCCAGGCGCACGTCGATGCGGCCGAACACCACATCCTCGACACGCCGGATCAGGTCGCCGAGGCGTTGGCCCTGGTTGGCGAAAACGAAACGCCGAAACTCGGCCGAGCTGCCCAGGGCCTGCTCGAATACCGGCTGCGGCACCACCAGCGCATCGGTCTCCACCTCGGTCACGCCTTCGGCGGGATAGGCCTCGACGCTGATCAAGCAGGCAGTAGTAATCACGCAGGACTGCCCGTCGCGCACCCGGTAGAGGGTAATCTCGCGGCCGTTGGCGGCCAGCACCTGCACCCGCACCGAGCCCTGCACCACCAACAGATAATTGCGGCAGGGGTCGCCACGGCGAAACACCGTCTGTCCCGCCGGCAATCGCACCTCCTCGACCCGGGCGCGCAGATGTTCCAGGCCGGTGGGAAACAGGCGTTCGAGCAAGGCTCTGGCCGCACGATTCACTGCATCCCCTCCACCAGCCAGCGCTGACGGTCGACGGCATGGAAGCCACTGCTATCGAGCAGGCGCACGGTGCAGATATTGGCCAGCCACAGGCTCCAGCTCATGGCTTCGCCGCCCTGCCTTCGCCAATCCGCAACAAACTCGGCAACAGAATCAACGTAAACACGGTGCTGACGCTCATGCCGCCAACGATCACCGCCGCCAGCCCCCGGTACAGCTCGCTGCCGGCGCCCGGCATCAGCAGCAGCGGCAGCATGCCGAAGATGCTGGTGAGGGTGCTCATGAGGATCGGCCGCAGACGCAACTGTACTGCCTCGGCCACCGCGTCGCGGCGCGCCAGGCTGCGGCGCTCGGCCTCACGGGTCTGGTGCACCAGCAGGATGGCGTTGTTGACCACCAGGCCGAGCAGAATAATGAAGCCGATCATGGTCAGCAGGTCCATGGACTGAAAGGTCACCAGATTGGTCAGGCGCAGGGCGACCACCCCGCCCACGGTGGCCAGGGGGATGGCGAGGATCACCAGCAGGCTGTCGCGAAAGGAGCGGAACAGGGCGCTCATCAGCAGGTACAGCAGGGCGATGGCCAGCCAGAAGCTGCTGCCCATGCTCTCCAGCGCCTGATGCAGCTTGTCGGCGGTGCCGCCGTAGTGGATCCCGCCGTCCACCGGCAGCAGCGGCTCGATCCTGGGATTCACCGTTTCCTTCAGCAGCGCCATGGTGCCCCCCAGGGACATGTCGTCGGGCGCCTTCACCTCCAGGGTGATGGTGCGGCGGCGGTCGACGCGGCGGATCTCGTCGGGGCCGGCGGTGCGCACCATGCGGGTCAGCTCGCCGAGGGGCTGCACGCCGGCATCGGGAGTGACCAGGGGCGTGTCGGCGAGGGCCTCGGGGCTGTGCCAGTCCGGGCCGCGCAGGATCACGTCGAGGCGCTGCCGGCCGTCGAAATAGTCGCCCACCAGCAGGCCGCTGCCGAGGGCGCGGGTGATCTGCGCCATCTCGGTGCGGCTCCAGCCGGCCTCGCTGATGCGCCGCTCGTCCGGCACCAGACGCAGTTCCGGCTCGGCCAGGTCCAGCCCCGGACGGGGGCGCGGCTCCTGGCCGGGCATGGCCTCCTTGAGGGCCACGTAGCCGGCCTCCGCCGCCGTCAGCAGCGACTCGATGTCGCCCCCCTGGATGTCCATGTCGATGGTGCGCCCGCCGCCGAAACCGCCGAACAGGGAGGCGCGCCGCGCAAAGGCGATGGTGTCCGGAAAGCCGCCGACGATACGGTTGATCAGCGGCACCAGCTCATCGGTCCTGTCCGGGTCCACGGTACGCGCGCCCATGAACACGCCGCGCGCGAAGGCGACGAAGAAATAGTTGTTCACCGCCGGCTCGGCCGCACCGTCGATGTACGGCTGCATGCGCTCGGCCACCACCCGCCCCAGTTCCTCTTCCAGGGTGTCGATGTTGGCGCCGGGGGGCGGCAGGATGAAGGCGAACACCAGGTTGCGGTTGCCCTCCGGCAGGTAGTCCGCCTCGGGCTTGAGCTGCCAGGCCAGGGCCAGCGGCAGCGTGATCAGGCCGATTATCCACAGATTGCGACGCAGCGGCGTATCCGTGAGGCGCATGATGAAACGGCTGCCGGCCGCCCACCAGCGGGCGTGGGGGTCGCGCATCTCCGCCTTGCCCAGCCAGTTTGCCGCCGCCGTGGGCAGCACCGTGACCGCCACCAGCAGCGACACGCTCACCGCCACGGCGATGGTCAGCGCCAGGTCGGCGAACAGCTGCCCGGCCTCGTCCTTGAGAAACACCACCGGCAGGAAGATGGCCACGGTGGTGGCGGTGGAGGCCAGCAGCGCCCCCCACACCCGGCGCGTGCCCTCCTCGGCGGCCTCCACCGCGCCCAGGCCGCGCTCGCGCAGGCGCACCACGCTCTCCAGCACCACGATGGCGGCATCCAGCACCATGCCCACGGCGAAGGCCAGCCCGGCCAGGGAAATGACGTTGAGGGTGCGCCCGGCGGCATCCAGCACCACGAAGGACGACACCACGCAGACGGGGATCGCCACCGCCACCATCAGGGTGGCGCGCAGGCGGCGGAAGAACCACCACAGCACACCCACCGCCAGCAGCATGCCGAGGCCGAGATTGGTCTGCACCATGTCGATGGAGCGGTCGATGTACAGGGTCTCGTCGTAGACCTGTTCGAGGCTCAGACCGGCGCGCTCGAGCGGCCCTTCGCGCAGCTCCCGCGCCGCCTGCTTGAGGCCCGCCATCACCTGCAACACGTTGACGCCGGTCTCGCGGTGGGCGTTGACCGCGATCGCCGGGCCGCCGTTCTGGATCACGAAGCCGGTGCGATCCACCATACGCACCTCGATATCGGCCACGTCGCGCAAGTAGACGGGATTGCCGTCGCGCCACGCCAGCACCATATCGCCCAGTTCGCCGGGGGCGTACTGGCCGGCGAAGCGCAGGGTGTAGCGGCGCTTGCCGACGTGGCCGTAGCCGCCGGTGATGTCCCTGGCGCCACCCGCCAGGCGCGCCACCTTCGGCAGCTCGATGCCCAGGCTGGCGGCCTTGTAGGGGTCGAAGGTGATGCGCAGCTCACGCTCGCGGCCGCCGCGCACCTCGGACAGGGCCACGCCCGGCACGCGCTCGAAGCGGGTCTGCACCACCTCTTGCACGTAGTCCTGGTAGCTGGCGATGTCACGCTCGTTGCCGTCAACGGGCTTGAGAATGAACCAGGCGATGGCGCGCGAGTCGCCGCCGATGGCGCTGAGGGTGGGTTCCTGGGCGTCGTCGGGATAGCGCGGCACGCGGTTGAGGCGCGAGAGGATCTCCAGCAGGGCGCGGCGCAGGTCGGTACCCACCTGGAAGGTAATGGTGATCAGGGCGCGGCCACGCTGGGCGCGGGCGAGCATCTCGGCCATCCCCGGCAGGCCGCGCAGCACGTCCTCCTGCGGCTCGATGATCTCCGACTCCACCTCCTGCGGCGCGGCGGCGCGCCACAGGGTGGTGATGGTGATCTGCGGCCGCTCCACCTCGGGGGTGAGCTGCACCGGCAGGCGCTCGAGACTGATGAGGCCGAAGAGGACGGCCAGCAGCACGCCCACCACCACCGCCACCGGGTTGCCGAGGCCGAGCCGGGTGAGGGTCACGGACTATTTCCCGTCGCCGAGGATCTGCACCGTCATCCCCGGATGCAGGCGCTCACCACCGCGAACCACCACCCGGTCGCCGGGGCGCAGCTCGCCATCGACGGCGATCAGGTCGCCGCTGGCCACGCCCGGCGTCACCATCACCCGCTCGGCGCGGTTTTCACCATCGATGCGGAACACCGCCGCACCCCGGCTGCGCAGCAGCAGGGCATCGCGCGGCACCGCCAGCACCTCGCGCGCCGGCGCGCGCGGGATCGCCACGCGCAGGGCTTGACCCACACTCCAGTCATCGCCCGCCAGGGTCACGCGCAGGTCGAGGCGGTGCGAACGGGCGTCCGCCGCCGGCACCAGGATGCGCACCCGGCCGCTGGCGCTGCCCTGCTCCGCGGCCACGATGACGCGATCGCCGGGACGCAGCAGGTGCCGCGCCGAGAGGGGCGCCGAGGCCTGCGCCTCCAGCGCCGCGGTGTCGAGCAGACGCAGCAGGGTATCGCCGGTGCCGGCCCACTCGCCGTCGCGCCGGAAGCGTTCGACGACCACCCCGGCAAAGGGCGCGCGCAGCTGGTGACGGCGCAACTGCTCCTGCGCCTCCGCCAGGCGGGTACGGGCGATGTTCAGCTCATTGGTTGCCACCTGCTGGCGCGATGCCACCTCGTCGAGCTGGGTCTGGGCGGTGTTGTTCTGTTTCGCCAGACGGCTCAGGCGGCGCATCTCGCCCTGCAAAAATTGCAGCGAGGCCTCTTCGCGCGCCACGGCGGCGGAGAGTTCGTCGACCTTCAGTTTGGCGAAGGTATCGTCCATGCGCGCCAGCACCTGGCCCGTCTTCACCCGCGTGCCGGTCTCGGCCACCGACAGCAGGCGGCCGCTGGCCTCGGCGGCAAGCGAGGCCTCATGGCGGCTGACCACCGTGGCCGCCAGCCATTGCTGTGGCGCCAGCGTCACCCGCTGCGCCTCGGCCACACGCACCGGCGGCGCCGGGTAGCCTCCGGCCAGCGCCAGCGGCGACAGCCCGGCCAGCAGCAGGGCCAGTGAGCAGCGGCGGATGACGGGCGGCACCAGCATCTAGTCCTCCTCGCCCGCCTGCCAGGGCGTGATCTTGTGCCCCAACAGGTGGATCTCGTCCTCGTTGACCGGCCAGACGAAGGTCATCAGGTGGTGCAGACGCTTGTTGCCGTCGTGCACGGTGGTGTATTCGTAGAGAAAGAACTTGCCGGAGAAGCGCGTGTCGGCCTGGCTGCGGCGCAGGTGCCATTCGCGCAGCGGGCCGCGCTCGGCCTGCAGGGCTTGCAGCTTGTCGCGCCAGGCCTGCGGCGACTGGGTCTTGAAAAAGCCTTCGTCGTACTGGGCCAGGGCGGCGTCGTAGTCCTCGGCCCGCAGGGCCTTGAAAATGGCCTCGGCCTTGCCTGTCACCGCCGGATTGCTGTCGGCGTTGGGGTTGCCCCTTTCACCGCAGGCGCCGAGGAGGAACAGCAGGCCGGTGAAGAGCACGATAGAGGCGGGGTGTCTCATGTCGGTAAAACCTGTGAAGAAGCGTCGGGAAATGGCCCCGAATGTACCACATCCGGCGGGCCGGCTGTCAGCCCCGGCCCCTCAGGGCGGGCTATCGGCTAAGCATTGAGCGGCCGGTCCAGGCGGCGATAGGCGATGGCCTCGCTGAGGTGGGCGCTGCCGATCTCCGCCGCGCCGGCCAGATCGGCGATGGTGCGGGCGACCTTGAGGATGCGGTGATAGGCGCGCGCGGAAAGACCGAGTTGCTCGATGGCCCGCTCCAGCAGGGCGGCATCGGCGTCGCTGAGACGACAGTGAACGTCCACTTCGCGGTTGTGCAGGTTGGCATTGGCCGTGCCGCTGCGCCGCTGCTGCCGCTCGCGGGCGGCGACCACGCGCTGGCGCACGGTGGCCGAGTCTTCCGCCGCCGGATCGGCCTCGCCACGCAGCAGTTCACGCGCCACCGGCGGCACCTCGATGTGCATGTCGATGCGGTCCAGCAGCGGCCCGGAGATGCGCGCGCGGTAGCGGTTGACCTGCTCGGCGGTGCACTGGCAGCGGCCGTTGGGGTGGCCGAAATAGCCGCAGGGGCAGGGGTTCATGGCCGCCACCAGCTGGAAGCGGGCGGGGAATTCGGCCTGCCGCGCGGCCCGCGAAATGCTGATGCGGCCGGACTCCAGCGGTTCGCGCAGCACCTCCAGCACGTGGCGGTCGAACTCCGGCAGTTCATCGAGGAACAGCACACCGTGATGGGCCAGCGAGATCTCGCCCGGGCGCGGGGAGCTGCCGCCACCCACCAGGGCCACGCCGGAGGTGGTGTGGTGCGGGCTGCGGAAGGCACGCTGGCGCCAGCGCGCGGCGTCGAAGGGTTGATTGCCGATGGAGGCCACGGCGGCGGCCTCCAGCGCCTCGGCCTCGCTCATCGGTGGCAGGATGCCCGGCAGGCGGCTGGCGAGCAGGGTCTTGCCGGTGCCGGGCGGGCCGCACATGAGCAGGCTGTGGCCGCCGGCGGCGGCCACCTCCAGGGCGCGCTTGGCGTGTTGCTGGCCACGCACGTCGGCGAGATCGTCCTGCGCCGCGGGCATTTCACCGCCATCGTCGTGCCGCGCGGCGGCCAGCGGACGGCTGCCGTTGAAGTGGGCGCACACCTCCAGCAGGTGATCGGCCACCAGCACCTCGCCCCCCTCCACCAGACCGGCCTCGGCACTGTTGGCCATCGGCGCCAGCAGGGTGCGGCCGGCCTCGCGGGCCTGGATCACCACCGGCAGCACACCGCGCACCGGGCGCAGTTCGCCGCTCAGGGCCAGCTCGCCGAGGAACTCGAAGCGCGCGAGGTCGCTGCTGGCGATCTGCCCGGAAGCGGCGAGGATGCCCAGGGCGATGGGCAGGTCGAAACGGCCGCCTTCCTTGGGCAGATCGGCGGGGGCAAGGTTGATGGTGATACGGCGGGCGGGAAATTCGAAGCCGGCGGTGAGCAGGGCGCCGCGCACGCGATCCTTGCTCTCCTTCACCGCCGCCTCGGGCAGGCCGACGATGGAAAGGCTGGGCAGGCCGTTGGAGAGGTGCACCTCCACGGTCACCAGCGGGGCGTCGATGCCCACCAGGGCGCGGCTGTAGATAATGGCGAGCGACATGGCGTTCCTTGCCGGTGGATTCTAACCTGAATCCGTGGATTCAGGGCGGATGAAGTATGCAACTGCTTGATGCGTATCGCGTAATGAAAAATCGAGGGAATAGCGGGGATTATTGGCGAGGTTTTTCATAATAGCGAGACGGATCAATGAGTTGTGTAATTCGCCGTCATGAACCCACGGATTCAGGTCTAACTGACGATCCGCATTATTGTGGGAGAGACCTCAAACGATGACATCCAATGCGTCAGCCTTCTTCCAGTGCGGCGACACGCTTTTCCAGGTCTTCCAGCTTCTGCCGGGTGCGCGCCAGTACCGCGGACTGCACCTCGAACTCTTCGCGCGTGACCAGATCCAGCCTGGCCAGCGCGCTCTGCAGCACCGAGTGCAGGTTTTTCTCGATGTCGCGCTGCACGTCCTCCACCCCGGCGGGCAGGGCCTTGAGCACGTTGCGGGTCAGTTCGTCGAGTTGTTTGGCGTCAAACATGGCAGTCCTCCTCTTCCTGGCGCTCTGTCCAGGTTGCATTGGCTCGCAGTCTAACCAGAAGCGACAAGGCTTGGCCAGCGGCCCTTCAGTCTCCCGACAAAAACCCGGGCACCAATATGGTGCAACCCCGCCAAGCCGGGGCCATTATTGTGCGTTTTTGTGCTTTCAGCCCTCAAAACTATTCATAAATTATTGATATTTCACAGGTCGACAAACTTGGCACAGGGCATGCAAAACACGGCCGAGCAGCGTGCCTCAGGCAGCAAACCTCAGACTGCAGTCTACGCCCACGGCAACGCCGGCGGGCCAATTCAAAACCGTTAGGGAGAGAAACCATGAAAATGGTTGTAGCAATCATCAAGCCCTTCAAGCTGGACGACGTGCGCGAAGCACTGTCGGAGATCGGCGTGCAGGGCATCACGGTCACCGAAGTCAAGGGCTTCGGTCGCCAAAAGGGCCACACCGAGCTCTATCGCGGCGCGGAATACGTGGTGGACTTCCTGCCCAAGGTCAAGATCGAGCTGGCCATCGATGACGACCTCACCGACCAGGTGATCGAGTCCATCAGCAAGGCCGCCAACACCGGAAAGATCGGCGACGGCAAGATCTTCGTATCCGCGCTGGAACAGGTGGTTCGTATTCGCACCGGCGAAACGGGCTCCGAAGCGCTGTAATCACTCCAGGGGACAGTCACAATGGAAAATCAGATTTTTCAGTTGCAGTACGCCATGGACACCTTTTACTTCCTGGTAATGGGTGCCCTGGTGATGTGGATGGCGGCCGGCTTCGCCATGCTGGAAGCGGGCCTGGTGCGCGCCAAGAACACCACCGAGATTCTCACCAAGAACGTGGCCCTGTTCGCCATCGCCTGCACCATGTACATGATCGTCGGCTACGACATCATGTATGACGGCGGCATCTTCCTCGCCGGCATCGCCGGTGGCGAGACGCTGGTGCCCGATGCGCTCACCGCCTCGGCCGAAAACGGCTTCGACGGCGATTCCGTCTACGCTGCCGCCTCCGACTTCTTCTTCCAGGTGGTGTTCGTGGCCACCGCCATGTCCATCGTCTCCGGCGCCGTGGCGGAACGCATGAAGCTGTGGTCCTTCATACTGTTCGCCGTGGTCATGACCGGCTTCATCTATCCGATGGAAGGTTACTGGACCTGGGGCGGCGGCTCCGTGTTCGGTCTGTTCAGCCTCGGCGACGACTTCGGCTTCCTCGACTTCGCCGGTTCCGGCATCGTGCACATGGCCGGCGCGGCGGCGGCCCTGGCCGGCGTGCTGGTGCTCGGCGCGCGCAAGGGCAAGTACGGCGCCGATGGCACCGTTCATCCCATTCCCGGCGCCAACCTGCCGCTGGCCACCCTCGGCACCTTCATCCTGTGGATGGGCTGGTTCGGCTTCAACGGCGGCTCCGTGCTCAAGCTGGGCGACATGGCAAGCGCCAACGCCGTGGCCATGGTGTTCGTCAACACCAACGCCGCTGCCGCCGGCGGCGTCATCGCCGCCCTCATCGTCGCCCGCGTGATGTTCGGCAAGGCCGATCTGACCATGGCCCTCAACGGCGCCCTGGCCGGCCTGGTGGCCATCACCGCCGGCCCCGACACCCCCACCCCGTTGATGGCCACCATTATCGGCGCCATCGGCGGCACCATCGTGGTGTTCTCCATCGTCGGCATGGACAAGCTGAAGATCGACGACCCGGTCGGCGCCATCTCGGTGCACGGCGTGGTTGGCCTGTGGGGCCTGCTGGCGGTGCCGCTGACCAATGGCGATGCCAGCTTCCTGGGCCAGATCGTCGGTGCCGTGACCATCTTCGTCTGGGTGTTCGGCGCCAGCCTCGTGACCTGGCTCATCATCAAGGCCATCATGGGCGTGC
>DRQN01000108.1 GCA_011371455.1 Gammaproteobacteria bacterium
AGTGCTTAGTGCTTAGTGCTTAGTTGGTCGCGTGACCACTCAGCACTGAATTATGGCTGGGCCGGCAGGATTCGAACCTGCGAATGCTGGGATCAAAACCCAGTGCCTTACCGCTTGGCGACGGCCCAGTGGTGCAGTTCATGCCTCGATCATCACGTGCAGCGGCGAGCGGTTGCGCCCGCGGGCGACGATGGCCGGCCAACGGCCAGCGGCCTCGCTGGCCACTTGACGCGCGCGGCCCTCGTCGCCGAAGGCGGCGAACACGCAAGCGCCGGTGCCGGTCATGCGTCCCGCCGCGCGCGCGTTCAACCACCTCAGCGCGGCATCGACATCGGGATAGGCGGCCCGAACCAGGGGTTCGAACACGTTTCGCCCAACCCCGGCGAGGTAATCGCGTATTTTGATGGGTTGAAGATCGCGTGTCAATCGCGGGTCGGCGAACAAATCCGCCGTGGCGACATGGGCGTCGGGCTGCAGGATCACGAACCAGGGCTCCGGCAGCTCGACGGGCACCAACTGCTCGCCCAGGCCCTCGGCCCAGGCGGCGCGGCCGCGCACGAATACCGGCACATCGGCGCCCAGGCGCAGACCCAGCCCGGCGAGACGGTCTTCCGGCAGTCCCAGCCCCCACAGCCGGTTGAGGGCCACCAGGGTGGTGGCGGCATCGGAGCTGCCGCCACCCAGGCCGCCGCCCATGGGCAGGCGCTTGTCGATGTGGATCTCCACCCCCTGCCCGCAGCCGGTCTCCGCCTGCAGCAGGCGCGCCGCGCGCACCGCCAGGTCCGTGTCTTCGGCCACCCCGGTGAGCGCCTCGCGGCGCCGCACCAGGCCGCTGTCATCGACGCGAAAATACAGCTCATCGCCGAAGTCGACGAACTGGAACAGGGTCTGCAGCTCATGATAGCCGTCGGCGCGGCGACCGGTAACATGCAGGAACAGGTTGAGCTTGGCCGGGGCCGGCCACGGCATAGAGCGGGGATCGTTCATGGAGGGCGAGTGTACTCGGAGCGATCAGGCCTGCACATCCCAGCGGTCGATCACCAGGCGCACGTTCAGGCGCTCGTTTTCAATGAAGATCTTCTTCGGCAGGTCGACATTCCGCACATGCCGGTAGCCCCGGTAGCGGATATCCCAGCCGGCCTGCCGTATTCGCGCCAAACGGCCGGCGCCATCGTATTCGAGCTGCGAGGACAGATGCGGCTGCGGCAGGCCGGTGACCCAATGGCGCAGGCCGGCCACCGGCAGGCGCATGCCGATGAATCGATGCAGCAGGCTTTCGGCGTCGGCGGCAACGTACTGCCGGCCGTTGGCGTCTTCCATCAGCACCCCGGCATCATCGCTGCGCAGGCGCGCGGCGCCCATGCCCATGGGCGCATCGAAGGCGATCTGGAACCGCTCCCCGTCCTGCCGCCAGCGCAGCTTGCCGCTCCAGCTGTCCTCTTCCGTGCTCACCGAAATACGTCCGGACAGGGCCCACGCACCCAATCCCGCCACCCGGGCCTGGTGCGCCTGCCAGGCCCGGGCCTGCTCGTGCGAGGTCAGCGACGGCGGACCAGGCTGGCCGGCGCAGGCAACCAGCAGCGCGGGGATCGCCAGCGCAAGCAGGCCTCGCAACATCACAGGCCGAACTGCTTCACCACCTTGCGCAGGCCATCGTGCTCGGGGAACTGCTTCAGATACGATTCCCAGATCTCGATGGCACCCTGCCGGTCGTTCAGCTTCCACAGCACCTCGCCGAGATGGGCGGCGATCTCCGGGTCATTGGCCAGCGACAGCGCCTTGCGCAGGTAGTCGCGGGCCTTTTCCAGGTGACCCAGGCGGTACTGCACCCAACCCATGCTGTCGATGATCGCCGGGTCTTCGGGCGCCATGGCCAGGGCGCGCTGAATATAGCCCAGCGCCTCCTCATAGCGGTCGGTGCGGTCGGCAAGCGTGTAGCCCAGGGCATTGAGGGCCTGGACGTTGTCGGGCTCGCGCGCGAGGATGGCGCGCAGGTCCTGTTCCGCCTGGCCCAGCCTGTCCAGCCGCTCGGCGACCAGGGCGCGGGCGTAGAGCAACGCGGTGTCGTCCGGCAGTTCCTGCAGCTTTTCGCTGAAAAAGTCGAAGGCGGCCTGGTTCTGGCCCGCCTGGCGCAGCAATTCACCTTCGATCAGGTACAGGCGACGGCGGTCTTCATCGCCGTAGACACGCAGGGAATGCAGCAGCTTGCGCGCATCCTCCAGGCGCCCGGCATCGGCCATCAGGCTGGCGGCGCGGGCCTGGGCATTCAGGTAATACTCACCGTGGCGCACCGCCAGGTAGTGCGCCAGCGCCTGCTCCTTATCGCCCTGCCGTTCATACACGCGGCCGAGATAATAATTGGCCTCCAGCATGCGCCGACCCAACGCCAGCACGGCCTTGAGATGATCCCTGGCGGCGTCCAGCTTGTTCAGCTGCAGCGACAACACGCCGGCGGCATAGCGCACCTCGACATTGTTCGGGTACTCCTCGGCGAGGGCGTTGAACACCTTCAGCGCCGCATCCAGCCGCTCGAGCTCGGTGAGCAGGCGCGCATAGGTGATGCGCACGTCGGGATCGCCGGACAGCTCGCCCTCGAGTTCCCCGGCCAGGTAGTCCACCGCCTCCTGCTCGTGTCCCTGCAGGCCCATCACCCGCGCCCGCAGCACCACCGCCTGGCGCCAGCCGGGCTTCAGCGCCTCGGCCTTGTCCACCGAGGCCAGGGCCATGTCGAGCTTGCCCTGGCGCATGGCCAGCCAGGCGTGAGCCAGCCAGGCATTGGGGTCATCCTGGCGACTGGCGAGGAGGTTCTCCACCACCGCCATCGCGGCATCACGGTCCTGCTCGCGCGCCAGCTGATTGGCGATCTGCTGAAAGCCGTGATTGGGCTGGCCCTCGGACAGGCGAAGATAGGTGTCGAACTGGGCCTCGGCCTCCGCCACCCGTCCCTGATTCAGGAGCAGCGCCCCCAGCATGCGGTGCGCATCGGGATCTTCCGGCGCCAGCTCGGCCCACAGGCTGGCCGACTCCAGCGCCGGCTTCAGCGCCTTGGCATACAACGCCACGCGCGCCGCGCGTTCGGCGAGACGGGGGTCGCGGGTGCTCTTCGCGGCCGCCCGGTAATTGGCGACGGCAATGCCCAGCTGGCCGCGCTGCGCGGCGATGTCCGCCACCAGCAGCTGGAAAAGGACCTCCGGCGGAATCTCTCCCTGCGCCTCGACGGCGTCCACCGCGGCGGGAGGGGTTGCGGTGTCAGAAACCGGCACCTTCGGCGTCGCGGTCTGCAACGGACTGACGGCACAACCCGTCACGGCCACGGCGGCCAACAAGACGGAAATCAATTGCTTCATCTATAACTCCATGAATAGCCCGGAAAACGGGCCGGCACACATGTGTTCGACCACATCGGGCGCGGTTTATTCAACCCACACCCGGCACAGCCGCGGCCAACGTCGAATGCCGCACATTGCCGCCACGGCCCGGGGCTCACCCGAACACAGTGGCAACCTATTGATCCAAACCTGAAAAAACCACTGCTCCAGGCACCTGCCGGACATATTGGGGAGGCGTTTTCCGGCCTGCTGAAAAACAAGAGCTTGCAGGCGGCGCCACTACCACATCGCGGATTCAGGTTGTATTAATCCCACTTATCACGCAGAATCTTGCGTTCATTTTTAGGCATCAAACACTACTCTGCTGCATGTCTCTCCTAGCCTTCGGCATCAACCACAAAACAGCCCCCGTGGATATCCGCGAACGGGTGGCGTTTGCCCCCGGCGAGCTGGCCACGGCGCTGAAAAAACTGGTCTCATGCCCGCACATCCAAGAAGCCGCCATCGTTTCCACCTGCAACCGCACCGAGCTGTACTGCGGCCTGGAATCCGATGACATGCACGCCATCGTCGAATGGTTTCGAGAATATCACAAGCTCGACAGGCGAGACATCGAACCCTACATCTACCTGCACCCCAACGACGAAGCCGTGCGCCACATGCTGCGCGTGGCCTCCGGCCTGGACTCACTGGTACTCGGCGAGCCGCAGATTCTCGGCCAGATCAAGGACGCCTACGCCACCGCCAGCGAGGCCGGCACCATGGGCGGCAAGCTGGACCGCCTGTTCCAGCACACCTTCTCCGTCGCCAAGCAGGTGCGCACCGACACCGCCATCGGCGCCAGCGCGGTATCCGTGGCCTTCGCCGCGGTGAGCCTGTCGAAACAGATCTTCAGCAACTTCGAGGACCACACCGCGCTGCTCATCGGCGCCGGCGAGACCATCGAGCTGACCGCCCGCCACCTGCACCAGAGCGGCATCGGGCGCATGATCATCGCCAACCGCACGGTGGAGAACGCCCACAGCCTGGCGCAGGAATTCGGCGCCTACGCCATCGCCCTGCCGGAGATCAACGATCACCTGGCCGAGGCCGACATCGTCATCTCGTCCACCGCCGCGCCGGTGGCCATCCTCGGCAAGGGCAGCGTGGAGACGGCGCTGAAGGCGCGCAAGCACAAACCCATGCTACTGGTGGATATCGCCGTGCCACGCGACATCGAGCCCGAGGTCAGCGACCTGGACGACGTCTACCTGTACACCGTCGACGACCTGCAGGACATCATCCAGGAGGGCCTGCGCTCGCGCCAGGAGGCAGCCCAGCAGGCCGAGGAGATCATCGAGGCCCAGGTCTCCCACTTCATGCACTGGCTGCGCTCGCTGAATGCCGTGGACACCATTCGCGCCCTGCGCGACAAGGCCTGCGCACAGAAGGACGAAGAGCTGAAACGCGCCCTGCGCCTGTTGCACGCCGGCAAGGATCCCGAGCAGGTAATAAACGAAATGGCCCTGCGCCTCACCAACAAACTCATCCACACCCCCAGCGTGCAGCTCAAGCGCGCCGGCTATGACGACCGCCGCGAATTGCTCACGGCCGCGCGCGAGCTGTTCGAGCTGGACGACGACGGCCTCTAGCGACCCTGGCTTTCGCCAGTAAGCGTCGCCCGTCCCGCGGGCAGGTCCTCCCTCCATCACCGCATTACACACAGAAGCCCAGATGAAACCGTCCATCCATCACAAGCTGGAAACCCTCGGCGAACGCCTCGAGGAGATCAGCGGCCTGCTCGCCGACCCGGGCGTGATCGCGGATCAGAACCAGTTCCGCGAGCTGTCGCAGGAATACGCACAGATCGAGCCGGTGGCCAGGTGCTTCGCCGACTACCGCCAGACGCTGGAAGACATCGAGGAAGCCGAGGCCCTGCTGGCCGACGACGACCCGGCGATGCGCGAGATGGGCGCGGAGGAGCTGAAGGTGGCGCAGGCGCGGCGCGACACACTGGAGCTGGAGCTGCAGAAGCTGCTGCTGCCGAAGGACCCCAACGACAGCCGCAACATCTTCCTGGAGATCCGCGCCGGCACCGGCGGCGACGAGGCGGCGCTGTTCGCCGGCGACCTGTTCCGCATGTATTCGCGCTATGCCGAAGGCAAGCGCTGGCAGGTGGAGATCCTCTCCGAGAGCCCCGGCGAGCACGGCGGCTACAAGGAGATCATCCTGCGCATCATCGGCCAGGGGGCCTACTCACGGCTCAAGTTCGAATCCGGCGGCCACCGCGTGCAGCGGGTACCGGAGACCGAGTCCCAGGGCCGCATCCACACCTCCGCCTGCACCGTGGCGGTGATGCCGGAGGTGGACGAGGTGGAACGGATCGAGATCAATCCCGCCGATTTGAAGATCGACACCTTCCGCGCCTCCGGCGCCGGCGGCCAGCACGTCAACAAGACCGACTCCGCCATCCGCATCACCCACCTGCCCACCGGCACCGTGGTGGAGTGCCAGGACGAACGCTCGCAGCACAAGAACCGCGCCCGCGCCATGTCCCTGCTGGCGGCCAGGATCACCAGCGCCGAGCGCGAGAAGCAGGAGGCCGAACAGGCCGCCACGCGCAAGTCCCTGGTGGGCACGGGCGACCGCTCCGGGCGCATCCGCACCTACAACTTCCCTCAGGGCCGCATCACCGACCACCGCATCAACCTCACCCTCTACAAGCTCGACGAGGTCATGCAGGGCGATCTCGACCTGATCATCGAACCCTTGATCAGCGAGCACCAGATCCAGCAGCTGGCGGCGCTGGGCGAGGACTGACCCGGCTGATTCACGAGCCAGACACAGGGACACGCCAGCCGGCGCCACCGGATTCACCATGCCTCCCTCCCAGACACCCGTAACCTCCATTGAAGGCCTGCTGCAACAGGCCTGCGCCAGGCTTGCGGCCCACGGGGAATCCGCCCGCCTGGAGGCCGAGGTCCTCCTCGCCCACACCCTTGGAAAGACCCGCACCTGGCTGCGCACCTGGCCGGAGCATGCGCCGAGCCCCGAACAGCAGAGGCGGTTCGAAGCCCTGCTGCAGCGCCGCGCCGCCGGCGAGCCCATCGCCTATCTCACCGGCGAGCGTGACTTCTGGGACATGCGCCTGCACGTCACCCCGGACACCCTGATCCCGCGCCCGGAGACCGAATTGCTGGTGGAGCAGGCCCTGCAACGCATCCCCCGCGACGCCGCCTGGCGCATCGCCGACCTCGGCACCGGCAGCGGCGCCATCGCCCTGGCCCTGGCGCGCGAACGGCCCGCCTGTCACGTCATCGCCACGGACATCTCCGCGGCCGCGCTGGCCGTGGCGCGCGGCAATACCGAAAGACTGGGCGTCACCAACATCGAATTCCGCCACGGCCCGTGGCTGGCGCCGCTGGCGGGCGAGCGATTCCAGCTCATCGCCAGCAACCCGCCCTACGTGCACCCGGACGATCCGCATCTCAAACACGGCGACCTGCGCTTCGAGCCCGCCGCCGCCCTCGGCTCCGCCCCCGACGGCCTGCACGACATCCGCGAGATCGCCCACCAGGCCCGCGGCCACCTGCAACCCGGCGGCTGGCTGCTGCTGGAACACGGCCATGACCAGGGCCCGGCGGTACGCGACATTCTCACCGCCCAGGGCTACGGCGAACCGGCCACCCACACCGATCTGAGCGGCCACGAGCGCATCACCCTCGGCCGCCGCCCGGCTTGAAATCCGCGCCACGCCGACTAAGCTCAAGACATGCCGGATTCGCAGCTCCCCAGCGAAGAACCCAAGCAGCGCGAGATTCGTTTCTGCACCTTCGACCCCGCCGCCACCCCGGCGCGCGACGCCGCCCGGTTGCTGCTCGATGCCCCGGGCGTTGAAACCGTGCAAGCCCTCACCCGCGACAGCCTGCAGATCCGCTACCGCCTCACCCAAATCAGCCTGCAGATCATCGAGGAATCCCTCGCCGAACTGGGCTTCCATCTGGACAACAGCCTGCTGTGCCGCATGAAGCGCTCCCTCATCTACTATTGCGAAGAAACCGAGCTGGCCAACATGGGCCGCAGCCACGACAAGGCCAACGCCACCCTCGACATCTTCATCAACTGCTACCAGCAACAGCCCCACG
>DRQN01000109.1 GCA_011371455.1 Gammaproteobacteria bacterium
CAAAACCGCTGACGGAGGCGGAATCAGCGGCCTGGATGGCCAGCGGGCTGGCGAGGGCGGCGGCGACGGCCAAGGTGATCAGGTTCTTTTTCATGAGAAGTCTCTCCCTGTTGAATAAATTGTGTCTGGAGCTATCGAATGCCACTTTTATAGGCAAGGTATAAAAGCGTACCGGGGGAATATATACCTTTTAATTGCGGGGACTCAATACCACGCAGTGCTTTTTTGCAACAAATTGGAAGAAAACGGGCTTATTTCAGAGTGTCTTACGAGGTTAATGTTGTTAATCTGCAACATTCTGGTTCACATACCAAGTTCTTTGATTTTTCGGGTCAGCGTGTTTCGGCCCCAGCCGAGCAGCCTGGCGGCGTCCTGGCGGCGCCCACCGGAGTGCTGCAGGGCAACGTCGATCATGATGCGCTCGAAGCGCGGTACGGCGTCGGCCAGCAGGTCGCTTTCGCCGCTGGCCAGGCGCAGGTCGGCCCACTGGCGCAGGCCGTCTTCCCAGCTGCCGCCGATGGGGCTGCGGGCGCTTTCCTGCTGCAGTTCGGGCGGCAGTTCGTCCATGTGCACCACCTGCCCCGGTGACATCACGGTGAGCCAGCGGCAGGTGTTTTCCAGTTGGCGCACGTTACCCGGCCATTCGAGTTGTGACAGGTAGCGTTCGACCTCGCTGTCGAGCTGCTTGGTGTCGACGTTCAGTTCTTCCGCCGCCTGGGCGAGGAAGTGACGCGCCAGCAGCGGGATGTCCTCGCGGCGTTCGCGCAGAGGCGGCATGTGGATGCGGATCACGTTGAGGCGGTGGAACAGGTCTTCGCGGAACTGGCCTTCCTTGACCCGTTGTTCGAGGTCCTGGTGAGTGGCGGCGATGATGCGCACGTCGACCCTGGTGGGGGTGTGGCCGCCGACGCGGTAGAACTCGCCGTCGGCCAGCACGCGCAGCAGGCGGGTCTGCAGTTCGGCGGGCATGTCGCCGATCTCGTCGAGGAACAGGGTGCCGCCGTCGGCTTGTTCGAAGCGGCCGGCGCGGGCACTCTGCGCGCCGGTGAAGGCGCCGCGCTCGTGGCCGAACAGTTCGGATTCCAGCAGGTCACGGGGGATGGCGGCGGTGTTGAGGGCGATGAAGGGCTGCTCGGCGCGCGGGCTGTGGCGGTGCAGGGCGCGCGCCACCAGTTCCTTGCCGGTGCCGGATTCGCCGTTGATGAGCACGGTGATCTTGGAACGGGCGAGGCGGCCGATGGCGCGGAATACCTCTTGCATGGAGGGCGCGGCGCCGATGATCTCCGGCGCCGCTGCCTGCGGGGCGGCCTGGGCGCCGGCGCGGCGCGAGGCGCTGTGTTGCACGGCGCGGCTGACCAGCTCGGTGGCCTCGTCGATGTCGAAGGGTTTGGGCAGGTATTCGAAGGCGCCGCCCTGATAGGCGGAGACGGCGCTGTCCAGATCCGAGTGGGCGGTCATGATGATCACCGGCAGCTCGGGGTGCTTTTCGTTGATCTGCGCCAGCAGTTGCAGGCCGTCCACGCCGGGCATGCGGATGTCGGTGAGGATGGCGCTGGGCGTCTCGTGCGCGAGGCGTTCGAGGATGCCGTTGGCGTTATCGAAGCTCTGCACGCTCATGCCGGCCTGCTTGAGGGCCTTCTCCAGTACCCAGCGGATGGCGTGGTCGTCGTCGATGACCCAGATGGGGTTGCTTTCCGTCATGCCTGGTTTCTCTCTTCTGGCGCGGTGGTCTTCTCTGCGCTGGGGCTGGCCGCTTCCAGGGGCAGCAGCAGGCAGAATTGGGTGTGGCCGGGGCGGCTCTTGCAGGTGATGAGGCCGTCGTGCTGGTTGAGCAGCGACTGGGCGATGGACAGGCCCAGCCCGGTGCCGTCGGCGCGCCCGCTGACCATGGGGAAGAAGATGTTTTCCACCAGTTCTTCGGGGATGCCGGGGCCGTTGTCGATGATGCACGCCTGGCACACCAGACGGTGCTGGCGGCTGCCGATGGTGAACTGCCGCCGGGCGCGGGTGCGCAGGGTGATCTCGCCTTCGTCGCCCAGGGCCTGCACGGCGTTGCGCACCACGTTCAGCACCGCCTGGATCAGCTGGTCGCGGTCACCGGTGACATGGGGGATGCTGGGGTCGTAGTCGGTGCGGATGCGGATGCCCGGCGGCAGTTCGGTGCTCACCAGTTGGCGTACATGTTCCAGTACCCGGTGGATGTTGAGCGACTCCTTGCAGGCGATGGTGTTGGGGCCGAGCAGGTGGTCGACCAGGTTCCGCAGCCGGTCGGCCTCGCCGATGATGATGGCGGTGTATTCCTTCAAGTCGGCCGCCGGCAGCTCGCGTTCCAGCAGTTGGGCCGCGCCGCGCAGGCCGCCGAGGGGGTTCTTGATCTCGTGCGCCAGGCCGCGCACCAGGGTGCGGAAGGTCTGCTGGCGGGCGATCTGCTGTTCCTCGCGGGCCACGCGGCGCTGGTGATCCAGCGGCCGCAGCTCCACCAGCAGGCCGGAATCGTCGGGGCGCGTGCGCAAGGGGGTGACGGTGCAGTCCGCGGTGAGTTTGTGTTGGCCCGGCAGGCTGAGCTGTACTTCGTGCTCGGTGATGGCGTGGCCGCTCTGCAGCCCGCGTCGCAGGGCCGCCAGCAGCGGGCTGTCGGCGGGCAGGATTTCGTCCGCGGACTGTCCCAGCAGGCGGCGGGTGCTGATGGCGAAGAGCATTTCCCCGGCCGGGTTGATGAATACCAGTTCGAGCATGGAGTCGAACATCAGCACCGCATGGCTGAGGTTGTCCAGGATGCGCTGGTGGAGTCCGGCCGAGGGTGGGCTGTCAAGGGTCATGGGCTGTGCGTAGCAAGAAGCAAACCAGGTTCTGAATTCCCGTTTATGGACCCCGGGGCAGGCCATAAGTTTGCCGGAGGGGCCTGTGATGTCCGTGAAACCGCTCGTTGCCGTGGCCCGGTAACCTGTTCATTTCATTGGGTTCCACTTGCCAGCGGGGCGGAGAGGGGAAGCTTGTGCGGGGCGTTTCTCCGGGTGGGGTCGAAGCTGTTGCGGGAAGCGTGGCCGGCGGCAGGAGGTGCCGTCTCCGGGGGCCTGGCCTTAGATTAGCGCAAAGCGCCACTGCGCGCACTATATTGGTGCGCGATATTGGTGCGTGGAGGTCAGGGGCGGTTGACGCTGATGCGTAGCATGTGAAAGGTCACGTTGTCCGAGCGGATGATGACGTTGCCGTTGTCGTCGACAACCTGCGCTTGCAGGGTGTGGGTGCCGCGGTCCACGTTTTGCAGGCGCAGGGTGGTGCTCCGGCCTTCGGCGGCCGGTGCGCCATCCAGGAGCAGCACGATGTGATGGCCGGGCTTGAGGGCGGGGATCAGGTCGATGCTGACTTCGAGGTTACCGCTGTTTTCACGTATCGGTGCGTCGTTTGCGGGCCGGGCGATGGCGATGGCTTTGTAGTCTTCACTGCTGTCGTCCTGCGTGCCGTTCTGGCGGGCGGCGCGGGGGATGGGCGGTGCCTGGTAGGTGCTGGGCGGGTTGAGTTCGATGGGCTTGGCGTCTTCGGAACTGGGCCGGTCGGTAAAGACGACATTGCCTTCGGCGTCTCTTTCCATGTACACCGCGGCGGCGGCGGAGAGGCTGAGCAACAGGCCGGTGAGGAGGAGGACGGGTATCAGTTTGATCATGCTTCAAATGTAGCGGAATTGTGGGGGGCAGACAAACGATGCGGGATAACTTGTGCGCATAAAAAAACGCCCCACTCCGAAGAATGGGGCGTCTCATTGGCCATTGGCGGGCCGTTTAACAGCTGTAGTACATGTCGAACTCGACCGGATGGGTGGTCATGCGCAGGCGCGTGACTTCTTCCATCTTCAGGTCGATGTAGGCGCTGATCATGTCGTCGGTGAACACGTCGCCGGCGGTGAGGAAGCCGCGGTCGGCGTCCAGCGCCTCCAGGGCCTGGTCGAAGGAGTGGCACACGGTGGGGATGGCCGCGGCCTCTTCGGCGGGCAGGTCGTACAGGTCCTTGTCCATGGCCTCGCCCGGGTGGATCTTGTTCTGGATGCCGTCCAGGCCGGCCATCAGCATGGCGGCGAAGGCCAGGTAGGGGTTGGCGGTGGGATCCGGGAAGCGCACCTCGATGCGGCGACCCTTGGGGCTGCTGACGAAGGGGATGCGGATGGAGGCGGAACGGTTGCGCGCCGAGTAGGCCAGCATCACCGGGGCCTCGAAGCCGGGCACCAGGCGCTTGTAGCTGTTGGTGGAGGCATTGGTGAAGGCGTTGAGGGCGCGGGCGTGCTTGATGATGCCGCCGATGTAGTACAGCGCGGTTTCGCTCAGGCCGCCATACTCGTTGCCGGCGAAGATGTTTTCACCGCCCTTGGACAGGGACTGGTGCACGTGCATGCCGGAACCGTTGTCACCCACCAGCGGCTTGGGCATGAAGGTGGCGGTCTTGCCGTAGGCGTGGGCCACGTTGTGCACGCAGTACTTGAGGATCTGGTTCCAGTCGGCGCGCTTCACCAGGGTGTTGAACTCGGTGCCGATCTCGCACTGGCCGGCGGTGGCCACCTCGTGGTGGTGCACCTCGGTCTTCACGCCCATGTCTTCCATGGCCAGGCACATGGCGGCGCGGATGTCGTGCAGGGAGTCGACCGGGGGCACCGGGAAGTAGCCGCCCTTGACGCTGGGGCGGTGGCCCATGTTGCCGTCCTCGTAGACCTTCTCGGAGTTCCACTCGGATTCCTCGGAGTCGACCTTGTAGAAGGAGCCGGCCATGGTGGAGCCCCAGCGCACGTCGTCGAGGATGAAGAACTCGGGCTCGGGGCCGAAGTAGGCGGTGTCGGCGATGCCGGTGGACTTCAGGTAGGCCTCGGCGCGCTCGGCCACGGAGCGGGGATCGCGCTCGTAGCCCTGCCCCGTGGAGGGCTCGACGATGTTGCAGCGCAGGATCAGTTGGGACTCGTCGGAGAAGATGTCCAGCACGGCGGTGGAGGGGTCGGGCATGAGGATCATGTCGGACTCGTTGATGCCCTTCCAGCCGGCGATGGAGGAGCCATCGAACATCTTGCCTTCGGTGAAGACGTCTTCGTCCACGGTGTGAGCGGGCACGGAAACGTGCTGCTCCTTGCCGTGGGTGTCGGTGAAGCGGAAATCGACAAACTTCACATCGTTTTCTTTAATGGTATTCAGAACGTCTTGAGCAGACATTACGTGCCCTCCAGTGTTTGTCAGTAAGGTTTCAGTGTGTTTCGAAACGTGAAATGGTGCGTTATCAGTGGTGATTCCGATTCTTTGAGCATCCGGCCATGCCCGGCCGCTTGCGATCAGCTGCTATCAGCATAAAACACGTATCAGCATAAAACATGCCATCCGGAAAATGTTTTTCTCGCCCAGCATGTTAGCGTGATGCGAGGATTTTTCGGTCATCAAATCGCGTTGCCCTGGTGCAACAGGACGGCGTTTTGCACCGTTTTTGTGCGTTCTCTAATGTCCCCTAATGAAAGCACACCTGGACATCCGCGATGCTGTCTTCCGCTTCGGCGAGGCGGGCCAGTTGGCGGGCGAGGGCCTGGGCCTGCTCGATATCCCGCATTTTTTGCAGCGGCAATGATACCTCTACATGAATTTTACCGTCCAGGTAATGCAGGCGGACGTGGTCGATATCGGACGCCTCCGCGATGTCCCGCCAGCGGCGCTGCAACAGGGCCAGCACCTCCTCGCGCACGGGCAGATCGCGGCTGGGCGCGCTGACTTCGTCGTCCTCGGGGTCGATGTGTACCATGACCTCGGTGATGCCGTCCACTTTATCCATGACCGCCTGGCGTACCCGCTCGCTGATCAGGTGGCCTTCGGAGACGCTGCTTTTGGGATCGACGAGGATGTGTACGTCCACCAGGCCGTCGTGGGCCATGCGCCGGGTGCGCAGCATGTGCAGGGCCTCGACGCCCTCCACGGAGAGGATGGCGTCACGGATCCTGGCCACCGTCTCCGGCTCCATGGCGCGGTCGATGAGTTCCTGGGCGCTGTTCCAGGCCAGCCCGGCGCCGACCTTGCCGACCATGGCGCCGACGGCGATGGCGGCCACCGCGTCCAGCCAGGGCAGGCCGTTCATGGCGCCGATGATGCCGAGCACCACGATCACGGAGGAGATGGCGTCGGATCGGCTGTGCCAGGCGTTGGCGCGCAGCAGCTGGCTGTCGAGACGGTTGGCCACGCGCATCGTGTAGTGGTAGATGATTTCCTTGGCGACGATGGAGGTGGCCGCCACACTCAGCGCCAGCCAGCCGGGGTGGGGCAGCAGTTCGGGATTGAGCAGGCGCAGGCTGGCGTCGTAGGCGATGCCGATGGCCACCGCCACCAGCGCCACGCCCAGTACCACCGTGGCCAGGGTCTCGATGCGGCCGTGGCCGTAGGGGTGTTCCTCGTCGGCGTCGCGCGCGCCGTGCTTCATGGCCAGGAGCACGATGACGTCGGTGGCCAGGTCCGACAGGGAGTGCACGCCGTCGGCGATCAGTGCTTGTGAGTGGCCAATGAAACCGGCGGCGATCTTGGTCACGCCCAGCAGCAGATCCACCACCGAGCCGACCAGGGTGACGTGGCGCGCCTCGCGGTAGCGTTCGTCGCCGGTGGGCGGGGCGTGGCCGTGCGGGTGGCTCATCAGTCGTCGCTGTCGCCGACGCGCACGGTGATGCTCACCTCGCCGCCGTCCAGCTCGCGGGTGGCGAGCACTTCGTGGCCGTTGATGCGGCTCCAGGCCGGGATGTCGTTGAGGGCGCCGTGATCGGTGCAGAATACCTCCACGGTGTCGCCGGGCTTCAGGGTGGCGACGAAATTCTGGGTCTTGATCACCGGCATCGGGCACAGCATGCGGCGGGCGTCGAGTTCGTAGTGGCTCATGGTGTTTTCCGGGGGGGCGGTTTACAGGTACCACGCTGCGGGCATTTCGCCGCTGGGCAGGGGAGGAACGTTCTCGCGGCGTGCTTCGCCGGCCTTGGGCGTGATTTCCACTTCCACCTGTTCGGCATCACGGCCCTTGCTGAAGCGCGCGGCGATGCGCGCGGCGAGGGTGATGTCATCGGCGCCGGGCTCGCCGTCGATCAGCACCAGCGGGCCGGGGTGGCTGAGGGTGCGGATGTGGGTGAACTGCTTGCGATAGCCTTCGAGGAAGTTGTTCTCACCTTCTTCGCGGCCGATGATGAGCTTGAAATTGGGGCGCGGACGCAGGTGGCGGCCGACCTTGAGCAGCATGATGTCGTCCAGCTCGTAGCGGCGCTCGCCGCGCGCGGTCCACAGGTCGGCCAGCTTGTGCGAGTAGGCCTCGTCGGTGAGGAAGCAGCAGCCGCCGGAGGGCTGGGCGAAGTCCTCGATGCCGAACCGGCGCGCCAGGGCGATCTGCGGCTTGCGGCCGCGGCCGGAGAAGTCGAACAGCTTCTCGCGGTCCACCCAGCCCTCGCGCTCGGGCAGGGTCTCGGGCAGATTCCTGGCGCACAGGGGGCGCAGCAGCAGGTCGTTGGCGCCGGACTCGCGCGCCACCACCGGCATGGTGTCACGGCGTTGCGACATGGGCCGCTGGCCGACCACCTCGCCGGTGATGATGAAGTCGAAGTCGTGTTCCCGGATCCATTCGTGGGCCTTGCGCACCATGAAGCACTTGCAGTCCAGGCAGGGGTTCATGTTGGCGCCGTAGCCGTGCTTGGGGTTGATCACCACGTCCTTGTATTCGTCGATGACGTCGACGATGTGCAGCTTGATGCCGAGGGTCTCGGCTACCCACAGGGCGTTGTTGCGCTTGGGCTTGTCGCGATCCTTCTTGCGGATGGCGTGGGTGTGGCCCTCGACACAGAAGCCGGTGAAGAAATTGACCCCCTCGACGTGGATGCCCTGGTCCATGATCACGCGCGTGGCGAGCATGGAGTCGAGTCCACCGGAAATAAGGGAGAGGGCCTTGCGTTGTCTGGACATGGGGTGCTGATCGCTGAATGACTGCGGGCCGGCCATTGTAGCCCAAAACGGGGGGGCAGGTGTCAGGGTCTTCGCTGCCACAGCCCATAGCCCAGCAGGCCGAGGCCGGCGCTGGCGAGCATGCCCTGCCACCACCAGCTCAGCTCGAAGTCATCCGCGCCCAGGCCGTAGGCGAGGACGAAGCCGGCCCAGGTGGCTCCGGCGCAGTGCTCGATGGAGGTCATGTAGGTGAAGGCCAGCACCAGCCCCGCCACCCCCGCCAGGCCCGGGACCATGCCTCCGCCGCTCTTGCCATCGCGCGCCAGCGGCAACAATAGCCGGCCACCCAGCAGGGCGGCGACGAGGTACACTCCCAGGGTCAGGGTGTCGTACTCGAGGGTCCAGACGTTGAGCCCGGCCTGCATGTCGCGGTGGGCGAAGGCGATGACGGATTTGCTGAGGATCATCTGCAGCGCCGCCAGCGGCTGCTCTGTCCAGATCAGCTGAAACATGGGGACATAGCTGCCCACCGGGCTCAGCACATGGTTCACCCAGCCGCCGTTGAGCAACATGACGGTCAGCAGGCCGAGGACGAAGAAGCCCAGTAGCAACAGCCCGCTCAGGCCCAGCCAGAGGGCGGCGCTCGAAGGGACGATGGCATTGGTGTTGGCGTGGCTGTTCATGGCCAGATTCTAACCGATCCCACGGCCCCTCATGCTATGCTGAAGGCCATTTTTTACGGGGGCCAGCGATGGCGATCTATGCGATTGGCGATATCCAGGGTTGCTTCGACGAGTTGCAGTCCCTGCTGGGGATGTGCCATTTCAATCCGGCGGCGGACCGGCTCTGGTTCACCGGCGATCTGGTCAATCGTGGCCCCGATTCGCTCAAGGTACTGCGCTTCGTGCGCGGCCTGGGCGACAGCGCCATCACTGTGCTGGGCAACCATGACCTGCACCTGCTGGCGGTGGCCGAGGGGCTGGGCAAGCGGCACAAAGCGGATACCCTGCAGGCCATCCTCAAGGCCCCGGACCGCGACGAGCTGCTGCACTGGCTGCGCCACCGTCCCCTGCTGCATCACGATGCCGGACTGAATACCGCCCTGTTGCACGCCGGCCTGCCGCCACAGTGGGATCTGCGCGAGGCGCGTGCCTGCAGCGCCGAAGTGGAGGCCGTGCTGCGCGGTGACGATTACCATGAATTCCTCGCCCACATGTATGGCGACAAACCGCGCCGCTGGGCCATGGATCTGACGGGCTGGGAACGGCTGCGCTTCATCGTCAACTGTTTCACCCGCCTGCGCTTTTGCCGTGTCGACGGCGAGCTGTGCCTGAAGGCCAAGGGCGAGCCCGGCACGCAACCCCCCGGCTGCATGCCGTGGTTCCAGGTGCCGGGCCGGCGCAGTACGCAGACGCGCATCGTCTTCGGCCACTGGTCGACGCTGGGTCTGTATCATGGCGACAACGTGCTGGCGCTGGACACCGGCTGCCTGTGGGGCGGCCTGCTGACGGCGGCGCGCCTGGATGGCGAGGCGAAGATCATTTCCTGCGACTGCAATGGCTATCGCCGCCCGGGAGGCGGGGCATGACGGCGTTCGGGCTCCTGGCGGCCCTGCTGCTGATACTGCCGCCGGCCGCAGCGCCTTCGTCGGCGTGTGGCGTGGCGAGGTGGCGGAGATCCCGCGGTCAGGGCAGAATGCCGTGCGTTATTCGGTGACCATTCGCGTCACCCCGGACGTGGTGACGGTGGGGTACCCCGAGCTGTATCTTCTCGGCGCGGGGCTGGCGGACTATCGCTGGTTCGATGCCCGCGGTCGCTTGCGCGCAGCCGGGCGGCTGTTGCGGGACGAAAAATTGCGAATGGTCAGCGCTGAACAATGGGAAACGGCAAGGAGAAAACAAAGATGAGCAAGCAGATATTCGTCGCTGTGGTGCTGTTGTCCGTGGCAACGGTTGCCGCCGCCGCGCCGCAGGCGGAAATCAAGGAATACGGCTACTACGAATTCGTCACCGAGGCGAAGCGCTCCATGCACCCGGCGACTACCTCCGGCTTTGTGCAGACCGGCGAGGCGCGGCTGGTGAAGCAGACCGAACGCATCCCCATCGCGAAGGGGCGCCTGTTCGGCTTTCGCTTCATCATCACCGGCATGAACCCAACCATCGGTCAGCTGCCGGTGGAACTGGTGGTGACGCATCCGAAGATGGAAAAGCCGGACGGCTCCAGCGCCACGGGTTATCGCTATACCCTGGGCCTGACCCTGGATCAGGGCGTGGTGGAAGACCAGACCGGTTATCGCTTGAACGAAGACTACGAAATGGTCGAAGGCGAGTGGGTGTTCGAATACCGTTTCATGAACAAGCCGCTGATGGTGCAGCGTTTCACCACCTATAAGCCGTAAGCAGCCAACCGACAGATAACCATATTAAGGAACCCTGCCATGGATTCTGAAGCAAAAGAAGAGATGACCCCGCAAGAGGCCTGGATGCGCGGCCTGTTCATGGTGATGTTTTTCATCCTCCTGCAACTGGCCAAGCTGGTGGCCGGAATGGTGGTGGTGTTGCAGTTCCTGTTCACCATCTTCACCAACCAGACCAACGACAATCTGCTGCACTTCGGCGCCAGTCTGAGCCGTTACATCTATCAGATCTGGCTCTACCTGACCTATAACACCGAAACCCAGCCCTTCCCCTTCGCCGCCTGGCCCGATACGCCGGCGGCGATCGAGGCGGAGAAGGCGCTGGCGGAAGAGGCGCCGCGGCAAGCCGGCGCGGGCGAAGACGCTGCCGGACGGCGGCCGACGGGGAAAGACTGATCCGCCCGGGCATGCGCCGCGCCATCTGGGCTATAATAGGCGCGCCGCCCGCTGGCCCTCCCTGATTCGCCGGGCGCTATCGAGTTCCCCCATGCCGTCCGCCACTCCTCTTTTCAGCTACCGCAAATATTGGGCCGCCCGTTTGGGCCCCGCCCCCGAGCTGCCCATGTCGCGCGAAGAGATGGACGCCCTGGGGTGGGACGCCTGCGACGTGATCCTGGTCACCGGCGACGCCTACGTGGACCACCCCAGCTTCGGCATGGCGGTGATCGGCCGGGTGCTGGAGGCGCAGGGTTTCCGTGTCGGCATCATCAGCCAGCCGGACTGGAACGGCGTCGAGGACTTCCGCCGCCTGGGCCGCCCCAAGCTGTTCTTCGGCGTCACCGGCGGCAACATGGATTCCATGGTCAACCGCTATACCGCCGAGCGCAAGCCGCGTTCCGACGACGCCTACACCCCCAACGCCGAGGGCGGCAAGCGTCCCGACCGCTCGGTGATCGTCTACAGCCAGCGTGCCCGCGAGGCCTATAAAGACGTGCCGCTGATCATCGGCGGCATCGAGGCCAGCCTGCGCCGCATCGCCCACTACGACTATTGGTCGGACAAGGTGCGCCGCTCGGTGCTGATGGACGCCAAGGCCGACCTGCTGGTATACGGCAACGCCGAGCGGCAGATCGTCGAGATCGCCCATCGCCTGGCGCGGCGCGAGTCCGTGAGCGAGATCCGCGATGTGCGCGGCACCGCCTTCGTGGTCCGCGACGCCAATGGCCGCCCGGACCGCGTGCCCGCGGACTGGCGCCTGCTGAATTCGAGGGAGGTGGACCGGCCCGGGCGTATCGAGGCCCACCCCGATCCCTACGCCATGGGCGGGGCCTGTGACAAGGCCGCCGCCGGCGACGCCTCGAAGGAAGAAGGCACGGCAGTGGTCGTCGCCGCGCCACGCCGCCGGCCGCCCGATCCGCGCACGACCCTGGTATTGATGCCTGGCTACCACGCCGTGCGCGAGGACCGCGTGCTCTACGCCCACGCCTCGCGGGTGCTGCACCGCGAGACCAACCCCGGCAACGCCATGGCCCTCTACCAGTCCCACGGCGAGCGCGGGGTGTGGCTCAATCCGCCGCCCATCCCGCTCAGCACCGAAGAACTGGACGCCGTCTTCGAGCTGCCCTACACCCGCCGCCCGCATTCGTCCTACGGCGACGCGCGCATCCCCGCCTACGAGATGATCCGCTTCTCCGTCAACATCATGCGCGGCTGTTTCGGCGGCTGCACCTTCTGCTCCATCACCGAGCACGAGGGGCGCATCATCCAGAGCCGCTCCGAGGATTCCATCATCCGCGAGGTGGAAGCCATCCGTGACCACGTGCCCGGCTTCACCGGCCACATCTCCGACCTTGGCGGGCCGACGGCCAACATGTGGCGCCTGAAGTGCAAGGACGAGAAGATCGAGGCCACCTGCCGCCGCCCCTCCTGCGTCTACCCCGGCATCTGCAAGAACATGGACACCAACCAAATGCCGCTGGTAAAACTCTACCGCCGCGCGCGCAAGCTGCCGGGCATCAAGAAGATCTTCATCGCCTCCGGCCTGCGCTACGACCTCGCCGTGGAGACCCCGGAATACGTCAAGGAGCTGGTCACCCATCACGTCGGTGGCTACCTGAAGATCGCCCCCGAACACACCGAAGGGGGGCCGCTGTCGAAGATGATGAAACCCGGCATCGGCACCTACGACCGCTTCAAGAAGCTGTTCGACAAGTACTCGAAGGCGGCGGGCAAGGAGCAGTACCTGATTCCGTATTTCATCTCCGCCCACCCCGGCACCACCGACGAGGACATGATGAACCTCGCCCTGTGGCTGAAGGCCAACGGCTTCCGCGCCGACCAGGTACAGAATTTTCTGCCCTCGCCCATGGCCACCGCCTCGGCCATGTACTACTCGGGCAAGGATCCGTTGCACAAGGTCAGCCGCCGCAGCGAGGACATGCCGGTGCCCAAGGGCACGCGCCAGCGGCGCCTGCACAAGGCCTTCCTGCGTTACCACGATGCCAACAACTGGCCGCTGCTGCGCAAGGCCCTGAAACAGATGGGCCGCGCCGACCTCATCGGCAACGGCAAGCGCCACCTCGTTCCCACCTGGCAACCCGGGGGCACCGGCGGCGCCGGCGAGGGCAAGCGCGCCTTCCGCACCCGGTACAGCGGCCTGCCGCAGACACCCGCCAGCAAGCCGCGCCGCGCGGCTGCCTCCTCGGCCAGGCCTGGCAAGCCGGCAAAAAAGGCCCCTGGCAAGAGTCCGCGCAAGCCCCGCGGCCGGCGCTGAACCATCGTGCCGGACTTTTTTGCCGGTTTTATGGGTTCGCCGCGCCGGCGCACTGCGTTAGAATCGGTTGTTGCAAGATCAACCATCCATAGGTCGACAACGCGCCATGGCGCGTGGAGCAAGGTGATTCCATGTCCGAGCAAGATGAAGTGAGTCTCCTTCGGCGCATCAAGAAAGCCCAGGAGAATACCGTCGTGGCCCTCGGTGTGGCGATCGGTTTCGTGCTGCTGCTCTATTTCTTCAGCTTTGCGGCGATGGTGGACGCCGGCAGCGCGGTGGCCTGGTTTCAGGCCATTACTACGGCGCTGATGGCGGTAATGCTGGTGTTCCTCAAGCGTATTGCCTTTTTTCTCACCCGTTTGCGGCTGGGGCGCCGCCCCCCCTATCGGGCGCTGCTGGCGAATTTGACCCTGGCCGAACTGGACGAGGTGCAGCTGGATTCGTGAGCCGTTGCCGGTATTGATGGGCAAGACATCCTGGCGGAATCGTCATCGATGTAACCCTGAATCCGTGGGTCCATGACGGCGAACTACACGACGCATCGATCCGCCTCGCCATATGAAAAATCTCGGCAATAATCCCCGCTATTCCCTCGACTTTTCATTACGCGATACGCATCGAGCAGTTGCGCACTTCATCCGCCCTGAGCCCACGGGTTCAGGTAATTGAGAACGCCCCCTAGTTCTGACGCGGCGCCCGCTGCTTGGCCTCGTTGACGCGCAGGTTGCGGCCGAAGAACGTCTGCCCGTCCAGGGCGGCGATGGCGGCATCCGCCGCCCGGCTTTCCATCTCCACGAAGCCGTAACCGCGCGGACGGCGGGTGGCGCGGTCCGTCATCAGGCGCACGGAGATGACCCGGCCGTGGGCCTCGAACAATTCCTGCAGGGCCTCGCGCGGCGCGCTGAAGGCGACATTGCCCACATAGATGGACTTTGTTTCGCCGTCATTGCTGCTGGCCGGGCGATGACCGGGCGTGTGTTTTACGGCGGGTTGGCGGGTTGGCTTGTCAGAACTGAAAAAACTGCCAAAAAAATGACCGATGAGGAGGCCGGCCGCCAGCAGAAGCAGGGGGCTGGCCGTATTGCCGAGAGTCAGCCAGGCGAGGCCTGCGGTGGCGGCGGCGATGAACAGACTGATGAAATAGGTGGCTGGGGAAGGGGCTCGAAACGTCATGAGGTGTGATTCCGCTTTATTTTAATAGTCGCCGTGGCCGGGGTATTTCCCAGTACGGGGGCGGGCAATCTTATACCAAAATGGCGGGGTTTTATCGAGCGAGATCGTCGTAGGGCAGGATGCGCAGGGTGTTGAGGGCGTTGAAGTCGTAATCGCTGAAGGCGAGAGCGGCGCCGTTGTCGTGGTTGCGCACCACCCGTGCCGGCAGGCGGTGCCGTTGGACGCTGGTGGCGCTGTGCAGGCTGAAGGCGATTTGCAGCTTCTGGCCGATGTCGAGGCCTTGCGGCACCGGCCCGATGAAGATGCCGCCGATGCTGGTGTTTTTGCTGTTGGCTTGCAGGATCTCCTGGTCGTGATCGAGCAGGGTGGCGCGCAGGTGTATGTCCTGACGCTCGCTCCAGCGATTGTCAAAATCCGCAGAATTATCCATGGGCTGTTTTTTTCTTGTTGTTGCGCCCTTGCCGTGGTGGGCGTGCGGGCCTTACAGGGTGCTCAGGGTATCGATGAACCTTGGGCAGGGTTCGAGGAAGCTCAGGCCGACGCCTTTGTCCGTGCTGCGTACGATGAGGGCTTTTACCGGTGGCACGGCGCGCATGTAGCTGGGGCTGTCGGCGATGACTTCCACCGTGTGGTTGGGCTTTAGGCGGCTCGTGTCCAGTTCGACGAACAGGCCGTTCTGGCTGAAGTTGCGGATGGTGGCGCAAATGGTGCCCAGTAGTTCGCAACTAATGCGGGTTGGGGTGTTGGTCGGGCTGCGGTGCTGGTGGCGGCGTTCCATTTTCCGTAAGGCTTCCTGTGGTCTGTTGGCCCGTGTTGCGCGCGGCGACAGAGCCTGCGCGTGGAGGACGTCGATGCCTGATTGGCGCGGGCAGGTATTGCCGAGCTGCGCACTATAACGGTACATGCTGGCCGCGGATATTGGGGGAAACATGTTTGGGGCTGAGGGGAATTCCCCGGTGTTACAAGGTGTCACGGGTTGTCAGGCTGGTACCGTTCCGCGGATGTTTCAGGGTTGGGTGTGTTGCTCGCTACGGCGGCCATTGGCCGGCAGGGTGAAGCGGAAGGTGGCGCCGCCGGCGTCGTTGACCTCGTGGCTGAGACGACCGCCGTGATCCTCGATGATGGTGGTGCTGATGGCGAGGCCCAGGCCCATGCCCTCGGGCTTGGTGCTGAAGAAGGGCGAGGAGAGCTTGTCGCGGGCATCGTCGCTGAAGCCGGGGCCGGTGTCGCTGATGGTGATGCTGATTTCCTGGTCTTCGCAGCAGTCGAGCATGATCTTCAGTTCCTTGCGGGCGCCCTCCTTGCTTGCCTTTACCTCGCTCAGGGCATCGATGGCGTTGCGCAGCAGGTTGAGGATCACCTGTTCCACCTGGATGGCGTCGGCATTGACCAGTGGCAGGGTGGCGTCCTGGAGGATGTCCAGCTCGATTTCATTACTGAGGATTTCGCCGCGCACCAGGCTCACGGCGCGGCGCACCACCTGGGTGATGTCGGTGGGTTCGCGGTGCGGCTTGCCCTTGGTGACGAAGTTGCGCAGGTGTTGCACGATGGTGGCGGCACGCTGCGCCTGGACGATGATCTGTTCCAGGATTGGCCCCAGTTTCTGTGGGTCATCGCCGGCCTTGCGCAGGCGGTGCAGGCAGCCCTGGGTGTAGGTGGCGATGGCGGCCAGCGGCTGGTTGATCTCGTGGGCCAGGCCGGAGGCCATCTCGCCCACGGTATTGATGCGCGCCACGTGGGCCAGCTTTTCCTGGTGCTGGCGGGCGATCTCCTCGGCCTGTTCACGTTCGGTGATTTCCTTGCGCAGCTGTTCGTTGATGCTGCTGAGTTCCTGGGTGCGGTCGGCCACCAGCTCTTCGAGGTGCATGCGCTGTTTTTCCTGCTGGTCGGTCTCGCGGGCGTACTTCAGCCGCTGATTTTCGCGCCGCAGTTCGGCCAGCTCTGCTTCCAGTTGGCGGATGTTTTCATCGCGGTCGGTGTCGTTGGCAGGGGTGTCTTGCATGCGATCTGTGCTCCGGGTGTGCTTGCCGGTGGGGGCGACAGGTCGATTGTGTGCCCAACGGCCGCTTATTTCCAGCGAAACAGTACCGCGCCGAGGAGCAGGAATAGCGCACTCATCAGACTCAGGATCAGCAGCTGCGTGCCGATGCCTGCCAGTCCGGCGCCGTCGATCATCACTGCGCGGGCGGCGTCGATGATGTGCGTGAGCGGAAACAGCAGGGCCAGCTTCTGAATCAGCGGATTAGCACCCTCCAGTGAAAACCACACGCCGGAGAGAAACATCATCGGCCAACTCAACACGTTGAGGATACCGCCGGCCAGTTCTTCGCTGGCAATACGCGCGGCCACCAGCAGGCCGAGGCTGATGAGGCTGACGGCGCCGAGGGTGAACACCAGCAATAGCAGCAGGTAGCTGCCGAACATGCTGAAGTCGATGAAGAGATCGGCGCCGGCGTAGACGCCGCCGGTGATGATGAGGATCAGCCACAGGCGGGATACCACTTGCGCGCCGAGAAACTCGAAGGCGGTCAGGGGCGTGGCCTGCAGGCGCTTGAGCACGCCGCTCTTGCGGTAGCGGACGATGACATAGCCGACGCCGAACAGGGCGGAGAACATCATGTTCATGGCCAGTATGCCGGGGATCAGCCAGTCCACGTAGCGGATTTCACGGCCGCTGACGGTCTGGCGCCGGAAGCCGCCGGCCGGGGCATCCACCGTGTCCGCGCCGTGCAGTACCCGCTCCAGGATGTAGCCCTTGGGTGAATCGCGGTTGATCCAGTAGCGCTGCTGGTCGAGGTCGAACAGCATGTCCAGCTGGTGGCGCTCGACCTTGGTGATGGCGGGCGGCAGCTCGGTGACGGGAATGAACTGGATATAGTCGGTGCGGAAGAAGGCCTGTGTTTCCTGCACCTGGGCCAGTTTTTGCACCGGGTCGGCGGCGTAGACCCCGACCTTGTACAGGTCCATGGGCTTGCCGGAAAAGGCGAAGGCAAAACCGGCGACGATGAGCAGGGGGAAAACGATATTCCAACCCAGCGCCGAGCGGTCGCGGATGAATTCGCGGTTGCGGGCCTTGAGTACGGCGAGAAAGCGCTTCCAGTTCATGCGCGCAGGGCCTCGCCGGTGAGGGCCAGAAACAGGTCTTCGAGGGTGCGTGGGCGGATCTGCAGGCCGGCCAGGGAGGCATCGTGGTCAAGCAGTACGCGGATGGTGGTGTTGATGTCGCGGCTGGGGATTTCCACCGTATCGCCGCGCACCGTGACCGGCAGAGGCAACTCGGCGGGATCGCCGAGGATGTCGGTGCGTGGCAGCTGCAGTATCACCTCGTCGAAGTGTTCGGCCAGCAGCGCCTTGGGTGAGCCGCGGGTGATGATCTTGCCGTGATCCATGATGGCGATCTCGTCGCACAGCTCGTAGGCCTCTTCCATGTAGTGGGTGGTGAGGAGGATGGTCTTGCCCTGTGCGCGGATACGTTTTACCAGCGCCCACAGGTTGTGCCGCGCCTGCGGATCGAGGCCGGTGGTGGGCTCGTCGAGAAACACCACCTGCGGATCGTTGACCAGGGCGATGGCCAGCAGCAGGCGCTGGCGCTGGCCGCCGGACAGCTTGCGGCTGTCGCGGTCGAGAAACTCGCCCAGCGCGCAGGTTTCGATGAGTTCGGCCATGGGCGTGGTGCGCGGATAGAAGCTGCCGAACATCTCCAGCGCCTCGCGCACCGTCATGTAATCCTGTAGCGCGGTGGACTGGAACATGATGCCGGCATCGTTGCGGAACTCGGTTCCCACCGGCTTGTCACGATAGCGGATCTCACCCTCGTCGGCGTCGGTGATGCCTTCGAGCATTTCGATGGTGGTGGTCTTGCCGGCGCCGTTGGGGCCGAGCAGGCCGAAGCAGGTGCCGGCCTCGAGGCCAAAGCTGACGCCATCGACGGCCGCCACGTCACCATAGCGCTTGATCAGGCTGGAGGCTTGCAGTAGTGCAGCCATGCGGGGTGATCCTCGGGCGGGGAAGCGGCAATAGGATAGGGGGTGGGGGCGGGTAAAGGAAGGGATGGCCGATACTTTAGTCCTGAACCCACGGATTCAGGCTTAGGGCATCGACCTGGCAGTGATCGTTCAGGCTGCGGCGTTCACGGCAATGGCGCCTTTTCCGGAGTCTGGCGGCTCGTGGCCGCTGAGTGTCCGGCTTGCTTTTGGATGCGGCGCAGTGGCGGCGGTACATGAAAGTGCTGGGTTTCCTGCTTCAAGCTTCGCTCTTCGATGGTGACGTCGAAGTGCCGCTGCAGCCAGTCCAGCGTTTTCTCGACCAGGCACTCCGGCACGCTGGCGCCGGAGGTTAGCAACAGCGTGTCAACGGTGCCGAACCAGTGCGGGCGGAGTTCCTCTGGCGTATCGATCATTCGTGCCGGTGTGCCCAGGGAGCGGGCGACATCGGCCAGACGCCGCGAGTTGGCGCTGTTCTGGCTGCCGATGACCAGCGCAAGTTGCGCTTCGGCGGCCAGCTTGCGCACCGCCAACTGGCGGTTGTGGGTGGCGTAGCAGATATCATCCGTGCGTGGCTTTTCAAGGTGGGGGAAACGCTGCCGCAGGGCCGCCACGATGTCCTGTTTGTCGCTCACGCCGAGGGTGGTCTGGGTCAGGTAGGCAATGTGGCTGGGCTGGCCTACCTCCAGGGCTGTCACATCGTTCACGGACTCCACCAGATGGATGACGCCAGGCGCCTCGCCCATGATGCCAACCACCTCGTCATGGCCCCGGTGGCCTATCAATATCAGGGTATAGCCCTTGCGCGCGTAGCGTACCGCCTCGCCATGCACTTTGGTCACCAGCGGGCAGGTGGCATCGATAATGTTCAATGCTCGTGCCTGTGCTTCTTGCCGTATGCGGGGCGACACGCCGTGAGCACTGTACATGAGCGTCGCCCCTATCGGCACATCCCGCAGCTGATCGACGAAGATGGCGCCGCGGCTGGAAAAGTATTCCACCAGATAGGTGTTGTGGACGATTTGGTGATAGACGTACAGGGGGGCGCCAAAGCGTTGCAAGGCCAGTTCAAGGCCCTTGATCGCCATCTCGACGCCGGCGCAATAGCCCCTTGGATCTGCCAGTAAGATTCGCATGGGTCACCTCCTTTGCCTGGGATGCCTTTCCCTCAGCCCATGGTCAAGTGTCTTGCGCAGAGACTGCGCTGGAAAAATCAATGACGCAAGCTGCAAATTACCCTTATTGCCACGCTGATTTCCGGTACTATAATTTAAACTTGAATCCGTGGGTTCATGACGGCGAATTACACAGCTCATTGATCCGTCTCGCTATATGAATCAAGCAGTTGCGTACTTCATCCGCCTAACTCACGGATTCAGGTCAAACGAACCGCGCTGAATTTTATCCGTCAAGCCGCCAGGAGGCACATATGCATACACACGCTGAATCCGTCATCGAGGAACAGCCCACGGGCCTGGAAGACGTTGCCCGTTCGGTGCGGGCGGTGATTCGCGCATCGCGCGCCGTGGGCGAGGCATCTGCGGATGTGCTGGAGCGCGAGCTGGCCATGGCCATCAGTATTTCCGAGCAGATCCGCGACAATGTCTTTTCCGAGAAAATACTGGAACAGGCCCGCACCCAGGGCCTGCCTGCTCGTCTGCGTTCGGATGCCCACCGCGCCCTGGACCTGGCAGCCGACGCCGGCGCCATTGTCTACAACGGTGCGCTGGCTTTCCTCGAGAATTTTGCCGATGAACGTCGTCCTCCGCTGGCTTCTTTGAAGACGCCATCCGCCAAGCTGGCCACGGCGGAGTCTGCCACCAGGGGGTGATGCGCCGGGCCGGATGCCGTGGCGTCCGGTCTCAGCCGTTTTCCTCGCCGGGCAGTACCTCGAATTCCACTTTGATCTGCAGGTCACCGCTGGCCACCCCAACGTGCGCCACATAATTGCCGGGCGCGGTCTGTGCATCTGTCTCGATGAGCAGGGTCAGTTTTTCAAAATCCTTGGGGGCAATGTTCAGGCGCTCCGGCAGGAAGCGCATGGCGGCCTCGGTGAGGGGCTGGCCGGCCTCGAGGCGCTCGCCGTGCATGCCCTGGCAGACAAAAACCAGATTTTCCATGGGCTGGTCGGTGGGGTTTTCCATCGACAGGGGTATGCGCAAGGTTCCGCGTTGGTGCACTTTTGGATGGTTGGCCGCGCCGCTGCCTTTTTTCCGGGCGGAGGAGGGTTCGGTGGCCTGGGTGCTCGTCGATTGATCCCTGTCGGTTGTCCCGCCCACCACGCCGCCCATTACCGAGACCACCAGGCCGATGACGTTGCTCAGTGTGGTTACCCCGTAATGCATCATCTCGCCAAGTGGCCCCTGCTGGGTCTCCGGGCGGGTGACGGGCTTGCCTGCCGCAGTGACTTCGGCCAGGGTCTTGGCGATGGCAGCGCCGACGCCGAAGGCGGCGTTGACCACTTCCGAAACGCCTTCGGCCACTGAGGGGTTGGCGGGTTTCTCTTGTTGATGCTGCTCTTGTCTGTTCATGGCTGGTTCGGCTTGGTCAGGTTTTTTTCGGTGCTGTGGGAGGCCGTGGGCCAGGCTCAAGGGTTGCCTGGCGTGGAGGGCTTGGGTTGCGGGCAGGGGTCGTCCTCGCACGGTTGGGGTGTGGCCACCGTGGCGCCGGTCAGGCGCAAGGACATAACGCGGTTCTTGCCCATGCGCAGCTCCATGACATAGTCGGAGGCGATATGCCAGGGGTTGCAGAAGCGCAGTTGCAGGGGGGTGCGCATCTGTAATGCGTGATGGATGGGCTCGGCAAGGCCGGTGTTCACTTTCAGCGCATGATCCAGCGGTTCGACCTTATGGGTCTGGTGGTGGTCGTTACTGAAGTGATGGGCCATGCGGACGTGCAGCGGGGCTTTTTCGTCGCCCTTGACCGTGATCTCGCCGGAGACCTTACACTCGCAGGTGTTATCTTCGTCCCAGCAGACCATGTGAACCAGCGGCTGCTGCGGGGCGGTCGCATGCTGTATCTGATGTTTGAGCGGTGGTTTTTCGCAGTCACCATACACCTGCAGGCGGCCGTTGTGACGAAAGCTGTCACCGGCCTTCTGCTCGATGGTGATGGTCTCGTCTTCCCGGGATTCCTTTTCTGCCATGAGTCATTTCCTGCCGTTCAGCGGATTTGATAGATGTCCATGATGAATTCATTTTCACAGACCCAGCTTTCCAGCCGGACCTCCACTTCATGGTCTCCCCCCAGGCAGGCGTGGGCAAACTTGATGCCTGCCTCGTCTGAATCATGCAGGCACAGTTCTTCATTGTCCACCAGCACCGTGAACGTTCCCGGTAGCTGAAACTGGAAGCGGTAGATGCCGGGATTGAAGCAGCCCAGTCCCCGCCATGCGGCCGGATAGGGGATGCGCAGGTCGCGCAGGGTTTGGGGCTGGAGGTCGCTGCTGGGGACGCCGTCGGTGCAGGCGAAGCCCTCGGGTCCGTGATCCAGTGATTCGCGGGCGATGGTGATCCACACCGGCCGGCTGGCCGAGGCCAGATTCGCCAGCAATTTGGTGGCGAAGACCAGGCCCGCGCTGGCCTTCGCGGTCTCATCGACCATGGATATTTCACCGCTTCCGAGGCGGTCCAGATGACGCATGAAGGTGTGGTTGCTTGCAGCATCGGAGGACAGCGCTGCGGCCGCCGGGTCGTTTGGCCTTTTCGGGTTGCCCGCGTCGTCGTTTCCCGTGCTGTTGTCTTGAATCAGTACCGCGCTGACCTGCATGCGCAGGTTGTCGCGCAGGCCTGTCTCGAACAGTTTATAGGACAGTGACCCCTTGGGGACAAACAGATCCAGGGTCGCCGGCGTAAAGGGCTTCAGGCCGATGGTGTTGCCTGGGCCGGTGAAGGGTGGGGCAGTGGTGAGGCGCACGTGGGCAAAACTGCTGCTGGAGATGGCGGCGCCGCTGAAGGGGGCGCGAATGAGGCTCAGGGATTCCACGAAACCATCTACCCGCTGGGCGCGCTGGTCGCCGAAGGCATCGAGGCCGTTGTCCAGGGCCACGGCGAGGATGTGTCCGTTGATGACTGCGCCGGTGGCGGCATGGGGCGGGGAGTCTTGGCCGGGGATCTTCTCTGCGACGCCGCTTATGATGAAGCGTGCCAGCCGTCCATGGGTTTGGGCTTCGCGGATCATTTCCAGTTGCTGGCTGGCGACCAGGCGTTCGGGTGACTGCAAGTCCAGGGTCAATACCGCCGCCCTGAGGTCGGTGGTAAGCACTCTGAGTATCGCCGTGTCATGCTTCTCTGCATCGCCTGCCGTGCGATTTTGCGCCGCGACGATGACATCCACTACCAGTCCCACTACCGTGGACAGGTTTTGTGGCGCATCCAGCTGGTCGCGGCTGATGCGCGTCGCCTGCTGGATCTCGTTGCCCGAGTCGCTCGGTGTGTGCTCGATGAATACCGGCTCGGCACGGTTCATGGCATCGCGCAGGATGCCGATCTTGGTCAGGCGTTCGTTGAAGCGCTCCGGGTCGCCGTCGATGTCACGTACCACGTATTCACCGCGGCCGCCGTCGTTGTGGATCAGGGTTACACGCACGAGGCCGGCGCGCCCGACCTCGATCTTCTGCACAAAACCTCGTACCGTTGCCATGTCAAAACTCCTTTTATCGTTTCGGAAAAACGGCCTTATGACTCGCTGTGGAGGCATGACCGCCAGGTAGCTGGTTGTCGTTAGGGGTCCGGGCGCGGCATGCGCCGCATTTCGCGCAGGTCTTCGGCACTGCGTGACAGGCGCCGGATGGACAACTCGCCAGGAAAGACAAAGCCGGCACGGAATACCTCGATGCCGGTCAGGCAGCTGGTGACCTCGGCAATGCCGTTTACCACTGGCGGGATGGGCTCGATGATGGCGCCCTGCTCATTGGCGATGTCCTCCGCGACTTCGCCACCCACCTTGTCGATGGTGATTTCGATGACGATCAGGGCGATCCAGCCGGCGATGGGAATGATGATCTCGAGGAAGACGTCGCAGCAACTCTGATCGAAATCGAAGTCGCCGACCTCGGGGGCATCGATGATCAGCTTGCAGCCTTCGTCACTGTCTTCGCGGTGCGCGCGCATGAACACCGGCCCCTCGAATTCGACGGTGGGATCCCACCAGCAATCGATCTTGACCTTGGTCTTGCCGGTGATCCACAGGTGTCCCTCGCTTTCTCCATGCTCATCCGGGTCGGCGAGGGAGACGTTGAGTTCGTAGAGCACGGCATCGCCTTCCGGGGTTTCTATCAGTTCGCCATCGTCGCTGCCGACGCCGGGGAATTTTTCGGCGATCACGGCCTGGATCTCTTCCTGCACCTTTGCCGCGCCCACTGCCAGGGCCAACTCGCGGCCTGCGAGAAAGTTGTCTGGTGCGCTATCGTTTGCCGCAGTGCCTGAGCGCCGGTTGAGCAGGATGGCGAGGACGCCATCGTCCACCAGCAGGAAACCCACCGGGGTGCTCAGCGGTTCGTCTTCGTCGCCGGACTTGGGGCTGTAGACGGGGTATCGGCGGGTGTTGATGTAGGCAGCGATTTCATCTTGCAACAATTGCCGCGCCGCTGTTTCCGTGAAGGCCGGCTCGGTAATCACGCCAAAGGCGCTGATCATGCCTATCGCCTGGGCGGCAATCTGGGACTGGATCTGCGAAAGTGCCGGATGCGCCGTGTCCAGTTCCACCGTGGTGGCGAGATCGGCGCTGGCGGGCTCGGCCGTCATGTCGACGGTGATGCTGGAGTCCGTTCGCTCCACCTTGCGATAGAAGATCAGGCGGCCGAAGGAGCTGTATTCCGAGTTGAATACAGGCAAGACCGGGATCAACACATGGATGGGCGCTGTTACCTTGAGGTACTCATCTCCCGCGTGGGTCTCCAGAGCCACTTCAATTTCGTAGGGGCTTGCGGCGTTGGGGGGCTCCAGCGTGGCATCGCGGTCGCCGTCGTAGAGATTGATGGTGTTGCCGCCTGAGGAAAAGCTGTGAACCGGCATGGCCTCGTAGGCGCTGTGCACCGCATTGCGGAACTGCTCCACGCCAACCACGGGCACGCCGCTGAGGCCGGTGATGCCGACATCGGCGCTGGTGGTGCCGAAAAAACTTAGTCCCAGCACCTCGTTGCCATCTTCGTCCCAGGCCGTCAGCAGGGCAGGGATGGCGGCCTGTGCCTCAAGCAGGATTTCACTCAATGCCGGGTCGGGGGCATCCGCCGTCTGCGCCTGCAACTCGAAGGGAAAGGAAAACAGGATGTGATTTTCGTCCTGAAAGCTCAGATCGGCCGGTTTGTCTTCGTCGTCCAACACTCGCACATTGATGGTGAACTCGCGTCCGGAAAAGGTGCGCGTCAGTGGCCCCACGTTGTGGGGGTAGCGGTCTTCGGATTTGAAGGCTAGGTGAAAGATTTCCTTGACCGAATCGATGCCCAGCTCTACACAAAAATCGAAATTGGAGGTCAGGTTCATTCCTTTGACTCCGGCTCAGGCAGTGTCACCTTGCGGAACCAGCGCCGAAAGACGTTGCGGCGCTTACCTTCTTTGATCAGCCGATAGCTGTAGCGGCTGTGCAGGCGCAGGCCGCGGCGTTGAATGATGGCCAGTTCCAGCAGGTCGCGGGCGATGGGGTCGCTGTCCTTGTAAAAATAGAGGGCTTCCAGGCTCAGGCGCTTGGGGGGGTGTCTGGCCGGCCCGGGCCTGGGTATGTCTGCCGCCAGGTCCAGCCGGCGCGCCGATGGTGGTGGTACGGCCTGCATACTTAGCTGCCCGGTGTGTTGTGGTCGCGACGAGAGGCGTGGATAGCGATGCGTACGCCTTGGCCGCAGAGCCTGCAGGCGTTTTTCTGCGTCTGCCTCATGTGCCGGTTTATAGCGGGGCGTCAGGTTGCGGGTCTCCAGGGGGGGCAGTTGCAGTTTTTCAAACAGCGTTTGGCTCAGCCAGACCGGGTTGTTTGGCCGTGGAACTTCGCCTAACGCCTTGCGCAGGCGCGCTTCCAGTTTTTCGCGGCGTTCACGCATGGCCGGCCGATGGCGCAGGCGGGAAAGAATGTGATGCGTAACGGGCCGGGAAAGCTTGACGCCTGCCTCTTTCATAGCCAGTACTGGATTGACAAACAGCATGGCGGCAATCTCGGGTCTGGCATTGAGCAGTCGATTCAGTTGCGGCCCCAGGGCGCTCAGTGTTTTTTCGTCTTTGATTTCAAGGTCGCGGTCGTTGGGCTTTTTCCTTCCAGGCGGGTTTGCCTTTGCCGTGCGTGCGGGTTCACTGTCAACCGCTTTTGAGGGCGATTGCCCGGATTTTGTTTTTGCCTTGGCGGGCGCCGTGGCGGAACGGGGCTTGTGTTTTTTCTGGGTCATATAGGCCTCCGCATGAGTACGGAGTGACCTCCCTGTTTACCTGATGTGATCGAGTAGGCCCAAGGCCACCGGATGTCCATTTACGGCTTAATGTTTAGCGTATTAATCGGAACACGGCAAGCTATTCCTGGAAAAGCATTCTTTGCCGGTCATGGAAATGATTAAAATGTCCGTGACAGCAAAACTGCTTGACCTGGTGTCGCAGGCCTTATAGCTTTTCCTGCCTTGGCCGTAAGACCTGTATCCGGTGCGCATACATCGGCCGGGATGCGCCAATGATGCGCGTTGCGAATAAATTCAGCCTGAATCCGTATTTTCAGGTTCAACATAACGGAGTGTGTTGCGGTAATGCCGGCAAACCTGCGACCCCGACCCGCATCACGTATCGAACAAGTGGCCGTGGGTCTCGGGCCAGAAGGCCCGTTTCCCCGTATCCGTTTGCGCAAGGTGCTGGAGCGCCGCTGGCTGCATTATGCGTTTTTATCGCGTGATCACGAGCTGGGCATGGTGGCCAACGTGGCCTGGCTGGGCCCGGGACTCGAGGCGGGAGATGCGG
>DRQN01000110.1 GCA_011371455.1 Gammaproteobacteria bacterium
AGGCGCTGGACTTTGGCGCCGCCTCCGACGGCGACGGCGACCGCAACATGATCCTCGGCCGGCGTTTCTTCGTCACCCCCAGCGACAGCCTGGCCCTGCTCACCGCCCACGCCACGCTGGCGCCGGGCTATGCCGACGGCCTCGCCGGCGTGGCCCGTTCCATGCCTACCAGCGCGGCGGTGGATCGCGTCGCCGAGGCTTTGGGCATCGACTGTTTCGAAACCCCCACCGGCTGGAAATTCTTCGGCAACCTGATGGACGCCGGCCGCGTCACCCTGTGCGGTGAAGAGAGCTTCGGCACCGGCTCCAGCCACGTGCGCGAAAAGGACGGCCTGTGGGCGGTGCTGTTCTGGCTCAATATCCTCGCCGTGCGCCAGCGGCCGGTGGAGACCTTGATGCGCGAACACTGGGCCAAATACGGCCGCAACTACTATTCCCGCCACGACTACGAGGGCGTCGACAGCGCCAGTGCGGAGCAACTGATGGCCGGCCTGCGCGAGCGGCTGGAGAGCCTGCCCGGCCGGCAGCTCGGCCGGCTCACCGTGGCCTATGCCGACGATTTCAGCTACACCGATCCGGTGGACGGCTCGGTGAGCACCGGCCAGGGCATCCGCATCGGCTTCAGCGAGGGCAGCCGCATCGTCTTTCGCCTCTCCGGCACCGGCACCGAGGGCGCCACCCTGCGCGTCTATCTGGAGCGTTACGAGGCCGACCCGGCGCGCCACGGGCAGGACACTCAGGCAGCGCTGGCCGACCTCATCGCCATCGCCGATGACGTGGCCGGCATCCGGCGGCTCACCGGGCGAGAGTCGCCGACCGTGATCACCTGAACTTCCGGCAACGGCGTTGCGGTTGTTCGCCGTCGGGACAGTCGCTATGCTTCAGGTAATACCGGACCGGCAGGAGGCGATAATGGCGGAGGGGGAAGGCAAGGGCAGGCACGGCAAGACCTGGTTCGTGGGCATCTTCGCCCTGCTGGCCCTGGTGGTGGGATACAGTATCTATAGCGGGATCTCGCTGAAGAAGGTCGAGGTGCCGGGGCTGCTCGTCGCCGAGTTTAGCGATGGCCGCGGGAATCCCGGGGAATCCTCATCCATGGGGCCGCCCTCCGTCCGCTCCGCGCCGGCGTCCGTGACCCCCGTCCCTGCCGTCGTCACCGTTCCCGGCCCGGTCCCTGCCGACATCAGCGGTGCCTGGAGTAGCAGCGAGGGGCTGGTTTACACCATCGTCCAGGACGGTAGCGACATCACCCTGCGGGAGATCAATCCCATGCTTGGCGGCATGGTCACCGCCGAAGGCTATGGCGAAATCGAAGGTCACTACATCAGTCTGAGCCTCACCACCCCGCTGGGCATCAGCGGCAACGCCGAGCTGGAGCTGTCCGGCGATGGCCGGTTCATCCGCGGCAGCTTCAGCGCCGAGGGTGTCTTCGGGGAGATGCCCTTCGAGATTTTCCGCATGGGGCAATAACCTTTCCCCGCACGCCTCTACCCCGGGTGGCCCTGCCTGTCACGTTTTCGCGCGGGACGGGTACAATGGCCCGCAGCCGGCATTCCGGTGCCCCTTTACCACATCGAGGACGGTAGCATCATCGGCCAGCCAGACGCAGTGACGAACGGTAACCGACGCGCTTCCCAGCATGCCCTGCAGAACTGGCTGACGGCCCTGCTGCTGCTGGTCTGCGCCGGTTATTACGCCGTGCCCCTGGCCGACAGCGATTTCTGGTGGCACATCGCCGCCGGGCGCGAGATCCTGCACACGGGCGGCCTGCCCGACGTCGATCCCTTCGGTGTGTTTCCGGCCGCCGATCCGATCCGCAACGACACCGTGTTGAAGGGCCAGTGGCTGGGTCAGGTGGTGTTGTACGGCCTGTACCGGATGGGTGGCATCGATGCCGTGGTGGCCTTTCGCGTCGCTGTGTTACTGATTTGCATCGCGCTGATCCATGCCCGCGCGCGCCTGCTGTCGGCGGGTCATCCGCTGGCGCTGTGGGCGGTGCTGGCGCTGGTGGCGCTCAACGCCGGCGGCTTTGGCGGCGAGCGCCCGCAGCTGTTGTCGTTCCTGTTCGCGGCGCTGTTCTTCGTCTGCATCGACCTGGCCCGCCAGCGCCGCGACTGGCGCTGGCTGTGGGCCTTGCCGCCGATCACCGTGCTGTGGGCCAACAGCCACGGCGGGGTGATTCTCGGTGTGGTGTTGCTGGGCCTGTGGAGCGCGCTGGGCTGGCTGGACAAGTCCCTGCCGCCCCGCGAGCGCAGGCAGTGGCTGGCCGTGAGCGGGGTGGTGTTTCTCGCCTCGCTGCTGACCCCCAACGGCATTCAGACCTACCTCTACCTGTTCCAGCTGGAAGGCAGCGTGCTGCAGCAGCGCACCTCCGAATACACCAGCACCCTGCAGTTGTACGAGTTGGGGCTCGTCTGGCAGCAGGTGTGGGTGTACGGTTATTTCCTGCTCGTTGCGGCGGGCCTGGCCGGACTGCTGTGGCTGCGCCGCTGGCAAGAGGCGGCGGTGGTGGCCTTCCTCGCCGCCATCAGTATGTCCTCTTACCGCTACTTCGCCTTTTTGCTGTTTCTCGCCGCCCCCTATTTGGTGTTGGGCCTGGGGCGCCTGATGCCGGCATGGCTGAGCGGGCTTGCCTCGCCGCGGCGGGTGCTGGCGCTGGCGGCCTCCCTGTTGCTGGCGGTGCTGGCCACCGGCGTGGTGCGTGGGGCGGTGTTCCAGGGCGGCCTGCATAGAATGGCCTATCCCGTCGCCATTGCCGATTTTGTCGAGCGGCAAAAGCTCGGCGGCCGCGCCTTCAACAACCTCGAATGGGGCGGCTACCTGCTGTGGCGCCTGGGCGGCCAGGTGCGGCCCTACATCGATGGCCGCATGCTGGACATGTCGCGCTTTCCGCCCTACACGCACATCCTCTGGGCCACGCCACAGGGCGTGCAATGGTTCGACAGGTACAACTTCCAGTTGGTCATCCTGCCCTATCACGGCCGTTTCAACCCGCAGCGCTACAAGCTCATCGACTATCTGAGCCAGCGCCGCGACTGGCGGCTGGCCTACCGCGATGCGCAGGGCGTGGTGTTCGTGCGCCGGGGTGCGCGCGACCTGTTCGGTGGCCGGCGATGAAGGCCGGTCTGTATGCGCAGATGCGCGAGCTGGAAGACCGCCACTGGTGGTTCACCGGGCGGCGGCGCATCGTCGCCGAGATGATCCGGCGGCTGGGCCTGCCACCGGACGCGCGCCTGCTCGATGCCGGCTGCGGCACCGGCGGCAATCTGGCCCTGTTGGCCGGTTTCGGTGAACCGGTCGGCGCCGAATATGACGCCGAGGCCGCGCGGCTGGCGCGCGCGCGCGGCGTCTGCGAGGTGGTGCGCGCCGGCCTGCCGCATGCCATGCCCTTCGCCCCCGGGCGCTTCGACCTGGTCACCCTGCTCGACGTGCTGGAACACATCGAGGACGACGCCGCCTCCCTGCGCACCCTGGCCTCTCTGCTCGCCCCCGGCGGCCACCTGCTGCTCACCGTGCCGGCCTTCCCCTTCCTGTGGGGCCCGCACGACGAGGCTCATCACCACCACCGCCGTTACCGCGCCGCCGGTCTGCGCGCCGTCATCGAAGGGGCCGGGCTGAAGCTGCAATGGCAGAGCTACTACAACAGCAGCCTGTTCCCCGCCGTGGCCGCGGTGCGCCTGCTGCACCGCCTGCTGCCCGCGGGGCCGGTGGGCGATGGGCTGGCCCTGCCGCCGGCGCCCGTCAACGCATTGCTGGAAGCCTTGTTCGCCGCCGAGCGCCACCTGCTGGGGCGCGTGCGCCTGCCCGTGGGCGTGTCGCTGATCGCCGTGGCGCGCAGGCCATGAGCCCGTGGCGCCGCATCCCCTTCGCCGCCCTGACGCGCTTCGCCATCACCGGCGGCCTGGCCACCGCCGTGCATGCCACGGTGTTCGTGTTCTGCGTGGAATGGGCGGGGCTGGCCCCGGTGCCCGCCGTGGTGCCGGCTTTTCTCGTCGCCGTGAGCGTTTCCTACGGCCTCAACTACCGCTGGACCTTCGGCGCCAGCGGCCCGCACCGGGTGATGCTGCCACGCTTCTTTGCCGTGGCCCTGAATGGCTTCCTGCTCAATCTGCTGATCACCTGGCTGGTGGTTGACGTAGGTGGCTACTGGTATGGTTACGCCTTGATCGTGGCGGTGCTGGCGGTGCCGCTGATCACCTTTGCCCTGAGCAAATTCTGGGTTTTCCGCGAGACGGGTCAATGACACAAGCTTCCACGAAAACAGCAACAGACGATATGTTCCTGCTCTCCGTCATCGTGCCCGTGTACAACGAACAGGAAGTGCTGGGCGAATTCTACCGTCGCCTGGCCGAGGTGCTGGCGGGCATCGAAGCAAGGGCAGAGATCGTCTTCGTCAACGATGGCAGCGACGACTATTCGCTGGTGCGCCTGCAGGAATTGCAGGCCGACGACAAGCGCATCGCCATCCTCGACCTGAGCCGCAACTTCGGCAAGGAGATCGCCATGACCGCCGGGCTGGATCACGCCCGCGGCGACGCGGTGATCATCATCGATGTCGACCTGCAGGACCCACCCGAGCTGATTCCGCGGATGATCGAGGAATGGCGCCATGGCTTCGACGTGGTCTACGCCCAGCGCCGCTCGCGCGCCGGCGAGTCTGCGCTGAAGAAGACCACCGCCGCGCTGTTCTACCGCCTGATGCAGCGCATCAGCCGGGTGCAGATTCCGGTGGATACCGGCGACTTCCGCCTGCTCAGCCGCCGTGCCGTCGACGCCCTGGCCGGCCTGCGCGAACGCCACCGCTTCATGAAGGGTCTGTTCGCCTGGATCGGCTATCCGCAAAAGGCCATCCACTACGACCGTGATCCGCGCCACGACGGCGAGAGCAAGTGGAGCTACCTGGCGCTGTGGAACTTCGCCCTCGAGGGCATAACCTCATTTAGCACCCTTCCGCTCAAGGTCGCCACCTACCTCGGCATGATCACCGCCCTCGGCGCCTTCCTCTACGGCCTGTTCATCATTCTCGA
>DRQN01000111.1 GCA_011371455.1 Gammaproteobacteria bacterium
ATCTTCTACGACCACGGCGAGGACGTGGCCGGCGGCCCGCCCGGCACCCCCGAGGAAGACGGCGACCGCTACATCGAGATCTGGAACCTGGTGTTCATGCAATACGACCGCGACGCCGCGGGCAACATGAACCCGCTGCCGCATCCCTCCGTGGACACCGGCATGGGCCTGGAGCGCCTCGCCGCCGTGCTGCAGGGCGTGCACAACAACTACGACATCGACCTGTTCCGCCATCTCATCGGGGCCATCGCCGAGCTGGCGGACGAAAAGGATCTCACCAACACCTCCCTGCGCGTCATCGCCGACCACATCCGTGCCTGCGCCTTCCTGGTCACCGACGGCGTGGTGCCGTCCAACGAGGGCCGCGGCTACGTGCTGCGGCGCATCGTTCGCCGCGCCATCCGCCATGGCCACAAGCTGGGCCTGCGCGAGCCCTTCTTTTACAAGCTGGTGGGGCCGCTGTGCGAGGTGATGGGCGACGCCTATCCCGAGCTGCCGAAGGCCCGGCCGCAGGTGGAGCGGGTGCTGCGCCAGGAAGAGGAGCGCTTCGCCGAGACCCTGGATCACGGTATGACCATCCTCGAAGAGGCCATCGCCAAGCTCGACGGCACGGTGATCCCCGGCGAGACCGTGTTCAAGCTCTACGACACCTATGGGTTTCCCGTCGATCTTACCGCCGACATCGCCCGCGAGCGCGGCTTGACGCTCGACATGGCCGGCTTCGAGCGCGAGATGGCGGCGCAGCGTGAGCGGGCGCGGGCGGCCAGCAGCTTTTCCGTCGCCGGTGGCGAGGGCCTGGACGTGGATGTGCAGACGGTGTTTACCGGCTACGACCACCTCGCCGACCAGGGCCAAGTGCAGGCCCTGTTCCGTGATGGCCGGCCCGTCGAACGGCTGGCCGAGGGCGAGGAGGGCCTGCTGGTGCTGGATCGCACCCCGTTCTACGCCGAGTCCGGCGGCCAGGTGGGCGACACCGGAGCGCTGCGCGTGGGCGATGCCGAATTGCAGGTGCTGGACACCCAGAAACAGGGCGACGCCTTTCTGCACCAGGTGCGCGCCCAAAAGGGCGTGGTGGCGGTGGGAGACAAGCTTGAGGCGCGCGTGGATAAGCAGCGCCGTCGGCAGATCGCCGATAATCACTCCGCCACCCACCTGCTGCACGCCGCCCTGCGCAAGATCCTCGGTGGGCACGTGCAGCAGAAGGGTTCGCTGGTGGAGGCCGATCGCCTGCGTTTCGATTTCTCCCACTTCGATGCCGTGACGCCGGCGCAGCTGGCCCAGACCGAGGCGCTGGTCAACGAACAGATCCGCGCCAACCTGCCGGTGGAAACCCGCCTCATGGCGCAGGAAGACGCCATCGCCGCCGGCGCCATGGCGCTGTTCGGCGAAAAGTACGGCGACACCGTGCGCGTACTGTCCATGGGCGATTTCTCCGTGGAGCTGTGCGGCGGCACCCACGTCTCCCGCACCGGCGACATCGGCCTGTTCAAGATCGTCTCCGAGGGCGGCGTGGCCGCCGGCGTGCGCCGCATCGAGGCGGTGGCCGGCGAGGCCGCGCTGCGCTACATCGGTGAGACGGAAAAGAGCCTGCAACGCCTCGCCGCGCTGTTGAAGGCCGATACCGGCATCGTCGAGGCCAAGGTACAGGCGCTGCTGGAGCGCGCCCGCGGGCTGGAAAAAGAGGTCGAGCAGCTGAAGGCCAGGCTGGCCAGCAGCCAGGGTGGCGACCTGGCCGCGCAGGCGGTGGACATCGACGGCATCAAGGTGCTGGCGGCGAAGCTGGACGGCGCCGACGCCAAGTCGCTGCGCGATACCGTCGACCAGTTGAAGAACAAGCTGGGCCACGCCGCGGTGGTGCTGGCGGCGGTGGATGGCGACAAGGTCAGCCTGGTGGCGGGTGTCACCAAGGACGAGACCCGGCGCCTCAAGGCCGGCGATCTGGTCAACAGCGTCGCCCGGCAGGTGGGCGGCAAGGGCGGTGGCCGCCCCGACCTGGCCATGGCCGGCGGCAAGGATCCGGCCGGGCTGGATGCCGCCTTGCAAGCGGTGCCGGCGTGGGTGCGCGGCCACCTTGGTGGCTGACACAGATATACGCCGCCTCCTATATAGTTTGTAGGAATATGCCTACAAAATTCTTTCTATAAGCACGAAACTAGTGTTTAATACCCGGGTTTTTGAATCAGTCTAAATTATGGCCCTGATCGTACAGAAATATGGCGGCACCTCGGTTGGTTCCGTGGAGCGCGTACAGCACGTGGCGGAAAAGGTCGCGGGGTTTCGGGATCAAGGCCACGACGTGGTGGTCGTGGTTTCCGCCATGAGCGGCGAGACCAACCGGCTGGTGGAGTTGGCCAAGGCCATTGCGCCGCAGCCCGATGCGCGTGAATATGACGTGTTGCTGTCCACCGGCGAGCAGGTAACCATTGCCCTGCTGGCCATGGCGCTGAAACAGCGCGGCTACCCGGCGCGCTCGTTCACCGGCGGCCAGGTGCGGATTCTCACCGACAGCGCGCACAACAAGGCGCGGATCAAGGATATCGACCGCAAGAACATGGACGATGCCCTTGCTGCCGGACAAGTGGTGGTGGTGGCCGGCTTTCAGGGCGTGGACGAGAGTGGCAGCATCACGACCCTGGGGCGTGGCGGATCGGACACCACCGCCGTCGCCCTGGCCGCGGCCCTGGGGGCCGACGAGTGCCAGATTTACACCGACGTGGACGGCGTCTACACCACGGATCCGCGCGTGGTGCCCGAGGCGCGGCGCCTCGATCGCATCACCTTCGAGGAGATGCTGGAGATGGCGAGCCTGGGCTCCAAGGTGTTGCAGATACGCGCCGTCGAGTTCGCCGGTAAATACAACGTGCCGCTACGGGTGTTGTCCAGCTTCGAAGAAGGCGGCGGCACGCTTATCAGCTACGAGGAAGAAGGTATGGAACAGGCGTTGATATCCGGCATCGCCTTCAACCGGGACGAGGCCAAATTGACCGTGCTGGGCGTGCCTGATCACCCGGGCGTCGCCTCGCAGATTCTTGGCCCCATCGGTGAGGCCAATATCGAAGTGGACATGATCATCCAGAACGTTGCCGCCGATGGCAACACGGACTTTACCTTTACCACCCACCGCAACGATTACGAAAAGGCCAAGGCGGTGCTGGACAAGGTCGCCGCCGAACTGGGCGCGCGCGAGGTGGTGGGTGACAATAAGATCGTGAAGATCTCCCTGGTGGGGGTCGGCATGCGTTCGCACGCCGGCATCGCCGGGCAGATGTTTGAACTCCTGGCCAAGGAGGGGATCAATATTCGCATGATCTCCACCTCCGAGATCAAGGTGTCGGTCGTCGTCGACGAGAAATACCTTGAGCTGGGCGTACGGGCCTTGCACAGCGGCTTTGCCCTTGAGCAGGCCATCGAAATAACGGACTAATGCTGCGGCGTGTACTACGCTGTAGTCATGGATAGCAGCGAAGAGAAACTGACGATTAATTGGACCTGAATCCGTGGGTTCAGGTTGAAGTTCCGGCCATTCCGGCCGATAGCTCCGACGACGCGCACCCTGCCAGGCTGCGATCGGGAGATTTAGAAACAAGGAGAAATACTATGTTGATTCTGACGCGGCGCGTTGGCGAGTCTTTGATCATTGGTGATGACATCACCATTACCGTGCTCGGTGTAAAGGGCAATCAGGTGCGCATTGGCGTCAATGCGCCAAAGGATGTCACTGTGCACCGTGAAGAGATCTATGAGCGCATCCAGCTCGAGAAAGACCAGGAAGATTCACCGGCCTGAGGCCGGTTCTTTCACCAAGCAGGCGCCGGCACAAGCTTGGCGCCTGCTTGGTGATTCGTTCGGAAAATCGCATGGCCGGACAAAATTTCCGCCTATCGACGGAAATTGGCGTTTTCTGCCCGTTTCTTGCCTGAAATGGGTTTCCTAATTGCCGTATTTTTGGGAGAATAGCCGCCCTGCCGGGTTGACCGGCGGTGGGTGTCGATCACCCGGAGAGCTGGCCGAGTGGCTGAAGGCGCACCCCTGCTAAGGGTGTATGGGTTAACGCCCATCGAGGGTTCGAATCCCTCGCTCTCCGCCAT
>DRQN01000112.1 GCA_011371455.1 Gammaproteobacteria bacterium
CGAGCGCCTGTGGATCAACCCCGACTGCGGCCTCAAGACCCGCGGCTGGCCGGAGGTCGAGCGGGCGCTGAAAAACATGGTGAGCGCGGCGAAGACGCTGCGCGAAAAGGCGGCCGCCTCGGCGGCATAACGAAAAAAGGGGGGCAGTTCAGCCCCCTTTCTTCGTTAGACAGGGTGAGCGGCGAAAAGCCTTATCGAGCGCGGCTGGAAGACACCCTACGGGCCTGGGGCGGGCCATACCGACGGGCCGGGATGGAAACACGGAGACCACAGAGCCGCGGAGGCACGGAGCTTTCAGCGAATTTCTCCGTGGCTCCAGTGCCCTCCGCGTCTTATATGCCATGGCTTGATCAATGAACCACGAACGGGATTCGCCCCGATTCGGCGTCGACGTGGAACCTGAATCCGTATCTTCGAATCACCGCCGCGCGCGCGGCGCCTTGCGCGGACGCTTTTTCTGAAACGCCTTGCTGACGCCGCGCCGGCCCACCCTGGTGGCCAGTCCGGTGATGCTCAGCAGGTGCTCGATGGCCTTTTCGTCGAGGTCTTCCCAGCGCCCCGGCTTCTGCCAGCGCGGCAGACTGACGGGGCCGAAACGCACCCGCTGCAGGCGGCTGACCTGCACGCCCTGGGATTCCCACAGGCGGCGCACTTCGCGGTTGCGGCCTTCGCGCAGGATGACGTGGTACCAGTGATTGGCGCCCTCGCCACCGACGTCGCGGATGGCATCGAAGTGGGCCTTGCCGTCTTCCAACTCCACCCCCTCTTGCATGTTTTTCAACATCTCCGGCGTGACGTCGCCGAGCACGCGTACCGCATATTCGCGTTCGATCTGCTGCGAGGGATGCATCAGCCGGTTGGCCAGCTCGCCGTCGGTGGTGAGCAGCAGCAGGCCGCTGGTGTTGAGGTCCAGGCGGCCGACGCTGATCCAGCGACCACCGGCCAGTGGCGGCAGGTCTTCGTAGATGGTCGGGCGCCTTTCCGGGTCGTGGCGGGTGCAGACCTTGCCCACCGGCTTGTGATAGGCGAGCACGCGGGTGCGCTTGTCCTTCAGCTTGCCGGGGTGGATGCGCTTGCCGTCCACTTCGAGGCGGTCCGTGCCATCGACCCGGTCGCCCAGCGTCGCCACCTTGCCGTTGACCTTGACGCGGCCTTCGCTGATCCAGCCCTCGATTTCACGGCGCGAGCCGAAGCCGGCGCGGGCCAGCACTTTTTGCAACTTTTCACTCACTGGGGGGTTTCCGCTGGTGATTGCCGGGTGTGTTCGTCCGTCGTGTCGACGTTTGGCTTGTCAGGGGATTCTGCCGTCTCGGCGGCAACGACTTCGCCATCCTCCCCGGCCAGCGGGGTTTCGCCGTCCGTGTCGGCGATGTCCGTTTCGTCGGCGTCACTTTCGCCACGCGCCTCGGCGGCCTCAACGGCCGCGGCCTCCGCCGCCACGATCTCGTCGATGGACAGCTGGTCGGCCGGGGCCTCCGCCGCCTCGCCTGCCGCGTCGGCCTGCTCGCTGCCCGGCTCCGCCAGATCCAGCTCGGCGTTGATGCTGTCGATGTCGCGGATCTCCGCCAGGGTGGGCAGATCACCCAGTCCCTTGAGGCCGAAGTAATCGAGGAACTGGCGCGTGGTGGCGTACATGGCGGGCCGGCCGGGCACGTCGCGGTGACCGACCACTTTCACCCAGTCACGCTCCTGCAGGGTTTTCATGATGTGCGAGCTGACGCTGACGCCACGGATGTCCTCGATTTCGCCGCGGGTGATGGGTTGGCGATAGGCGATCAGTGACAGGGTTTCCAGCAGCGCACGGGAATAGCGCGCGGGCTTTTCCTCCCACAGCCGCGCCACCCACTGGGCGTAGTCCTGCCTGGCCTGGTAGCGGAAGCCGGAGCTGACCTCCACCAGCTCGACGCCGCGCCCCTCGCAGTCCTCGGCGAGGCTGGCGAGGGCGGCGCGCAGTTCGTCGCGCGTGGGCTGGTATTCGTCCAGAAACAGGGTCAGCAGGCGGTCGATGGACAGCGGCTGGCCGGCGGCCAGCAGTGCCGCCTCGACGATGTTCTTGGTCTTTTCGGGGCTCAATGACATGGCATCGTTACCTCAAAACTCCAGTTCCGGTTCGGTGCCGAGCTGCGCCCGAACCTTGACGTGTATGGGTTCGAAGGGGTCGGTCTGGATCAGTTCGAGCAGGGATTCCTTCACCAGTTCGAGGATGGCGAGAAAAGTCACCACCACGCCCAAACGGCCCTCTTCCGGGGTGAACAGGCCGCTGAAGGGCATGAAACGGTCCGTCGATACCCGATCCAGGATCTCGGACATGCGCTCGCGCACGGACAGGGATTCCATGCTCACCTGGTGGCTGGTGAACATCTCGGCGCGTGTCAGCACTTCACGAAAGGCGGTGATCAGTTCGCGCAGGTCCACCGCCGGCTCGGGCCTGGTGAGGCGGAGATCGGGCGCCTTCGCCGAGGCCTGGAACACGTCGCGGTTGAGGCGCGGCAGCCCGTCGATGTCTTCCGCCGCCTGCTTGAAGCGCTCGTATTCCTGCAGACGCCGCACCAGCTCGGCGCGCGGGTCGTCTTCGTCGTCCACCTCCACCGGGCGCGGCAGCAGCATGCGCGACTTGATCTCCGCCAGCATCGCGGCCATCACCAGGTAGTCCGCCGCCAGCTCCAGGTTCAGCGCCTTCATCATCTCGACGTATTCCATGTACTGACGGGTGATCTCGGCAATGGGGATATCGAGCACATCCAGGTTCTGGCGCTTGATGAGGTACAGCAGCAGGTCCAGCGGCCCCTCGAAGGCCTCCAGAAAGACCTCCAGCGCCTCCGGCGGGATGTACAGGTCCTTGGGCAGGGTGGTGACCGCCTCGCCCTGCACCACGGCGAAGGGCATTTCCTCCTGCTGCGGATTGTGCGGCGGGGCCTCCGCCACCCGCTCGCCCTGCGCGGGCGGCGGGTCCGCTGCCGTGTCCGTGGCTTGAGGGGTATCGCCGCTCATCAGGTGTACGCAAGCCCCATGGCCTCGCGTACCTCTTCCAGGGTGTCGCGGGCGACGTCGCGGGCGGCCTCGTTGCCCTCGTTGATGATATTGCGCACCAGTTTGGGATTGCCGATGTATTCCTGCGCGCGCTCGCGGATCGGCGCCAACTCGGCCAGCACCGCCTCGATCACCGGCTGCTTGCAGTCGATGCAGCCGATACCGGCGGAGCGGCAGCCCTCGTTGACCCACTTGCGGGTGGCGTCGTCGGAATAGACCTCGTGCAGCTGCCACACCGGGCACTTGCCGGGGTCGCCGGGATCGGTGCGGCGCACCCGTGCCGGGTCCGTGGGCATGGTGCGCAGATCCTGCTCGACCTGCCTGGGATCGGCGCGCAGGGGAATGGTGTTGCCGTAGGACTTGGACATCTTCTGCCCGTCCAGCCCCGGCATCTTCGGGGCCTCGGTGAGCAGGGCCAGCGGCTCCGGCAGGATGATGCGGCCGCCGCCTTCGAGATAGCCGAACAGACGCTCGCGATCGCCGAGGGTGATGTTGGCCTGCGACTCCAGCAGGGCCTGCGCGGTTTCCAGCGCGCCATGATCACCCTGTTCCTGATAACGTTTGCGTAAGCTGTTGTAGAGTTTCGCGTTTTTCTTGCCCATCTTCTTGATGGCGGCCTCGGCCTTCTCCTCGAAACCGCGCTCGCGGCCATAGAGATGGTTGAAGCGCCGCGCCACCTCGCGGGTCAGTTCGACATGCGCCACCTGGTCCTCGCCCACCGGCACCTGGCCGGCCTTGTAGATGAGGATGTCGGCGCTCTGCAACAGCGGATAGCCAAGAAAGCCGTAGGTGGCCAGATCCTTTTCCTTCAGCGCCTCCTGCTGATCCTTGTAGGTGGGCACGCGCTCCAGCCAGCTGAGCGGCGTCATCATGGACAGCAGCAGGTGCAGCTCGGCGTGCTCCGGCACCTGCGACTGGATGAACAGCCTGGCCGAACCGGGGCTGACGCCCGCTGCCAGCCAGTCGATGACCATGTCCCACACGCTGTCGCCAATGATGGACGGATCTTCGTAGTGGGTGGTCAGGGCGTGCCAGTCGGCAACGAAGAAAAAGCACTCATGCTCGTGCTGCAGCCGCACCCAGTTTTTCAGCACCCCGTGGTAGTGGCCCAGGTGCAACTGGCCAGTGGGGCGCATGCCCGACAGCACGCGATGATATTGGCTCGGAACCGAAGAACTCAAACCGTATTTCCTCTCTTTGACAAAAATTCTTGTTGTTTAACAGGCAGGGGCTCAGCCCAGCCCCGCGAGGCGGAACAAGGCCATCTGCGCCATGGAAAGCGGCGGCCCCAGTATCTTGCTCAGCAGACCGGTGGCCAGCAGACCGATGAGGATGAAAAAGCCGTAGGGCTCCAGTTGATTGAGCCGCCAGGCCCACGGACCGGGCAACAGCCCCGACAGCACACGCCCGCCATCCAGCGGCGGAATGGGCAGCAGGTTGAGCAGGCACAGCACCACATTGATGGTGATCCCCGCCCCGCCCATGTAGATCAGCGGCCAGGCCAGCCACTCCAGTCCCTGCCCCAGCATGAAGCCCAGCTTCATCACAAAGGCCCAGGCGATGGCCATGAGCAGGTTGGACAACGGCCCGGCAATGGCCACCAGCATCATGTCGCGCTTGGGGTTCTTCAGATTCTCCCAGGTCACCGGCACCGGCTTCGCCCAGCCGAAGATGAACCCGCCAAGAAACATCAGCACCAGCGGCACCAGAATGGTGCCAACGGGATCGATATGCTTGAGGGGATTGAGGGTCAGGCGGCCCAGCATCATGGCGGTGGGGTCGCCCAGCTTGCGCGCCACCCAGCCGTGCGCCACTTCATGTACGGTGATGGCGAACAGTACGGGCAGCGCCCATACCGCAATGCGCTGAACCAGGGTCAAATCATCCATCGGCGCATTGTAACCGGTTTTGGGGGCAACAGCAGGTTGCCATCGATGGCGGTTACGGCATTGCGGAAAGCCGCAGACAGTTTTCAAACCCTTTACGGGACCTGACAAAACACCTCACGAAAAATCATAATCTGTTGATTGCAAAGAGATTTGCATGAGGCTTCGCGGCCATGCAGGGTCGTCATGCGCATGGCTCGCACAACGGGAAGATGCGATGTTCGCCGTGTGCACAATGATAGACAAGCCCCGCTATAATGCGCGCATGCAATTCACCCTGGAAGATATCACCGCGCAAATCCCCCCGCATCAGCTCGCAAAAGGATGGGATCTGTTCACCAACGGCCGGATCAGCGCGCCGAACATTCAGCGTGGCGGCGAATTGATCACCGCCGTCATCCCGCACGCCGGCAGCCGCCCGATTCGGGTCTATATCCGCACCGCCAGGACTGACGGCGCCATTGCCATCAATGGCGAATGCAGCTGTGCAACAAAAAGGAATTGCGAACACGTGGCCGCGGTGCTGTTGCAGGCGCTCCAGGACAAGCAGGCATTACCCGCCGCCCCCGCCACCAGGGAAACACCCTGGAACCACCGGCCAGAACCCTCCCGGCAAGCGCTGCTCTATGTCTTGCAACCCGACGAAAACGGTTTGCTCATCGAGACCTTCGCCGCGCGCCGCCTGAAGAACGGTGCCTATTCCACAAGCGGCTACTTCGAGCCCGGCCGGGCAGCGCGCCCCAACCCGGCGCGTTTCCTGGAAGCCCGTGACATCGAGCTGCTCGAAGCCCTTAATCGATTGCCACGCTCTCCCGAGTCGGGGGTTCCCGTGCTCCGCGGCCCCGGATTGGCCCATATACTGGAGGCCATGCTCGCCAGCGGGCGTTGTTTTCTGCAACACGTGCGGAGAGGCGCCCGGCTGAAACAAGGCACCCCGCGCGCGCTGGAACTGCGCTGGGCGGTCGATGATTTCGGCAATCAACGCTGCGACTGGGCACTCGACCCCGAGGCCGATCAACTGATACCGCTGTCGCCCCCCTGGTACCTGGACAGCCGGCAAGGCCAATGCGGTACCGTCACGTCCGGATTGCCCGACGCGCTGATCACGGAGCTGCTCGGGCTGCCAGCAGTGGAGCCCGAACAGGTCACGGCGCTGCAAAACGACTTGCAACAGCGCTACCCCGATGCGGATATCCCGCCCTTGCAGCACTTCGAACTCGTCACCGCGCCACGGGTCGCGCCGACGCCCTGTCTGTGTCTGACCTCGACTGAACAGCACGTCTGGGGGGACTGGGGTGAATGCGAGGACTTTGCTCGTCTCAGTTTCGACTACGGTGGTATCCGCTTGCCCTACCGGGGCCCCTCCGTACATTTCGATGGCAAACGCGTCACCCGGGTGCCGCGTGACGAAAAGGCCGAGCGGGCAGCGGTAAAGGCATTGCGCAAGTGGGGTTTCGAGGAAGACGAGGATTTTGATCAGGCGGCCGGCGGCGTTTGTTTTGCTCTTGAGATCGACTTCATCGGCAACGATGCCGAAAGCTGGCTGGATTTCCAGGTGGAAGGCGTTCCCAAGTTACGGGCCCGGGGCTGGCGCATCGAATACGACAACTTCCGTTTCCAGCTCGCCGAGGCCTCGCGCTGGTATTGCGACGTCGATCGATTGGAGCAGCAGGACTGGTTCAGCATGGGCCTGGGGGTGGAGGTCGAAGGCCAGCGCATCGACCTGCTGCCCATCCTGCTGGAATATCTGCACAACTTCCCCCGCGGCCTGCCGAAGGCGGAGGAAATCGCTACGCGAAGCTTCATCGTTCCCCTGCCTGGCGAGGCGAACGATGAATCGGGGGATGGACCGCAGGACGAACAGACCGGGCAACAGCTCGGCGAACGTCTGCTGCTCCTGCCCGCAAAGCAGGTACTGCCCCTGCTGGAGACCCTGCTGGAAATGTTCGGCGACGCCACCCGCAACGATGGCCAGCGCCTGCGCCTCAGCCGCGTGCAACTGGCGCGCTTCACCGCCCTGGACCATGACGAAGACGGCCCCGGCCTGCACTGGCAGGGCGACGATGATGCAAGGCAACTGGCCCGGCGTCTGCGCGAGCTGGACGGCATCCCCACGGTGCCGTCACCCGAAGGCCTGCTGGCCACCCTGCGCCCCTATCAGCAACGCGGCCTGGACTGGCTGCAGTTCCTGCGCGAATACCGGCTGGCCGGCATCCTGGCCGATGACATGGGACTGGGCAAGACCATACAGGTTCTGGCCCACATGCTGCTGGAAAAACAACAGGGCCGCGCCGACCGCCCCAGCCTGGTGATCGCCCCCACCAGCCTGATGTTCAACTGGCGCCACGAAGCCGAGCGCTTTACACCGCAGCTCAAGGTGCTGGTTCTGCACGGCCCCCAGCGCCATGAACGCTTCGCCGAAATCGCCCGTCACGACCTGGTTCTCACCACCTACCCTCTTTTGTCCCGGGACAAGGAACACCTGTTGGCCGAGGCGTTTCACCTGTTGGTCCTCGACGAGGCGCAAGTGATCAAAAACGCCAGGACGCAGGCCAGCCGCGTGGTGCGCGAAATCGACGCCCGTCATCGCCTGTGTCTCACCGGCACGCCCCTGGAAAACCATCTGGGCGAGTTGTGGTCGCTGTTCGATTTCCTGCTTCCCGGCCTGCTGGGCGACAGCAAACAGTTTCGGCGCCATTTCCGCACGCCCATCGAAAAGCGGGCCGACGAAGCCAGCGCGGAACGGCTCAGCCGTCGCATTCGCCCCTTTCTGCTGCGCCGCAGCAAGCAACAGGTGGCCACGGAGCTGCCGGACAAGACGGAAATCATCCAGACCGTGGTGCTGGAAGGAAAACAGCGGGAACTCTACGAGAGCGTACGCCTGGCCATGCACCGCCGGGTACGCGAGGAAATCGAGCGCCGGGGCATGGAGCGCAGCCATATCGTGGTACTGGATGCCCTGTTGAAACTGCGCCAGGTCTGCTGCGACCCACGCCTGGTGAAACTGGAAAACGCGCAAAAGGTCAGGCAATCGGCAAAACTGACCCTGCTCATGGAGCTGCTGCCGGAAATGATCGAAGAAGGCCGGCGTATTCTATTGTTTTCCCAATTCACCGGCATGCTGGGGCTGATCGAAGACGAATTGAAAAGCGCCAACATCGCTTATGCCAAACTCACCGGCCAGACCCGCGACCGGGAAAGACCCGTGCAGCAATTTCAGGATGGCGAGGTACCGCTGTTTCTCATCAGTCTCAAGGCCGGCGGTGTCGGGCTCAATCTCACCCGCGCCGACACCGTCATCCACTACGACCCCTGGTGGAACCCCGCCGTGGAACGCCAGGCCACCGACCGCGCCCACCGCATCGGCCAGCAACAGACGGTCTTCGTCTACAAGCTCATTTGCGAAGGAACCGTGGAGGAAAAGATTCACGCCATGCAACGACACAAGCAGGCCCTGGCCGACGGCCTGTATCAGGCAGGCGGCAATGACGAACTGCAATGGACTGAACAGGATCTGGAGGCGCTGTTTGGGCCGTTGCACGACCATGGCCGCGGCAAAAGTGAGAACAATACCTTCGAGAACAGATGAACAACAAACCGCAACACATCCAATACGCTGTCGATCAGCTATTGCTGGAGCAGGGCGAATACCAGCCCCTGGAATTTCTGCTGCAGGAAGGCCGTCTGACCTATGCCGACTACGAGGCCTGGCGCAACGGCGAACTCGACACACTCGACGAGGCCCTGTTTGGCGATCCACAGCACATCCGGCAGCAATTGATGCAGGCCGCTGATTACCTGCGGCGCCGGGGCTGGCAGGCGGAAACCCTCACCTATCACGCCTGGCGCAACGACCTGTCGCGTCCCCTGCGCTTCAGCCAAAACGGCGCGCTGGACGACTGCTTCCACCAGCGCTACCACAAGCCGAAAGATCAGCCGCAGCTGGACATGTTCACCGATACCCCGGCCACCAACCGGGTCAACGGCATCATCCAGGCCCTGGCCAACCGCGATACCGGCGAGGCACGGCGCCAACTGGAAGGCCTCTATGACACCGCGCCCGATCACATCCACCTGGGCGAACTGGAACAGCTGGTGGAAGCGGCGGAAAACCTCGCCACACCGGTCGACGATGTCGCTGCCGAACTGCGGATGCTGCAAGAGACCCTGACCCCGCTGGCGGAAAACCTGCTGGGCAAAGACAGCCGCAACCTCCTGATCCCCCTCTGGCGCCGCCTGGCCGCCGCCTTGCGCGACCAGCCCTACCACGCGGCACACCCCGAACGGCACCTGAGCCATGCCGCCAGCCAGGCGATGGACTGGGACAGCGCGCGACAGGCGGTGGAACAGGTCCCTGAGTGGCAAGGTGATCCCGTATTGCTGCAGCGCCATGCCCGTGCCTGCGAGCGCCTGCATCGACGGCACGACGCCTTGCTGAGCTGGTTCAACCTTTGCTGGCGGTTCCCGGAACAAGGCGACGCCATCGAATCCGGCAGCGATACGGAACTGCACCGGCAATGGGAAGCCTTTCTCGAACTGGAGCCGGAACTGCCGGTCCACAACTTTCCGGCCTGGCTGCTGTTAAAAAAACCCGGCCTCGGAAAGATGCTCGCCGGCCCCCGCCACGAGACGGCAGACTGCCCCGCCAGTTACCGCACCCTGTACCAGCTGACCGGGCTGTCTGCGCAAGGCGACGACGACATCACCCTGCGCGCCCGGCTCAAGCGGCAGGACCCGGTCCTGTTCCAGTACTATCTCTCATCGCGATAATCTCCGCGCCCGGCCTGGCGAAACCCCGGTTTCGTCACCGCAGGTCAGGAGATCCTCTTTCTGCCGTCGATCATCGCCTTGACCAGGTTCTCGCCATGCAGCCGCGACGATACGACGACACCGGCAATATGCAGGAAGATCAGCACCAGCATGAAGTTGCCCATGAACTCATGGACCTCTTCCCAGAACTCATCCTCCTTCCCGTCTTTTTCCTCGTCGTC
>DRQN01000113.1 GCA_011371455.1 Gammaproteobacteria bacterium
CCGACATGCAGACCTGGACCGAGCAGCGCGGCGACATCACCGGCCGCACCGTGGCCTGGATCGGCGACGGCAACAACATGTGCCATTCGTACATCAACGCCGCGCGCCTGTTCGATTTCCAGCTGCGCATCGCCGCCCCCGAGGGCTACCTGCCCGGCGCGGCGATACTGGCGGCCAGCGAAGGCCATGCACACCTCTGCGCCACCCCCGCCGAGGCCGTGGCCGGCGCCGATCTGGTGGTCACCGACGTCTGGTCCAGCATGGGCCAGGAAGAGGAACAGGCAGCACGTGAAAAGGCCTTTGCCGACTACCAGGTCGATGCCGCGCTGATGGCGCAGGCCGCCCCCGATGCCCTGTTCATGCACTGCCTGCCCGCCCACCGCGGCGAAGAAGTGACGGCCGAAGTCATCGACGGCCCGCAGAGCGTGGTGTGGGACGAGGCCGAGAACCGCCTGCACTCGCAAAAGGCCCTGCTGGAATTCCTTCTCGGCTGACGGCCGACCCGCGCCACCGCGCCTCTGCTATTATCCGCGCGATGCAACCCTTACTGGACATCAAGAACATCGAATGCCGCTACCGCGAACACGTGGTGGTCAGCGGCCTGTCCCTGCACGTCAACGAGGGCAGCCTGGCCTGCCTGCTCGGCCCCAGCGGCTGCGGCAAGACCACCGCACTGCGCGCCATCGCCGGCTTCGAGCCCATCAGCCAGGGTGAAATCCGCCTCGGCGACGCCAGCCTGTCACGCCCCGGCTACACTCTGGCCCCGGAAAGGCGCCGCCTGGGCATGGTGTTTCAGGACTATGCCCTGTTCCCGCACATGACGGTGGGCGACAATGTCGGCTTCGCCCTGCGCAAGCAGTCGGCCCGGCAACGGCGCGACACCGTCGCGCGCATGCTCAAGCTGGTCGGACTGTCGGACCTGGCCGCGCGCTATCCCCACGAACTGTCCGGCGGCCAGCAACAGCGCGTGGCCCTGGCCCGCGCCCTCGCCGCCGAACCGCGGGCCATCCTCATGGACGAACCCTTCTCCAATCTCGACGTGGACACCCGCGAACGCCTCAGCCTCGAGGTACGCGACATCCTCAAAGACGCCGGCATTACCGGCATCCTCGTCACCCACCACCAGGACGAGGCCTTCGCCCTCGGCGACCAGGTCGGCGTCATGTCGCAGGGACGCATCCTGCAGTGGGACACGCCCTTCAACCTCTACCACGAACCCCAGGACCGCTTCGTCGCCGACTTCATCGGCCAGGGCGTGTTCATCGCCGGCACCATGCTGAGCCGCGACACGGTGGAGACGGAACTCGGCGTACTGCAAGGCGACCGCGCCTATGACTGGCCGCCAGGCACGCCCGTGGAACTGCTGCTGCGCCCCGACGACATCATCCCCGACCCCGGCGGCCGGCTGCAGGCGCGCATCGTGCAAAAGGCCTTCAAGGGCGCCGAGACGCTCTACACCCTGGAACTGCCCACCGGCACCCGACTGCTGTCCCTGTTCCCCAGCCATCTCGACCATGCCATCGGCGAACAGGCAGCCATCCGCCCCGATGTGCACCACCTGGTCGCCTTTGCGCGCTAAAACCCTCGAGCACCAAAACCAAAAAAGCGCGCCCCGGTCGACCGGGGCGCGCTCTTGGGTCATCGCAGTCAATCGGCTCAGAGGCCGGCCAGATACTCCGACACGGCAATGATTTCCTCGTCGGTCATGCCCTGCGCCACCGCGGCCATCATACTGGCCGGATCGTTGCTGCGGGCGCCGGACTTGAAGTCCCTGAGCTGCTTGATCAGATAGTCCTTACTCTGCCCGCCGATCACGGGGAACAGTGCGTTCTTCTTGTCCAGCCCCTTGCCCTTCTCGCCATGGCAGCGGATACAGGCGGCAAAGTCGCCCAGCTTCTTGTTGCCGCTCAGGTACAGCTTCTCGCCCTGCTCGATCAGCTTGGCATCACCACCCGGCGTGCCTTTCATCATTTTCAGGCTGGCGTAATAGGCGGAGATATCCTTCAGGTCCTGAGCGTCGGTAACCATGCCCGCCATGGCGCTCATGGTGTCATCGCTGCGGTTGCCCAGCTGAAAGTCCAGCGTTTGCTTGAAGATATAGCCCGCATACTGGCCTGCCAGATGCGGAAAGGCGGGATCGACACTCATGCCCTCGGCGCCGTGACACCCCCCACACATCTCGGCCTTTTCCTTGCCGGCTGCCGGATCTCCCTCGCCATCACGCATGCTGCCGGCAATGTTCTTCTCTGCTGCGTAAACTCCCCCCGCGCTCATCATCAAGGCAATGAGCAGTACAACCATTCCGCTTCTTTTTGTCATGGAACAATACCTTTCACTAAAGTTGGAATCTTCCGTTACCGCGGCGCCGACCGCAAGAATTATCGCGCCCCCCCAGTCAGGCGCAAAAGTATATCAAGCCCGCCGATCAGGTCAATTCCGCCGGGAACCAATAACGGCCACCAAACGCGGCCTTTAGAATCTGTTTGCACGGGCCGGGCTTTTGAGTCCACCATGGTGATAGAGTATTATCGCCGCAGCCTCCTGCATTCCCATGTGGCGACAAGCATCGCGGATCGCAAACCAATGTGCAAGCAAGGCCTCGAACGCCACCATGACGCCGGCCCCCACCGGCCTCAGCCGACTTCATTACGCAAGTAACTTGGTGCCCCAAGCCATGACCAGAAAACTGCTCTTTGCCCTTTGTCTGCTGCTGCTGGGCAGCGGCGTCTATGCCGAAACGAAATACGTCATTGACCAGATCGTCATCACCCTGCGCTCGGGGCAATCCAATCAACACCAGATACTGCGCACCCTGCCCAGTGGCACCAGGATGGAGGTGTTGGAAAAATCCGATAAATACAGTCGCGTGCGCCTTGCCGATGGCACCGAGGGCTGGGTGCTGAATCAGTACCTCACCTCGACCCCCATCGCCAGGCAGCGCCTGGCGGCGGCGGAGAAAAAACTGGCCGAGTTGGAAGCAAGGAATACCCGCCTGAAGGAAGAATTGGCGGCCACCAGCAGCAAGGAAAGCAACCTCAGCAAACAGTATGCCGCGCTGAAGAAGCAGGATGAGAAGCTCAACGAGGAACTCAACCGGCTGCGCCGCGTCGCCGCCAAGCCCCTGCAGCTGGAAAATGAAAATGCCCGCCTGAAAAAGCAGCTGCTGGAGCTGGAAAACGAGCACGAACTGGTACAGCAGGAAAACCAGATGCTGCGCGACAGCGCCGAGCGCGAGTGGTTTCTCACCGGCGCCGGGGTGATCGTCCTCGGCATCATTCTCGGCCTGATCGCCCCCAGCCTGCGGCCGCGCAAGAAGTCGAGCTGGAGTTCGCTCTGACCCGAATCCGTGGGTTCAGGGCGGATGAGGCAGGCAACTGTTCGATCCGTTCCGCGCAATGGAAAATCGAGGAATGGCGCAGAGGACAGAGGGGTGTTTTCAGCCCCTGCTTTCAGCAGGGTTTTCCATCGTTTTCCTTGCGTTCTCCGCGTTTTCATCCCGGCGTTCCGAACACCGCGCCGGCCTCGGGTTTCAGCACGACTTGAGAATCCGCGGGCACGGCCCGTTCCCGCTACTTTTCGAGCTGGCTCACATCCCGCACCGCACCGCGTGAGGCGGAGGTGGTGAGCGCCGCATAGGCGCGCAACGCCGCCGATACCTGCCGGTTCCGTCCCTGCGGCTTCCACGCCGCCCTCCCCTTCGCCTCCATGGCCGCGCGCCGTGCCGCCAGCCCTTCGTCATCGATGGCCAGACGAATGGAGCGATTGGGAATATCGATCTCGATAGTGTCCCCCTCCTCCACCAGGCCGATGGCACCGCCCTCGGCGGCCTCGGGCGAGGCGTGGCCGATGGACAGGCCGGAAGTACCGCCGGAGAAGCGGCCGTCGGTGATCAGGGCGCAGGCCTTGCCCAGGCCCTTGGACTTCAGGTAGCTGGTGGGGTAGAGCATCTCCTGCATGCCGGGGCCGCCGCGCGGGCCTTCGTAGCGGATGATGAGCACGTCACCTTCCTTTATCCGGTCGCCGAGGATGGCCGCCACGGCATCGTCCTGGCTCTCGAAGATGCGCGCCGGGCCGCTGAAAGTAAGAATGGACTCGTCCACCCCGGCGGTCTTCACCACGCAGCCGTCCTCGGCGATGTTGCCGTAGAGCACGGCCAGGCCGCCCTCGCTGGAGTAGGCGTGCTCGAGGTCGCGGATGCAACCCGCGGCACGGTCGTCGTCCAGCGACGGCCAGCGCTCGTCCTGGCTGAAGGCCTGCTGGGTGGGCACGTTGCCGGGGGCGGCGCGGTAGAAGGTCTTCACCGCCTCGTCCG
>DRQN01000114.1 GCA_011371455.1 Gammaproteobacteria bacterium
CATGGAGACCAGGGCGATTTCTTCCTTGGCGCGTTCGCTCGTTGCCTGGGCGATGAGGGCGACGGTGTCGCAGCCGTCGACAAAGCGCCGTTTGGCGTAGAAGGCGATGTGCTCGAAGTCGTAGTTGCCGAGGCAGTCGGGTTTTTTGTGGGACATGGTGGCTGGGCCTTTCCAAGGCATTGCCGCATAGTTTCCGCCGCCAACCTGTACCCAGCTTGAATAGCCGGGCCGAGTTTGCAACCATCGCGGCATGAATCTGCTGTTTACCAAGATGCACGGCCTGGGCAATGATTTCGTGGTCATCGATGCCATCAACCAGGCCGTCGACCTGTCGCCCGAACAGGTGCGCTTTATCGCCGACCGCCATCGTGGCGTGGGTTGTGATCAGCTGTTGCTGGTGGAACGGTCGGAATCGCCGGATGTGGATTTTCGCTACCGGATTTTCAATGCCGATGGCGGTGAGGTGGGGCAGTGCGGCAATGGCGCGCGCTGTTTTGCCCGCTTTGTGGTGGATCGGTGCCTTACGGACAAGCGCGAGATCAGCGTGGAGACGGCCTCCGGGGTGATCCGGCCGCGCATCGAGGACGACGGCCGGGTGACGGTGGACATGGGTGCGCCACGCTTTGCGCCGGCCGACATTCCCTTCGAGGCCGAGGTCGAGGCGGCGCGTTATACCCTGGCGCTGGATGACACCACGCTGGAGATCGGCGCCGTCTCCATGGGTAATCCGCACGCGGTGATCCGGGTCGATGACGTGGACACGGCGCCGGTGGCCGAGTGGGGGCCGCGCGTCGAGGGCCATCGCCGCTTTCCCGAGCGCGCCAATGTGGGCTTCGTGCAGCCGCTCTCGCGCCGGCAGATCCGTCTGCGCGTGTTCGAGCGCGGCAGCGGCGAGACCCAGGCCTGCGGCACCGGCGCCTGCGCGGCGGCAGTGGTGGCGCATCGCTGGGGGCTGGTGGATGACGAAGTGGCCGTCGACCTGCTGGGCGGGCGACTTCTGATACGATGGGCCGGGGGTGATGCGCCGGTGTTCATGACCGGCCCCGCGGAAACCGTATTCGAGGGCAGTATCAGACTATGACGAGCGATGCGCAGGTGATCGACGAGCAGGCGGTGGCGGAATACCTCCGCGACCACCGCGACTTCTTTGCACACAATCTCTGGCTGCTGCCGGATCTGTATCTGCCGCATGAGGCCGGCGGCGCCATTTCGCTGGTGGAACGGCAGGTGGCCATGCTGCGCGCACAGAACGAGACGCTGAAGACGCAGCTGGAAGAATTGCTGGCGGTGGCGCGCGAGAACGACCGCCTCAATACCCAACTGCACCAGCTGACCCTGCTGCTGATGGAATGCCGGGGCCTGGAAGGCTTGATGACGCTGATCACCAGCCGCCTGCGGCGCGACTATTCGGCCGATGTGGCGGCCCTGCACCTGATGGCGCCGCCACGGGACGAGAGCCTGGCTGGCCGTGACGAATTCGTGCGCGACCTGGCGGCCCTGCGCGAGCCCTTCCAGCATCTGCTCAGCACCGGCCGGCCCTTCTGCGGCCGCCTCAGGGAGGAACAGCGGGCGCTGTTGTTCGGCGAGCAGGCCGATGCCGTCGGCTCCGGCGTGGTGTTGCCGCTGGGCAAGGAGGGCGGGATCGGCCTGCTGGCCATCGGCAGCGGCGACACCCACCGCTTCGTTCCTGGCGGCGATGTTGTCTTCCTGACCCGCATGGCGCAGGTGATCGCCGCCGCGCTGGGTCCCCATCTTCGGCTGACAGAGGCGTAGCCGGCCCGGCCAATGCACGCTGCTGAGCGTCAGTGGCTGGATCGCTTCCTCGACCACCTGCGATCCCAACGCCATTATTCCCCGCACACCCTCGATGGCTATCGGCGTGACCTTTCCCATCTGCTGAGCTTCTGCGAGGCCCAGGGCATCGAGCGCTGGGCCGCGCTGGACGCGCAGCAGGTGCGGCGTTTCTCGGCGGAATCCCACCGCCGCGGCCTCGGCGGGCGCAGCGTGGCGCGGCGGCTGTCCGCCGCGCGCAGCTTTTTTCACTATCTTGCCGGCGAGGGGCAGGTCTCGCAAAATCCCGTGGTCGGCGTCAGTGCGCCCGGGTCGCCGCGCAAACTGCCTGAACCGCTGGACACGGATCAGATGGCCCGCCTGCTGGCCATCGATGCCAGCGATCCGCTGGCGGTGCGGGACCTGGCGCTGATGGAGCTGCTGTATTCCTCCGGCCTGCGCCTGGCCGAGCTGGTGTCGCTGGACCTGGGACAGGTGGATCTGCGCGCCGGGGCGTTGCGCGTCACCGGCAAGGGCAACAAGCAGCGGGATCTGCCGGTGGGCCGTCATGCCATCGAGGCCCTGCGGCGCTGGCAGGCGGTACGTGGCGAGCTGGCCGCGGCAGGCGAGCCGGCGCTGTTCGTCAGCCGGCGCGGCACCCGCCTCACGCCGCGCGCGGTACAGGCGCGCCTCGCCCGCTGGGGCCGCCGGCAGGGCCTCGACAGCCGAGTGCACCCGCACAAGTTACGCCACGCCTTCGCCAGCCATCTGCTGGAATCCAGCGGCGATCTGCGCGCGGTACAGGAATTGCTGGGCCATGCCGACATCAGTACCACGCAGGTGTACACGCACCTCGACTTTCAGCATCTGGCGCAGGTCTACGATCAGGCCCATCCGCGGGCCCGGAAGAAATCCCCAAAGCCGGGTTGATAACGCAAGTGGTCGAATGGGTCACCCGGCAGCGCGGCACGCATTTCGACCCGGTGGAGGAGACCTTTCTCGCCTCGCGGGGTGAATTCGCGGCTATCCGGCGGAATGAACCGCTTCGCGCCGGCTCCCCGTCCCGTTATGGTGTAAAATCCCCTTCTCTGTTTTTCACTGAGGATTCCACCTTGGAGCAATATCACGGCACAACCATTCTCTCCGTGCGCCGTAACGGCACGGTGGTGATCGGTGGCGACGGCCAGGTCTCGCTGGGCAACACCATCATGAAGGGCAATGCGCGCAAGGTGCGGCGCCTGTATCACAACCGCGTCATCGCCGGTTTCGCCGGCGGCACGGCGGACGCCTTCACCCTCTTCGAACGCTTCGAGGGCAAGCTGGAAAAGCACCAGGGCCACCTCACCCGCGCCGCCGTCGAGCTGGCCAAGGACTGGCGCACCGACCGCATGCTGCGCCGCCTGGAGGCCCTGC
>DRQN01000115.1 GCA_011371455.1 Gammaproteobacteria bacterium
CCCCTACGTGCCCGGCTGGGACTGCCACGGCCTGCCCATCGAGCTGAACGTCGAGAAGAAGGTCGGCAAGGCCGGCGTGAAGGTAGACGCCAGCACTTTCCGCCAGGCCTGCCGCGACTACGCGCAAAGGCAGGTGGACGGCCAGTGCGAGGACTTCAAGCGCCTCGGCGTGTTCGGTGACTGGGACCATCCCTACCTGACGATGAATTTCCAGTACGAGGCGGACATCATCCGCACCCTGGGGCGCATCATCGACGCCGGCCACCTGCACAAGGGCGCCAAGCCCGTGCACTGGTGCACGGACTGCGGTTCGGCGCTGGCCGAGGCCGAGGTGGAATACGAGGACAAGACCTCCACCGCCATCGATGTGCGCTTCGCGGTGCTCGACGAGCCGGCCCTGTGGGCGCGCTGCCATCATGTCGAGGGGCATACCGGCGAGGGCCCCATCTCGGTGGTGATCTGGACCACCACGCCCTGGACCCTGCCCGCCAACCAGGCGGTGGCGGTGCATCCTGAGTTGGACTACGTGGTGGTGCAGAGCGAGGGCGAGCTGGGTGCGGAGCGGCTGATCCTCGCCGAGGCCCTGCTCAAGGACGCCATGGCGCGCTATGAAAGGAACGACTATCGCGTGGTGGCCTACTGCCGCGGCGCCGACCTCGAAGGCCTGAAACTGGGCCACCCCTTTTACGACCGTGAGGTGCCGGTGATCCTCGGCGAGCACGTCACCACCGAGTCCGGCACCGGCTGCGTGCACACCGCGCCCGGCCACGGCCAGGAAGACTTCGCGGTGGGGCAGAAGTATCACCTGCCGGTGCACAACCCGGTGGACGGCAACGGCGTGTTCCTGCCGGACACCGAACTGTTCGCCGGTGAGCACGTGCTCAAGGCCAATCCGCACGTGGTGGAGGTGTTGCGCGCCAGGGGCGCGCTGGTGCACGAGGAGGCCCTGCGCCACAGCTATCCGCACTGCTGGCGCCACAAGACGCCCATCATCTTCCGCGCCACGCCGCAGTGGTTTATCGCCATGGATGGCGTGTATCCTGGCCTTGTCGGGAACAAGGGCCAGGGCGTCGCCATGGATGGCGTGTATCCTGGCCTTGTCGGGAACAAGGGGCGGGACATCAGCAGGGACCAGGCCGGCCTGCGCCAGGCGGCCCTGGCCGAGATCCGCAACACCCACTGGATGCCGGACTGGGGCCAGGCGCGCATCGAGGGCATGGTGGCGAGCCGCCCCGACTGGTGCATCTCGCGCCAGCGCACCTGGGGCGTGCCCATCGCCCTGTTCGTGCACCGCCAGTCCGGGCACCTGCACCCGCGTACCAGTGAGCTGATCGAAGAGGTCGCCCGGCGCGTGGAGGAGAAGGGCATCGACGCCTGGTTCCAGTTGGACCCGGCCGAGCTGCTGGGCAGTGATGCCGCCGATTATGACAAGGTCACCGATACCCTCGACGTGTGGTTCGACTCCGGCGTCAGCCACGCCTGCGTGCTGGATCGCCGTGACGAATTGCGCCGTCCGGCGGACCTGTACCTGGAAGGCTCGGACCAGCACCGCGGCTGGTTCCAGTCCTCGCTGCTGACCTCGGTGGCGGTGACCGGCAAGGCGCCGTACCGCGCCGTGCTCACCCACGGCTTCACCGTGGACGCCAAGGGTCAGAAGATGTCCAAGTCCAGGGGCAACACGGTGGCGCCGCAGAAGGTGGTCAACAGTCTCGGCGCCGACATCCTGCGCCTGTGGGTGGCCGGCGCCGACTACCGTAACGAGATGAGCGTCTCCGACGAGATCCTCAAGCGCACCGCCGACGCCTACCGCCGCATCCGCAACACCGCGCGCTTTCTGCTCGCCAACCTCAACGGCTTCGAGCCGGCCGAGCACCTGCTGCCGGTGGACGAGATGCTGGCCCTGGACCGCTGGGCGGTGGCGCGCACGGCCCAACTGCAAATGGAGATCGTCGCGGCCTTCGACCGCTATGATTTCCACCACATCCATCAGAAACTGCACAACTTCTGCAATGTCGAGCTGGGCGGCTTCTATCTCGACATCATCAAGGACCGCCAGTACACCACCCAGGCCGACAGCCGTGCGCGGCGTTCCTGTCAGAGCGCCATGCACCACATCATCGAGGCCATGGTGCGCTGGATGGCGCCCATCCTCAGCTTCACTGCCGAGGAAGTGTGGGGGTACATGCCCGGCGAGCGCGGTGATTCCGTGTTCCTCGAACAGTGGTACACGCTGCCGGAAAACGCCGAAGATCCGCAATTCGACCTGGCCTTCTGGGCGCAGGTGCAGGAAGTGCGCGAGGCGGTGGGCAAGGAGCTGGAGCAGCTGCGCGTGGCCGGTGGCATCGGCTCCTCGCTGGACGCCGAGGTGGACCTGTACGGTGGCGAGGAGATCTTCCAGCGCCTCGAACGGCTGGGTGACGAGCTGCGTTTCGTGCTCATCACCTCGGACGCGCGCCTGGCCCGCGACACGGCGAAGACCGACGATGCGGTGCATTACACCCTCACCAGCAACGACGAGCTGTGGGTGGCGGTGATGCCCTCGGCCCATGCCAAGTGCACCCGCTGCTGGCATCACCGCGCCGATGTCGGGAGCAATCCAGGGCACCCGGAGCTGTGCGGCCGCTGCGTGGAAAACGTCGAGGGCGCGGGCGAAGCGCGGCGTTTTGCGTGATGGCAAGCCCGGGATTTTCAGCGCAAAGGGCGCAAGGTTCGCAAAGGAAAAGGGTGTCTCGGGGGGCCTGGAAATCGATCCGCAAATGAACGCAAATGAAGGAAAATTCTGTTCGGGGCCGCTCAATCGAATCCATATCCCCAGGCTTGACCCTGAATCCAGGGATTCCGGCAATGTGCTGGATGCCGGGTTGCGCATGCATGACGGTTGCGAAAATTTTTTCAAATTATTCCAAGGTTTTTCTTTGCGCCCTTTGCGTCTTTGCGCCCTTTGCGTTGAAATCACGTCCCACCCACATCCTCCGGAGCCGGCCCCATCATGCCTAACCTGAAATGGCTGCTTCTGTCCGCCGTGGTGGTCACCCTGGACCTGTGGACCAAGTCCCTGGCCAGCGAGCACCTGGTCATGCACCGGCCCATGCCCGTGTTTCCCGGCTTCAACCTGACCTTGATGCACAACGAAGGCGCGGCGTTCAGTTTCCTCAGCACGGCGGGCGGCTGGCAACGCTGGTTCTTTGCCATCATCGCCGCGGTGGTGAGCGTGGTGATCGTTGCCTGGTTAGTGCGCCTGAAGCCGGGGCAGCGCGGGCTGGCCCTGGCCCTGGCGCTGATCCTCGGCGGCGCGCTGGGCAATCTCTGGGATCGCCTGACGCTGGGCTACGTGGTGGACTTCATCCAGGTGTACTACCGCCAATGGTACTGGCCGACCTTCAACATTGCCGATTCGGCGATTACCGTGGGCGCGGTCATGCTGGTGCTGGACAGCCTGTTCGGCCGTCACGATGAGGGGAAAGCAGGCCGTGAGTGATGCCGCGATGATCGGCCCCGACAGCGAGGTGCTGATGCATTTCACCCTGACGCTGAAGGATGGCACGGTGGCCGAATCCAGCCGTGACAGCGAGCCGCTGCAGTTCCGCATGGGCGATGGCTCGCTGGTCGCCGGCCTCGAGCGGGCGCTGTACGGTCTGCACAGCGGCAGTGTACAAACGCTTGAAATCGAGCCGCAGGATGCCTTTGGCTTCCCCGACCCGGCCAATGTGCACACCCTGTCGGTACATGATTTTCCCCACGACATGCCGCTCGACAGTGGCGTGATCGTCAACTTCACCACGCCGACCGGTGAGGAAGTGCCGGGCACGGTGGTGGAGGTGGACGACGAGCAGGTGTTGGTGGATTTCAATCATCCCCTGTGTGGCCATGTGATTGTCTTCGAGGTGGAGATACTGGCCGTCTCCAATGAGCCGCAAGCCACACGAGAGTAACGGGAAGTCGTCATTATGCAGATTCAACTGGCCAATCCGCGCGGTTTTTGCGCCGGCGTCAACCGCGCCATCGAGATCGTCGAACGCGCTCTCGAGTTGTTTGGCGCGCCCATCTATGTACGCCATGAGGTGGTGCACAACCGCTATGTGGTGGACGGCCTGCGCGAGCGGGGCGCCTTGTTCGTCAGCGAGCTGGACGAGGTGCCGGCGGGCGCGACGGTGATCTTCAGCGCCCACGGCGTGTCCAGGGCGGTGCGCGAGGAGGCCGGAAAGCGTGGCCTGAAGGTCTTCGATGCCACCTGCCCGCTGGTGACCAAGGTGCACATGGAGGTGGTGCGTCATCAGCAGGCGGGCCAGGAGGTGATACTCATCGGTCATGCGGGCCACCCCGAGGTGGAGGGCACCCTGGGCCAGTACCAGGGCGAGGGTATGTATCTGGTGGAGACGCCGGAGGACGTGGCGGAATTGGTGGTCCGCGATGCGGAGCGGCTGGCCTTCGTCACCCAGACCACCCTGTCGCTGGACGATACCGCGCTGGTGATCGATGCCCTGCGCGCGCGCTTCCCGGCCATCGTCGGGCCGAAGAAGAATGACATCTGTTACGCCACGCAGAACCGCCAGGATGCGGTCAAGGCCCTGGCGCGCGATTGCGACCTGGTGCTGGTGGTGGGGTCGGCCAACAGTTCCAATTCCAACCGCCTGCGCGAACTGGCCGAGCGCCTGGGCAGCGATGCCTACCTCATCGACAATGCCAGCCAGATTCAGCCGGCATGGCTGGTGGGACGCAGCGCCATTGGCGTGACGGCGGGGGCCTCGGCGCCGGAGGTGCTGGTCGACGAGGTGATCGAACGCCTGCGCACGCTGGGCTGTGACGAGGTAGTGAACGCCGGGGGGCGAGAGGAAACGGTCATGTTCTCGTTACCGCGCGAGCTGCGCGCGGGTGGCGAGACAGGCAGGGGTTGAGGGGCTGCCGGCCATGACGAAAAAAGGCGCCATGAAGGCGCCTTTTTTCGTTACGCGGGCGAGGGGCTTCGCGTCACCATTTGCCGGTTTTTCTCCCGGTTGAATCGATGGTGAGATCGCCGTCGGTGGTCTGCCGCCCCTGTGCGGTGGCAGTGAGCTCGACGCAGGTAGCAATACCGTCACCACAGGCGCCTGCCGTGATTTCGTAGAGACCACCGGCAGTCGTCAGCGGGTCGGTGGCATAACCCAGATCTGTCAGGTCAGCGGTATAGGTCATGTTGCGGCTGAAATAGTTCTGCTGTCTGGCAAGGATCTCCAGCAGCGTGTTCTGTCCTTCCGTGCGATTGGTTTTCCGTACATGGTTTTGATAACCGGGATAGGCGATGCTGGCGAGGATGCCGATGATGGCCAGGGTAATGAGCAGCTCGACGAGGCTGAAACCCCTGGAGCTGGATGATGGGTGAATGCGGATTTTCATGCGATGGTATCGTCTCCTGGAGTCCGGCGCCGCACTGGCAGGATGTGCGGCGCCGGGTGGCTTTCTGTTGCGGAACCCGACAGCCTCCTAGCGGTTCTGCCAGGAGAGGCGGCCGCTGAGCGAGGATTCCCGGCCGAGATCTTCCTGATCCACAAGAATCGTGGCGAAGTCCGAGTCCGAGTCTGGTGGTGATGCCGGCGGGGTGTAGCCATCACCGTCGCTTTCATCGCCGTCCGTACCGTCGCTACCGCTGCCTCCTCCGCTAAAGACGATGTAGGGGGAGCTGGGAATGAACTCGACGGAACTCAGTGTCCTGCTTCGCTCGAGCCCGTCGGTGCTGCTGTCCAGGTCGGCCAGCGCCCGGCCGTCGGCCAGCGCGAGCAGGTAGGCGCGCGCGGTGCTGCCGGTAAGGTTGCAGGCATCGCTCTTGGTCCCGAATTCCGGCTGATAGGTGGAGAACACGACCTTTCCATTGAAGACGACGCTCTCGGCGAGGACTTTCTCGCCCTCTTCCAGTTCCAGGTACCAGCCGGGTTTGCCGACGGCAAGCGCCGCATCGGAGGTGATGTTGCCGAGATCGTCTTCCTGGATGACGTCGGGCGGGGTGACAGGTCTGGAATGGGCCTTCCGGTCTTCGATGACGTAGAAACGGTCTACCGTCGTCGTCTCGGTGGGACGGGCGCGGTAGCCGGATCCGATGGCGAGCATCAGCCGGCGCTGCCGGTCGAGGGCGACGCTGGGGGCATAGTAGAACCGGCGGTTGCCGGCCTCCGTGCCGTCGTTGAGATCGGCCAGCAGGTAGCCGCTGCTGTTGCCAATATCGCCCTCGTCAAGGTCGACGCGCCAGATGCGGCCGCCGGTATCGCCGACGTAGAGGCGGTCGGCGAGGCCGTTGCCGTCGAGGTCGATGATGCGCACGTCCGAGGGGATGCTGTTGCTCAGCGCCAGGTCGTAATCGAAGCCGCTGTCGGAACCGCCGGGGCCGGCGCTCCAGATCTTGTCGCCCGTTTTCGCGTCGACGATGAAAATGGCGCGGCCGCTGCCGTCGTCGGTGCGCGGCGAGGCGTCTTCGCTGTCCTGGTTGGTGTCATAGCCGCCACCGAAGATCAGTGCCCTGGTTTCGGTCAGGGTGCCGTCGATGTCGGCCATGACGGTGGTCAGCTGCGGGGTGGACCAGGTCTGGCCCAGTTCGGCAAAGTCGCCTTTGCCGCCTTCGATGGTCCAGAGCATTTCGGGGTTGTCGGGGTCGCTGACGTCGAGGGCGTAATAATTGCTTCCGCCGCGGCGCATGCCGAGGTAGAGGTGGGTTTTTTCCCCGTCCTCGCTGCGCCAGACAGCCATGTTGCCGTCCAGGCCATAGACCTTCGTCTCGGTGTTGCTGTTGGCGTACAGCTTCTTGAAGTTGGGCAGCAGTTCGGGCGGAATGAAGGCGAAGATTTCGCTTGGGGTGTCAGCGGAGATGTCGAAGGCGTGCAGCAGGCCATCGTTGGTGGGAACGTACAGCACCTGCTTCGTTCCGTTTTCGTAATCGACCAGGGCCGGTGTGGTGTGCAGTGAATCGCCCATGTGCCCGCGCTGGTCGGTGGTGGAGCCATCGCCGTTTTCGTCCTTGACGTCCTGGCCGCGCACCCACTGGATCAGGTTGTCACGATCCGACTCGTCGACGCCCAGTGCGCTGGCGGTCAGTTTGTCATTGTCCGTGGTGAAGGCGTTGGCCGGATCGGTGAGATCCTTGAGGTCCTCGCCCGTGCCGAGGTAGGTATAGATCTTGCGGTCGCCGGCGTCCAGGGTGCCGGCGAAGGTCGCTACATCGCTGAAGACCGTTTCACCGCTTTCATTCCGGCTCAACTCGGTCTTGATGATGTCGCCGCGCCAGGCGGGTTTGTCGCTGGGGGTAAACACCGACCGGTAGACATACTTGCCGGTGGCCAGGCGGTTGTCCGGGTCGACGCTGACAGAGGGGGCGGAGAAGCTGACGTCGCTGTCCGTGACGTCCCTGATGATCCGCTTGAAGACATTGACCAGGTCGCCGGGGGTGTCGGCATCAAAATATTCACCCTTGCCGTTTCTGGCCAGCAGTTCGAGAAAGTCCTGCGCGCTGGGGTTTTCCGAGAGCCGGAAACCGATGGTGTAGGTGGAAACGGTCTGGTCGCCGGGCAGGTCGGGCGCCTGGTCGTACTCGGCCATGTGCCTGGTCAGCTCGGGCAGGCAGCGGCCATTGTCGGGGATTTTTCCGCCGAAGGCACTGCTCAGGTCGGCGCAGCCGCGGTAGCTGCTGCTGCCGGTGATGGGGCGGACTCGCGATGCAATGTCATCACGGGTGTAGCGCCTGGTCGGTTCGCCGTCGGTGAGCAGAATGACATGATTGCTCTGGCATTGGTAAGCAATGGGTGAGTCATAGTTGGGCGCGGAACCCCAGACCTTTTCGCTCTTTTTGCAGAGGCGGTATTTGAGCCTTTCCTCCCGCGCAAGCTCGGCGTCTCTGCACTCAACCCAGATGCTTCCGTCGGTCGGGTTGGCGGGCTTTCCGCAGCTGCTGTCACCTGGATAGGCCGCGTCGACGGCTTTCCATTGGGGCCAGTTCCATGAGCACTCGAGTCCGCTGCTGTCGCAGGAATAGGTGCGGATGCGATACTGTTTCGGGCGGGCGGGGGATATCGATATGTGCGTGCGTTCCGGCCCGCAGTCATAGGGGTTTTCGCCACAGCTGGTATACCCCTCGGGGCGATAGCGCCAGTTGGTGGAACAGTTTCTGCCGGTCTTCCGCCAGGTGAACCCGACGGTGCCGGCATATGTCGCCGGGTGGTCGGCCAAGGAGTGGCCATTGTATCTCTTGTTGGCGTCGTCCCATGCCGGAGGCGTCTGGTTATACCGCTGGCTGGAAATGCTCGCGCCGCTGAAATAGCTCGAGGCATAGAAGAGGGCATCTCCCATGGGGGTCTCGCCGGATGCGGTATAGCTCTGCGAGATATAGTCGAGGACACGGCTGATGGCCGTGCCCTCGGGGATATCGGAATCGATGTCATGGGCGTCGCCGTTGATGTCCGCGACCGGGAAGTCGATGCCGCCGCTGCGGTTGCCGCCGAAGTCCATGATGCCGACGTTCAGCGCCTTGTAATACTCCTCGCCGGGTTTGAGCACTTGCCGCAGGGAGTCTTTCAGGATATCCAGGCGCGTCTTGCCGCCTTCGGTGGCCTCCATGCTGCGCGAGGTGTCGAGAACGAAGAGCACGTTGGGCGCGACGCTGCTGGCTTCCTTGCTGAAAAAGACCTCGATGTCTTCGGCCTGGGCCGGGAGGCCGGTGGCGCCGAGGCCCAGCAGGGCGGCCAGGGTAAGATGGCGATGGTGTTTTCCTTTCATCTGGGTTCTCCCGGGAAGGCAACGGTTGTTGGCATTGGTTTTGCTCATTAGTACCAGGGCGTGCCGCCAGGCTGGGCTGGCATCAGCCGGTCACTGTGCTGGGTGTGCCGCGTGCGAACCTGTGCGCCGTCGCCGATGGAGGTATTGGCCACAAGCTCGAAGACGATGCAGTCGGGCGTGGAAACGGTCTCCGAGGCATTGGCGTTTATTTCGGTGGCGTTTGAGCAGACGGTCGTCTTGCCAAGGGGGGCGACCTCGATGTCTGTGGTGACGGGTGTGGAGAGCCTTTCTTTCGCCCCGTCGTCGCCCTTTTGGATATCGAGAACGGCCTGGAAGCTGCTGTAGCCTTCGGATTCGGTTTTGGTGTCTTCGCCAAAGCCTGCGTCCAGGGCCCTTTCCAGCAGGTCAGGGTCGGAGGCGGCCCGCGTCAGGGCCGCCTCGGTGGATTGGAAGCCTATGGCTTTCAGCTGGGCGTTGGTCGCCAGGCTGCTCTGGGTGATGGAGGATTCCATGGCGGTGATGCCGATGAAGGTCATGACGATCATGATGAGCAGGCCGGCCACCAGGGCGGCGCCGTGCTGGCGGCCGGGCAGTGAGTGCGGGTGGCGATGGGTCGGCATGGCGCGGGCTCCTAGGAAGTACGGTTGCGCAGGGGGATGGTGGTGGTGAATACGCGGTACAGCCGGCCGTCATCCCTGGTGATGGCTTCATCCAGCAGGGCGAAGCTTTCCGTTGCCGGCCCGGAGATGCTGGGGGCGCTCGGACCCGAGGCTGCCGCCGGTTGGTCGACGGCGGTCTCGGAAGCGACCAGCAGGGCCACGCGCAGGCTGACTACCCTGTCCCAGTCAGGGGTGCCGGGGCTGATGACGCCCGCTTCGACCTGGGTGGCCGAGACATAGCGGTTGGCGCCGCCGTCGGCGTCGGTGTCGACGCCGTACAGGATCTGCATGTTGACGACGTTCTCCACCAGCGGCTGTGGATTGTTGGGTCTGCTATTGCCCAGGCAGGCCAGGTTGTCGTTATCATCGATAAAATAACGGTTGACGGCGATGCCTTCATCAGGGCCTGTGTCCGGGGTTTTGTTGCCGAGGCAGTCGGTATCGGACTGGTAGCGGATGGTGATCCGGTCACTGCCGCCGTTAACGTTATCACCCGTATCCCCCCCCCCGACGCGAAACGGTGCGATATCGTTGACGAGGGGGTAGCCCGCCATTTCCAGGTCGCGGCGCAGGGCGAAAATGGCGAAGCGGGCGTTTTCCTGCATTCCCGCAACGTTTTCCTGCAGCCGGTAGCTGTTCTTGCTGCTGGCGTAGATGACGATGGTCCCGCCGAGCAGCACCAGGCCGAGTGTCAGGGCGACCAGTATCTCGACCAGGGAAAAGCCGGACTGCGGGTGATGTGGCTTGCGGGGGGACCTGTTCATGGCAGTATCGCCAGGGTGACGCTGCGGGTTGCTGCCGTGCCGTCGTCACCGACTTCGTTCCAGAAAACCGACACGGTGTGCGGTGAACCGGCACTGCAACCGGCGCCCCCCGGGTCGCTGCATTCAACCGTCATATAGCCTCCCGGCGGCAGCCGTTCCTCGATATTGCAGGCCAGGGTGTAGAGGTCGAAGGTGGCCATTTCGGCGGGTGTACAGTCGTCTGCCGGTGCACCGTCCCGGCTGGCGCAGAATGGGTCGGGCCTGTTTGCTTCGGTGCAGAAGCCGTTGGTGTTCAGGTCCGCGTAGGCACTGACCATGACACCCTGCCGGTTGGCGTGTATGCGTTCGGCCATGTCGTTGGCGAGCAGGGTGGCCTGGCTGCGGAAGTAGGCGGTGTTGGTGCCCTCGGCGCCGCGCAGCTGCATGCCGGCCAGGCCCAGCAGGCCGATGGAGAAGATCACCAGGGCGATGAGGATCTCGATGAGGGTAAAGCCAGCCAATCGCTTTCGTTGCAGGGACATAATCATTTGCTGCAAGTCTCCGGACTCAGTTTGTCCTCCACGGCCTCGGCGATGCTGGTTAGCATGACCCGGCCGGTAAAGCTGATGCGGATGGCCCTGCCCTTGTCGTTGTCCTTGCGCGAGTCGCACAGCGACAGGGTGCCGGCCTGGACGCTCCTGCCGTCGGGGGCGTAGGCAATATAATTTGCGACGTTGTGATTGCCGATCAGGCTGTTGTTGCCGGCCAGGGAGCCGTGGACGCGCAGGATGGTTTCGTCATCGTCATCCCGCGCCTGATCTTCGTCGCCGTCGACGAATACGATCCAGCCCTGCGCCCAGTTGCCGTCCGTGGTGCAGTCGCTGCCATTGGCGCTCTTGCAGAGGGCGACCCGCGTGCCGCGCTTGATGGCCTCGCTGCGGGCCAGGTTGAGGGCGGAGATGATGTCGCGGGACTGGCTGCTCAGGCGGTTGTCCTGAATCATGCTGCTGAAGCTGGGCGCGGCCACGCCGACGACGATGGCGGCGATGGCCAGGGTGATGACGAGTTCGAGCAGCGAGAATCCTTTTGGTGCTTGCAGTGCTTGCACTTGACGTCCTCTGGACCGGATGGGCCTGCGGGACGTGAAGTATACCCGGCCTGCGACGGGGGACAATGCCCGCGGGGTGGGGGAGGCGACGAGTGGCATGAAAATGCCGATGAAAGGCATAAAGGTTTGTGGGGGGGCGGAGCGGGTTGATCGATCCTTGGGGGGCAGGCCATGCCCGCGATGAATGATGGTGGGCCGGGATGGCAACACGGCGGCCCTCGGAGCCGCGGGGTTTTCAACGGATTTCTCCGTGGCTCCGCGGCTCTGTGCCCGCCGCGTTTCACATGCCGTGGCCTGGTCAACGAATCATAAGCATGATTCGCCCCGAACCGGCGCCGACAGGTGGTCATGGCTTTCTGCCCGGGCGGGAAGCGTCCGGGCGGAAAGAGGGAATGTGGCAAGGCAGAACCGGTGTGAAGCGTCTCCGCCGCCTCAGCAGCTGTTTTCCCAGCAGTTTTCGCCGGCGTCGAAGCTGCCGGAGTCGTCTCGATCCCAGCGCTGGGCGCCGGTGTGGTCGAGTTCCAGCATGCCGTCGCCGGCCTGGGCGCCCTTGGGGGTCGCGCGCAGTGTGAAGGTGCTCTGGGTCGCCGCGGCAATGGTGAGGTCGTAGTATTTGGTGCCGCCGTCGAGGGGGGCCTCGGTGCTGAAAATCCAGGGCGAGCCGGTGTTGGCGGGTGTGGCGGCGGTGCCGGCGGCGCCGAGGTAGCTGCTGTTTTCCGTGGCATGGCGCTCCATGGCGCTGGCGAAGCCGCTCAGGGCGCTTTTCGCCGCGGCGCGGCGCGATTTCTCCACCGAGTCCTGATAGGCGGGAACGGCGATGCTCGCCAGTATGCCGATGATGACGAGGGCGATGAGCAGTTCAATGAGCGAGAAGCCATTGGCCTTCATTGTCCGGAATGGGAGGTACTGGCTCATGGGTGGAGTCTCCTGAATGTCTGTCGGCGCCGATGCGTGGTGAAGGGCGCGCAAAGACTAGTTTTGTTGTACCGAGCCCCTGGGTAACACCCAGATGGCGGTGATGCTTTTCCCCTGTGGGTCGAGCTTGATGCCAACTTCGGTGTTTTCCCTGAGGGCATGGACGGACGCATTGCGGGTCTCCAGGGTATGGACGCGCACGTTGGGCGAGACCGTATAGCGCATGCCGTCGATCATCACCTTGCCGGCTTCCACGATGGTCCGCATGATGCCCTGCCGGTCGAAGCGCGCGGGGTAATGCGCCGGCAGCCTGGCCTGCTGCGGCATGGCTGTGCCGGCGCCGCCTTCCTCTGCCGGAGGCCTGTCTCGATGGTGCATGCGTTCGTCGGCAAGAACGGCGCCGGTGAGCAGCAGGCCGGTGAGGGCCGCTGCGATGACGAATTGGCTGCTTGCGTTGGTCATGGGTGTCATCCTCTGTTTCTGGTTTCGTGATGCGGAGGGCTAGTTGATGATCTCCCGCCAGGAAGTCCGCCCTTCTCCTTCGGCGCCATCCGTGTTGGTGCCGAAGCTGCGGAGGTCGTCGCCGGCCTGGGTCATGCGCTCGTTGCCGATGAAGGCCGAGTCTGTCGGCGTGTCGGTGTCGAAGCGGATGCCGGTGATGATGTTGGCATCGCCCGCCGTGTCATCGGCGTTGTCCAGTTCGGTGAAGGCCTGGTCGCCATTGAGGTCGAAGATGACCTTGCTGCCGGAGCCGCCGGTGTAGGGGTTGAAGCCCAGTTCGAAGCCGCCGGCGCCGGCGCTGCAGGCGTTGGTGGCGCGGGGGATGACGGTGTTGACGAACAGCAGGCCGCCGCGTATCTGCAGGTTGCGCACGGCGCGTTCGCCGGGATATTCCACCGGGCTGCTGGTGCCCGCGGCAGGCATGTCGAGGTCGATGTACCAGCCCTTGACCTTGTCTTTGGGCGCGCCGCTGTTGTTCCAGTTGATGGCATTGTTGGTGAGCGTGCGCACCGTGTAGCCATGTTCCTTGTCGATTTTGTTGGTGAACACCTGCTCCACCAGTTGGTTGGTGTCGCTTTCGACGGTCACCAACGGGCTGTTGGAGAGATCGTCCCAGATGCCATAGATGGACTGGATGTCCTTGCTGGTGGCGTCGTCGGAGGTCATCCAGCTGCCGGTGGTGGTGATGACGATGAGGCCGCTGTCGGTGGGGTGGGGTACCACGATGGGCGTGGTGGTAATGGGCTGGACGACGTCGCTGCCGAGCGGGTCATAGCGCGCCTTGAAGATGGTCTTGGGGGCGCTCTTCCAGGAGGACGGCGAGGTGTCGGTGAGATCGAAGCGGTACAGGTTGCCCTGCAGGTCGCCGGCATAGACGTAGTCGAGGGTGCCGTTGCCATCGATGTCGACGCCACGCACGCCGCCGATGCCGTTGGGCGTCGATCCGTCGCTGCTTTCGGCCTTGCCGTTGCCGGTGCCGATCTTGATGAAGTCGCTGTCGGCGGTCCATACGCCGTCCTGTCCGCCTTCGATGAACAACACGTAGAGGGTGGCATCGCCATCGGCGCTGGTGCTGTTGTAGCCATTGCCGAACACGGCCACCCATTTCTGGTTGCCGCTGCCGTCGCTGGCGTTGCTCATGCTGATCAGCGGCTGGCTGAAGGTGAAACCCAGATCGCTGTCGCCGATATCGCCGTCGTCGGCCTCGGTGAATTCCCAGAGGACGTTGTTCTTGGCCTCGTTCTCCGTGTCGAGCGCATCCGGATCGGTGACGTTGAGGGCGTAATAGCCCTTGCCGCCGGCGCCGAGTCCTCCGATGAGGATGGTGTTCCAGCTCAGGACGCCGTTGTTGGTGCCGCCGGTGGCGGGGGTGAAGTAGGCGTCGTTGATGGCGACGGTGAGATCGACGAAGAACTCATGGGTGTAGTCGGGGTCGGTGAGGTTCGACAGCTTGCTGTACATCATGCCCGGCACATAGGCGAATACTTCGTCGCCGGTGCTGGTGTCGAAGGCGTGCAGCATGCCGTCGTTGGCGCCCACGTAGGTGATCTGCCGGCGGGTTTCGCGATCGGCGGCAAATTCGGCGTAGGTGTTGCCGGCGGTCTGCGGGTAGGCGCCGCCGTTACGGCCGTAGAACTGTGGCTTGCCGACGAACACGGGGGTGGAGTGCACGATGTCCCCCAGCTTGCCGGCAACCGCCGAGCGTTCGCGGAATTCGCCGTCGGCGGCGTTGGCGCCTTCATTGACACTGTGGCCGCGCAGGTAGTTCAGGCGCTCGTCACCGAAGGTGTTGGTCGATGCGGGGACGTTGGCCGGCTGCGGCTCATCCAGCAAGGCCTGTTGACTGCCGCTGCCGGTGCTCAGGTCGCTCCAGCGGAAGGGAATGCCCTCGCTGGTGGCGGAGCCGGTGTCCTTGTAGGTGATGATGGTGCGGGTGTCGGAACTGCTGGCGGTCTTGGCATCCAGTTGCGCCGCCGCGCTCCAGGTGACCGCGGGATCGACGGCGACACGCTTGGTGGCGGGGTCGATGGTGACGGCATGGGCAACCAGGTCACCCTTGTTGGTCTTGGTGTTGAACGAGGCGCGGAACACCAGGCTGCCGATGCCCACTTCCTGGGTATTGAAGGCGACGGCGGTGGCGGTGCCGGTGGATTTGGCGATGTCGGTGAAGATGTCGCTCATGGCCGTGGCCAGGCCGACGGGGTCGTTGGCGCTGAGGAACTGGCCGCGGCCGTTATAGGCGGCGTGGCGCAGGTCGTCGATCTTTTCGGCATTGCCCGCCATGGCATCGGGCCAGGCGAAGGGGGCGGCGGGGTCCGAGGGGTCGGCCGTGACGCTGCCGGTGACGCCGAAACCGACGGTGTAGGTGGCCATGTGCTGGTGCATGGTCTCGAACGGTGAGGTGGTGCCGAGATAACCGGAGATGTCACGCAGGGTGGTGGGCACCTCGTCGGCCAGCGAATGCAGGTCGGTTTCGTAGTAATGCATGGCGACATCGGCCAGGGTGTTGCTGATGCCGTCGGCATAGGCGCCGCCGTCGAAGTCGCCACTGCCGGCATCGGTGTTGCCGACGCCGGGTGAGAGGCCATTCCAGAAACCGTCCGTCATCAGAATGGTGTAGTTCTGCTGGCACTGGCCGCCGTCGCTGCTGGACAGCACGGGGCACGAGCTGCTGCCCGGCGAGGAGGCGGAGCTGGAGCCGAAGATGTCGCCGGCGGCGCAGTCGAAGTAACGGCCCGTGTTGCGCAGGGCGCGGCGCAGGGGGGTGCCGTTGTTCGGGGTGGTCCGGAACAGCTCATCCAGCAGGGCGCGCTTGTTGCCGCTGGCGGGGGAGACGTTCATGGAGGCCACGCGGATGCGGTTGTTGGCATTGTTGTTGATGGTGGCGTAGCCGATACGGGCCGTTTCCGCGGGCTTGACGGCGGCGCTGAAGGCGGCCTTGGCGGTGAGGTCGCGCTTGCGGTAGTAGCTGAACCAGTTGGCGAAGTTCTGTTGCGTGGCGGCGTCCTTGTCGCGGATCTTGTGTTCGGTCTCTTCGCCGTCATCGAACAGCCCGTCGCCATCGAGGTCCGTCCAGGTGTAGTAGCGGAAACCATCGGGCTCGCCGTCGCCGTCGCGGTCGCTTTCGCGGCGCGTGGTGCCGCCGCCCCAGTTGGAATTGTGGCGGGTCAGGTCGATGAATTCCTGGGGGTCGTAGGGGTTGTCCGGGGCGTTGGTGATATCGATGTTGCCGTAGGTGTTGCCATTGATGTCGACGCCTTCCCAGGGCAGATAGACCTTGTCGGGGTCGAAGTACATGGGGTTGAAGTCGCTGTTGCGGATGCGCCAGGCCTCGTCGTCGGCGGTGTTGCAGTCCCAGCCATCGTCGTCATAGGTATTGCTGCCGAACTCGACGATGTAGAGATAGCCCGTGAAGGTGCCGTCGTTGAAGCCACAGTCGGGAATGCCGTCGTCGTTGCTGTCGCGGTGTCTGACGCTGCCGGAGCCGGCGGGGCTGGAGCCGTCCGGCTGGGTGCCGGTGAAGCGGCCGCCGTGGGCATAGTCCGTGGTCATGACCTCCCAGTCCATGCTGCCGGAGTCGTCGTTGACGATCATGATGTTGGGCTCGACGCCAACGACGACCTCCAGGGCATTGTCGGAGAGGTTCAGGGGGCCTGCGAAGGTGGTGGCGGCACAGAGCCCGAACAGCAGTGACGATGCGGCCAGCCGTGCCGTCGGGCGGCGGGCGTGGACTGAAAAGTGGTGTTTACTCATGATGTTTCTCCATTGACGCTTGTGCTGTTCACGCGCTGTTGCCTACAGGCGCTTTCCCCAGGAAGACTGGAGGATGACGACGCTGTCGTCGGAGCCGCCGGTGCCCCTGGCGGTAATCAGGAAGGTCTCGACCTTGCCGGCGCCGGTTCCCTGTCCATAGTTGCCCTGGTTGAGGGCGGTGATGGGATCGACGGTGGTGGCCAGGTGCTGGATGACATAGCGGGGCGGACTGCCGACCCGGTAACTGCCGTCGAATCCGTCGTACTCCAGGCTGTCCTCTTCACTCCAGCCGATGTCCTCCCAGATGCGCAACCTGGAACGGTCGTAGTGGCCGTCGCTGCCATCGGTATCGAAGGTGTTGGTGGCGATGATGTTGTCCTGAATATCCTGCTCCGCGGCGCGCAGGGCGGCCTCCGCGGCCTGGAAGGCGAGGTTCTTGTCGTGCAGGTTGCGCGTCATCTTTTCTTCCATCGCCGAGCCCTTCATGCTGCTGACGCCGAGCAGGGTCATCACCAGCAGCATGATCAGGCTGACGATGAGCACGGCGCCGCGCTGCTGCCGGATGCCATTCAGGGGGATGTCGTGTCGTGGGGTCATGGCGTGTCCTCCGGGTCTATTGGACGCGGTTGCGAATGGTGGTGATGGTGCTGAAACTGCGCCGCAGGCGCCTGTCGCCGCTGGCGCCGCTCCCGCCGCCAATGGCGCTTCCGCCGCCGCTAGTGTCGGCAATGACGTTGTCTTCCAGACTGCGCAGGGTGTAGTCGAGGCGGATGCTGACGACCTGTGACATGTCGGTGACGGCATCCGCGTCCACGTAGATGTTGGCGGTCTGGTCGCCGTCCGTGTCCTCGCCATAGGTGATCTGCATGTCTTCCACGCCCTCCACCAGTTCTTCCGCCGTCATCACGCCGTTGTTGCCCAGGGAATAGCGGAACAGGGACGGCTGCCCGGCGCTGCCGGTGCCGATGAAGTAGACGCGGTTGACCAGGGCCATGACCTCGGCATCGGGGCCGTAGGCCTTGCTGAGGGAGTTGCTGGTGTTGGCGGCGCTGGAATGGGCGATGGTGATCTTGCCGGTGCCGCTGGAGACGTTGGTGGCGGCGAAGACGTCGCCCTCGTTGCAGTCGGAGATGAGCAGGATGTCGTTGGCCTGAAAACGGCCGGCGGCGAGGGCCGCATCCAGCTGAATGTTGGCGTTGACGTTGGCGAGGTTCCCGTCCAGGCGGATGCCCATGTCCTCGCCCCGGGCGATGCCGATGATGTCGGTATCCTCCAGGACGTCGTCCTCGGTCAGTTCCTGGCCGTTGCCGATGGTGATGGGCAGGTCGCTGTACTCAAAGCCCTGCAGGCCCCTGCCGGCAAAGTTTGCGTTGCTGTCGGCCGTGCCGTCGCCATCGAGGTCGACCCGGTTGACGGGATTGGCCACCAGGCTGCTGCAGCCGAAGTAGCCCGCCATGCGCAGGTCGTGGTTCATCATCTGCACGGCGAAACGCCCGCCTTCCTGAATCTGTGAAGCGGCCTCCTGCATGCGATAGGTCTTTTTGTTGCTGACGAAGATCTGGATCACGCCGGCCAGCAGCACCAGGCTGATGGTCATGGCGATCATGATTTCGACCAGGGTCAGGCCGGCTTGCCGGCTGCCGGGCGTGTGCCGGTGTCGTTGCGGAGCGTTCATGGCCGTGTACTCAGGGTGAAACAGGTGAGGTCAACCGACGTATCGCCGCTGCAGGCGGTGCCGGTGGCGCCGGTGCGGGCGTCGTCCCACATCACCGTGATGGTGAAGACGGAATTGGCGCCGCCGCCGCTGACCGTGCCCTGGCCCGATGGCAGCAGGCTGGCCAGGCGGCCGCTCCAGTCATGGGCGTCATACTGCGCCATCTGTGTGCTGCTGCAGCCGCTGGTGATGCAGCCGGGATCACTGGTGGAGGTGCTGTCGATGTCGTCGTAGGCGCCGGCCTCCAGCCCCTGCCGGTTGGCGCGGATGCGGTCCAGCATCTCGTTGGCCAGCAGGCTGGCCTGGGTGCGCTGGTAGGCGCTGTTGTTGTTCTTCAGGCTGTTGGCCTGCAGGCCGGCAAGGCCCAGCAGCCCGATGGAAAGAATGATGAGGGCAATCAGGATTTCCAGCAGGGTGAAGCCCGCCTGCCGTAGCGGTGTGCGCATGCGCGGTTCTCCGGTGGTGGTCTGCGGTTTCATGGGATCTCCTAGGCGGCGACGGGGGCGCTGCAGCTGGGGATCGGCGTGGCGGGCGTTCCTTTCACCAGGCGTGGCCGGCCGGTGCCATTGACCTGGATCTGCCGGCCCTGGGCTTCGCCCCGCTCGTCGCAGATGGCGAATATGGCCGTGGCGCCGCCCTCGTTGGTGGTGCCGTCCGGGTCGTATTCCAGATTGTTGTTCGACGTGGCATTGGTTTTTATCGTCACCTGCCCGCCGCGTGGTTTGCCGATGCGGATCAGGGTGTCGGTGGCGCTGTCGTAGGTGTTGTTGGCGTCACCGCTGGCGAACACCAGCCAGCCCGTGGTCCAGGTGTTGGCCGCGCCGCCGCAGGAGGGGCTGGCGGCGCTGGGGTCGGCGCTGCGGCAGAGGATGACCCGCGTGCCGCGTTTTATCGCCTCGCTGCGCGCCAGGTTGATGTCGGATACCAGGGTGTTGGTTTCCGCCGCCAGGCGGTTACCCTTGATCATGCTGCTGAAGCCGGGCACGGCCTGGCTGGCGATGATGGCGACCAGGGCCAGAGTGACCAACAGTTCGACCAGGGTGAGTCCGGCGGATGATTTTCGTGACTTCTGCATGGGCCTGCTCGCAATGACTACGGGGACGCTCTGTCTCCGTTATCGGCGCGGGCAGGGGGAGTGTTCGACCGTCCGTCCAGCCTTTCCGGCCATTAGTCGATCGGGGAGGGCGGCCTTGCGGCCGGCGGGGAGGGGGTTACGAGGTGGCGGTGGTCTGCGTGCTGGACGGCGTGGCGGCGGCCTTGACGGCGGCGCGGCGCGCCTGCTGGCGGCGGTCGATGACGTTCTTCAGCGCGATCAGCAGCCCCAGGCCGATGAAGGCGCCGGGGGGCAGGATGGCCAGCAGGAAGCCGCGGTAGCCGTCGATGAGGGTGATGGTGAGCCATTCGCTGCCGGCGCCGAACATCAACTCGGCCTGCGCCAGCAGGGTGCCGTGGCCGACCACCTCGCGCATCGCGCCCAGGGCCACCAGCACCAGGGTGAAGCCTGCGCCCATGGCGAGGCCGTCGAGCAGGGAGCGGCCGACGTGGTTCCTGGAGGCGAAGGACTCGGCGCGGGCGATGATCACGCAATTGGTGACGATCAGCGGGATGAAGATGCCGAGCACCAGGTACAGGTCGTAGACGAAGGCCTTCATCAGCAGCTCCACGGCGGTGACGAAGCAGGCGATGATCAGCACGAAGGTGGGGATGCGCAGCTCCGGGCGCACCAGGTTGCGGATCAGCGATACGGTGACGTTGGAGCCGGCCAGCACCAGGGTGGTGGCGAGACCCAGGCCGAGGGCGTTGACCACCGTGCCGGACACCGCCAGCAGGGGACACAGGCCCAGTAGCTGCACCAGCGCGGCGTTGTTGCGCCACAGGCCTTCGTTGATGATTTCTCTGGAGTTATCCGCCATGTCTGCCGTCGTCCTGCGCGTTGCGCCTATTTCTCTTTATCGCCGCCGTCGGCCGGCGGCACGATGCTCTTTTCTGCGAACAGGCGTTCCTTGTGCCGCTGATAATACTTCAGCGTGTTGTACACCGCCTTGACCACGGCGCGCGGGGTAATGGTGGCGCCGGTGAACTGATCGAACATGCCACCGTCGCGCTGCACGCGCCAGCCCCCCTGCTCCGGGTTGCTCAGTGAATGGCCGTTGAAACCGAGAATCCAGTTGCTGCGCCGTTCCTCGATTTTATCGCCCAGGCCGGGTGTCTCCTTGTGCGACAGCACGCGCACGCCGGCAATGGTGCCGTCTGCATGGATACCGATCAGCAGCCTGATGGGGCCGCCATAGCCGTCCGGCGCCACCGACATGATGGCCACCGCCACCGGCTTGCCGTTGCGCCGCGCGCGGAACACCGGCACCGGCTTGTCGCTGCCCAGCAGTTCGGGGTCGCGCACCGTGATCATGTCGCGGAAGATGTCGTTGTCATGCAGTGAGGGGTCGATCACCGCATGCAGGCTGCGCAGGGTGTAGGCCCGTTCCGCCTCTTCGATGTGCGGCCTGGTGAGTTGGTAGACATAGGCCACCAGGCCGCCGCCGACCAGGGCGAACAGGCCCAGGATCACCGCGCTGCGGGTCATGTACTGGCGCAACATCAGTCTTTACCCCGTGCATGGCCGTAGACCCGTGGCTGGGTGTAGTAGTCGATGGTTGGCGCGGCCATGTTCATCAACAGTACGGCGAAGGCCACGGCGTCGGGGTAGCCGCCCCAGGCGCGGATCACGTAGATGATGATGCCGATGCCGATGCCGTAGACGATGCGCCCCTTGGGCGTGGTGCTGGCGCTGACCGGGTCGGTGGCGATGAAGAAGGCGGCGAGGATGGTGGCGCCGCCGAAGATGTGGAACAGCGGCGAGGGGTAGGTGTCCGGATCCATGAGGAAGAAAAAGGAACCGATCACGAACAGGGTGCCGATGATCGCCAGCGGGATGTGCCAGCTGATGATGCGTTTGTAGATCAGATAGACGCCGCCCAGCAGCAGCCAGTTGCCCACCCATTCCCAGCCGGTGCCGGCGAAGTCGCCGAACAGGGCATTGCTCTCCATGATCTCGGAGACGGTCTTGTTCAGCCCCAGGTCGGTCTTCATGGCATCCAGCGGCGTGGCGGAGCTGAGGGCATCGATGGTCAGGCCGTAGGGAAAATGGTTGAGAAAGATCATCTTCAGGGTGTCGATGAAGCCGATCTCCAGCTGTTCGAGGATGTAGGGCGGCATCCAGCTGGTCATCTCCAGGGGGAAGGAAATGAGCAGCATCACATAACCCACCATGGCGGGGTTGAAGGGGTTGTAACCCAGGCCGCCATAGAGGTGTTTGCCGACGATCAGCGCAAAGGCCACCCCCAGCACGGTGATCCACCACGGCGCCAGCGGTGGAATGCAGAAGGCCAGCAGCATGCCGGTGAGCACCGCGCTGCCGTCGCCGAGAAAGGGCCGCAGGGGCCGCTGGCGCAGCTTTAGCATCAGCGCCTCGCTGGCCACCGCGGTGAGTACGGCGATGAAGGTGTTGATGATCAGCCCCCAGCCGAAGAACCAGGTGTAGCAGATGATGGCCGGGATCAGCGCGGCCATCACCCGCAGCATCATGCCGGAGATGCGCTGGCCGGAGTGGATGTGGGGTGAGGGCGGGGTGTACAGCGTCATTGTGGCCTGTCCTGAGTGTTTGCGGCCTGGCTTTCACCGGTGTCTTTGGCGGGGTTTTCCTTGCGCTGCCGTGCCTGGCGCCGCGCATCGGCCTCATCGACCTGCCGCTGCTGTGCCGGGGTGAGATTGTCGGTGTTCTTCGGTGCGCTGTCCTGGCCGGCCTTTTTCGCCCGCACCCGCGCCATGGCGGCCTCGATGGCGGCCTTCTTTTCGTCGCTGCCGCCCTTGGCCACGGCGCTGCGCTTCTTCTTGTGGCGTTCGGCGCGCTCCTGCTTCTCCCGCTGCAGGCGGAATTCGCGGAACTGGTGGCGCTGGCGGGCCAGGTCGGCCTGGCGCTTCTCTGCCTCCTGGTCCCAGATTTCACTCTTGGCGTAACGGTAGTAGCCCACCAGCGGGATTTGGCTGGGGCAGACATAATCGCAGCAGCCGCACTCGATGCAGTCGAACAGGTTGTGATCCTGAATCTTGTCGAAATCGCGCGCCCGCGCGTACCAGTACATCTGCTGCGGTAGCAGGTTCACCGGGCAGGCGCGGGCACAATTGCCGCAGCGGATGCAGGGCATGGCGTATTCGTCGCGCGAGGGCAGCGGCACGTCGTGCACGGTGGACTCCACCAGCACGCAGTTGGTGGTCTTGACCACCGGCACGGCATCGCTGTGCATGGCGGTGCCCATCATCGGCCCACCGACGATGAGCCGGCGCAGGGTGTGGCGGTTGCCGCCGCATTCCTCGATCAGGTTGCCCAGCGGGGTGCCGATCAGCACCTCCAGGTTGCGCGCGTGGGCGACGCTGCCGGCGATGGTGACGTAGCGGGAGATCAGCGGCTGATCGAACTCCACCGCGCGATACACGGCATAGGCGGTGCCGACGTTGTGGCAGACCATGCCGATGTCGAGGGGCAGGCCGCCGCTGGGCACCTCCTTGCCGGTGAGCACCTGGATCAGCTGTTTCTCGCTGCCGGTGGGGTAGATGGTGGGCACCTCCACCAG
>DRQN01000116.1 GCA_011371455.1 Gammaproteobacteria bacterium
CCACGCCCTTCAGGCCTTGGGCAGTGTCACGCCGGTCTGGCCCTGGTACTTGCCGCCACGGTCGGCGTAGGAGATGTCGCAGACCTCGTCGCCACCGAAGAACAGCATCTGCGCAACGCCTTCGTTGGCGTAGATCTTTGCCGGCAAGGGGGTGGTGTTGGAGAATTCCAGGGTCACGTGGCCTTCCCATTCCGGTTCCAGGGGGGTGACGTTGACGATGATGCCGCAGCGGGCGTAGGTGGACTTGCCGAGGCAGACGGTGAGCACGTCGCGGGGGATGCGGAAGTATTCCACGGTGCGCGCCAGGGCGAAAGAATTCGGTGGGATGATGCAGACGTCGGACTTGACGTCGACAAAGCTGTTGTCGTCGAAGTTCTTCGGATCGACCACCGCCGAGTTGATGTTGGTGAAGATCTTGAATTCATCCGAGCAGCGCACGTCATAACCATAACTGGATGTCCCATAGGAGATGATGCGGCCGTTGTCGCTCTCGCGCACCTGCGACGGCTCGAACGGCTCGATCATGCCGCTGCCCTCCGCCATGCGGCGAATCCAGTTGTCCGATTTGATACCCATTGGCTGTCCTCTGAATCCTGCGTACTACGAATCATTCACCACAGAGACACAGAGTACACAGAGGAAAAGCGTTTTACCGCAAAGGAACGCCAAGCCACTCAAATGTTTTCCTTGGCGATCCTGTGCGGCCTTTGCGGTTATCTTTTCGCTTCTCCTCCGTGTCTCCGTGCCTCTGTGGTGAAAATCAGCGGCAGATGATAACCGAAAGGCGCCCGGCCTGTCGCTCAGCTGTTCTGGATGACGATATTGGGGAACTTGGCGCTGAACTCCCTGGCCTTCAGCGACAGCCTGGCGGCCATGCGGCGGGCGATCTCGCGGTAGATCTGCGCGATGCGGCTGTCCGGGTCCTTGACCACGGTGGGGTTGCCGCTGTCCACTTCCTCGCGGATCTGGATGTCCAGCGGCAGGGCGCCGAGGAAGTCCACGTCGTAATCCTCGGACATGCGCGCGCCACCGCCCTCGCCGAAGATGTGCTCCTCGTGGCCGCACTGGGAGCAGATGTGGATACTCATGTTTTCGACGATGCCGAGCACGGTCACGTCCACCTTCTCGAACATCTTCAGCGCCTTGCGGGCGTCGAGCAGGGCGATGTCCTGCGGCGTGGTGACGATCAGCGCGCCGCTCACCGGCACCTTCTGCGCCAGGGTCAGCTGGATGTCGCCGGTGCCCGGTGGCAGGTCGATGATGAGGTAGTCCACGTCCTGCCAGCGGGTGTCGTTGAGCAGTTGCTCGAGGGCCTGGGTGACCATGGGACCACGCCAGATCATCGGCGTGTCCTCGTCGATGAGGTAGCCGATGGACATGGACTGGATACCGTGGCCCATCAGCGGCTCCAGGGACTTGCCGTCCCTGGACTCCGGCTTGTCGGACACGCCCAGCATGCGTGGCTGGCTGGGGCCGTAGATATCGGCATCCAAAATACCCACGGTGGCGCCCTCGGCGGCCAGCGCCAGGGCCAGGTTGACGGCGGTGGTGGACTTGCCGACGCCGCCCTTGCCGGAGGCGATGGCGATGATGTTCTTGACGCCGGGGATGGGCTTGACGCCCTTTTGCACCGAGTGCGGCTCGATCTTGCTGCTGACGTTGATGGTGGCCCCGGCAACGCCGTCGATGGCCTCCACCAGCGCCTTCAGCCTGGCGGCCAGTTCGTCCTGCCAGCCCCTGGCGGGATAACCCAGCACCACCTCCACGCTGACCTCGCCACCATCGATGGCAATGTTCTTGATGCTTTTCGCGCTCACCAGATCCTGTTGCAGATTGGGATCGATGAATTGCCTGATGGCGGACTCAACCTGTTCACGGGTGACGTCGCTCATGTTGGAAACTCCTTGGGACTGACCTGTTTTGTGCCACCCCGGAACGCGCCGCCGGGAAAGGCAATGAAGCGGCGAGTTTACACAATTCAGGGGGGTACAGTAATATTACCTTTTGCATAAACCGCCAGTGATTCCGGGGTCTTCCGGCTTCCCTGCCCCACTCGCCATCCCTGAGCATTCAACCATTCCATGAGCACCACTTCCGATACCGCCGCGTCCGCGCGCAGAAAGATCCTCGTTACCAGCGCCCTGCCCTATGCCAATGGCGCCATCCACCTGGGCCACATGGTGGAGCACATCCAGACCGACATCTGGGTGCGTTTCCAGAAGATGCGCGGCCACCAATGCCTCTACGTGTGCGCCGACGACGCCCACGGCACGCCCATCATGCTGCGCGCCGAGCGCGAGGGCATCACCCCGGAGGAACTCATCGCGCGGGTGAAACAGGAGCATGAAGCCGACTTCGCCGGCTTCGACATCGGCTTCGACAACTACCACTCCACCCATTCGGAGGAGAACCGCGAACTGGCGGAGAGCATCTACCTCAAGCTCAAGGAGGCGGGCCACATCGCCGTGCGCACCATCCGCCAGGCCTATGATCCGGTGAAGAACATGTTCCTGCCGGACCGTTTCCTCAAGGGCGAGTGCCCGCGCTGCGGCGCCAGGGACCAGTACGGCGACAACTGCGAGGTGTGCGGCGCCACCTATTCCACCGCCGAGCTGAAGAACGCGGTGTCGGTGGTGTCCGGCGCCACGCCCATCGAGAAGGAATCCGAGCACTACTTCTTCAAGCTGCCCGGTTTCGAGGCCATGCTGCGCGCGTGGACCCGCGGCGGCCACCTGCAGCCCGAGGTGGCCAACAAGCTCGACGAGTGGTTCGAGGCCGGCCTGCAGGAATGGGACATCTCCCGCGACGCGCCCTATTTCGGCTTCAGGATTCCCGGCACCGACGACAAGTATTTCTATGTGTGGCTGGACGCGCCCATGGGCTACTTCGCCAGCTTCAAGAACCTCTGCGCCAAGCGCGACGATCTGGACTTCGACGACTTCCTGGGGCCGGACAGCGACGCCGAGCTATACCACTTCATCGGCAAGGACATCATCTACTTCCATGCCCTGTTCTGGCCCGCCATCCTGCACGGCGCCGGCCTGCGCACGCCCACCGCCATCTACGCCCACGGCTTCCTCACCGTCAACGGACAGAAGATGTCCAAGTCACGCGGCACCTTCATCAACGCGCGCGCCTACCTGGATCACCTCGATCCGCAGTACCTGCGCTACTACTTCGCCGCCAAGCTCACCAGCCGCATCGACGATCTGGACCTCAGCTTCGACGACTTCATCAATCGGGTGAATTCGGACCTGGTGGGCAAGGTGGTCAACATCGCCAGCCGCTGCGCCGGCTACATCAGCAAGAAGTGCGACGGCCAGCTGTCCGCCGGGTGCAGCGAGCCCGAGCTGTACCGGCGCTTCGTCGCCGCCGGCGAGCAGATCGCCGGGCTCTACGAGCAGCGCGAATTCAGCCACGCCATGCGCGAGATCATGGCCCTGGCCGACATCGCCAACCAGTACATCGACGAGCAAAAGCCCTGGGTACTGGCCAAGTCCGAAGACACGGCGCAACAGGCACGGGACGTCTACAGCACCGGCATCAACCTGTTCCGCGTGCTGATGACCTGGCTCAAGCCGGTGCTACCGAAAATGGCCGGCGAGGTGCAGGACTTTCTCAACATCGGTTCCATGGACTGGCACGACTGCGACCAGCCGCTCACCAATCACCGCATCGACACGTTCAAGCCGCTGATGACGCGCGTGGAGCAGGACAGGATCGACGCCATGCTGGAACAGACCCGCAGCGAGCTGGCCGAACACGCCGCCGCCGAAGCACCCATGGAAACGACCGAACCCGGCCCGCTGCAAGCCGACCCCATCGGCGAGACCATTTCCTTCGACGATTTCGCCAAGGTCGACCTGCGCATCGCGCGCATCGAGAAGGCCGAACACGTCGAGGGCGCAAAGAAATTGCTGCGCCTGACCCTCGACCTCGGCGGCGAGACGCGCAACGTCTTCGCCGGCATCAAGAGTGCCTATGCGCCGGAGGACCTCGAAGGCAAGCTGACGGTGATGGTGGCCAACCTGGCGCCGCGCAAGATGCGCTTCGGCGTCTCCGAGGGCATGGTGCTGGCCGCCGGCCCGGGCGGCGAGGATCTGTGGATCCTGCACCCGGACGAGGGCGCACAGCCGGGCATGCGCGTGAAGTAACCATGACGGGTTGGGGTGAGGAACGAACCCCAACAGCGGACAACGAACCACCCCGGCATTGCTGGGGTTCGTTCCTCCCCCCAACCTACAGACGGTGTTCAAAGACAAGCGTAACCACAAGACAACCGCGCCAACATGTCGCACGACTGGTATATGACTGCACGATATAATGTAGTCGTCTATGATTAGGCCATTTTGGTCTTTCAGCATCCGCAGCGAGGTCTGTACCCTTGTCCGCCGCCAAAACCATTTGCCGCCGGACCACGAACGCAATACGACATGACCGAATACGCCCTCATCCTGATCAGCACCGTGCTGGTGAACAACATCGTCCTGGTGAAGTTCCTCGGCCTGTGCCCCTTCATGGGCGTATCGCGCAAACTGGAAACGGCCACCGGCATGGCGCTGGCCACCACCTTCGTGCTCACCCTGTCGGCGGTGTGCAGTTATCTGGTCAACGAATTCCTGCTCATCCCCCTGGGTCTGGAATATCTGCAGACCATCAGCTTCATCCTCGTCATCGCCGTGGTGGTGCAGTTCACCGAGATGGTGGTGCACAAGACCAGCCCGGTGCTGTACCAGGTGCTGGGCATCTTCCTGCCGCTGATCACCACCAACTGCGCGGTGCTCGGCGTGGCCCTGCTCAACGTGCAGCACCAGTACGGCTTTCTCGAATCGGCGGTATACGGTTTCGGCGCCGCGGTGGGTTTTTCGCTGGTGCTGGTGCTGTTCGCCGCCATGCGTGAGCGCATCGCCGTGGCCGACGTGCCGGAGGCCTTCCGCGGCCCGGCCATCGCCCTGGTCACCGCCGGACTCATGTCCATGGCCTTCATGGGCTTCGCCGGACTGGTGAAGGGCTGATGCTCAGCGCCCTTCTCGCCCTGGGTGCCCTCGGCATCCTGTTCGGCCTGCTGTTGGGCTACGCCGCGATCCGCTACAAGGTGGAAGGCGATCCGCTGGTGGACAAGATCGACGCCATCCTGCCGCAGACCCAGTGCGGCCAGTGCGGCTATCCCGGCTGCCGGCCCTATGCCGAGGCCATCGCCCGCGGCG
>DRQN01000117.1 GCA_011371455.1 Gammaproteobacteria bacterium
ATCGGCGCCGACGGTTTCGGCTTTGCCAACGACAAGGGCGAGTGGGTGAAGATCCCGCAGCTGGGCCGGGTGCTGATCGGCGATGACGTGGACATCGGCGCCAATACCACCATCGACCGCGGCGCCATCGAGGACACGGTGATCGAGGATGGCGTCAAGATCGACAACCTGGTGCAGGTGGCGCACAACGTGCACATCGGCGCCCACTCGGCCATCGCCGGCTGTGCCGGCATCGCCGGCAGCGCGCGCATCGGCAAGCACTGCGCCCTGGGCGGCGGCGTGGGCGTTGTCGGCCATTTGCAGATTGCCGATAATGTCATCGTTACCGGGATGTCCATGGTGTCTCACACGATTACCGAGGCGGGCGTCTATTCCTCCGGCACGCCGCTGCAGGAAAATGCCAAATGGCACCGCAACTATGTGCGCTTCAAGCAGCTGGATGACATGGCGCGGCGTCTGAAACGGCTCGAAAAACAACTTGATGAAAAAAATACGGGATAAGACCTTGGAAACACTAGACATCCTCGAAGTACAGAACCACCTTCCGCATCGCTATCCCTTTCTGCTCATCGACCGCGTGCTGGCCTTCGAGTCCGGCAAGTCGCTGGTGGGCCTGAAGAACGTGACCTGCAACGAACCCCACTTCACCGGCCATTTCCCCAACAAGCCGGTAATGCCTGGCGTGCTGATCATCGAGGCCCTGGCGCAGGCCACCGGCATCCTCGCCTTCCGCAGCAGCAACAAGCGCCCCGACGACGGCTCGCTGTACTACCTGGTGGGCGTCGACGAGTGCCGCTTCAAGCAGCCGGTGGAGCCGGGCGATCAGCTGATCCTCGAAGTCGAGGTGCTCAAGTCCAAGCGCGGTATCTGGAAATTCAGCGGCGTGGCCAAGGTCGATGACACCGTTGTCTGTTCTGCACTGCTGATGTGCGCCGAGAGGGAAGCCTGACCTTGATTCATCCGCAGGCCATCATCGACCCGGCGGCCAGACTGGCCGAGGGCGTCAGCGTTGGTGCGTTCTCGGTGGTGGGCGCCGGGGTCGAGATCGGTGCCGGTACCCGCATCGCCTCGCACGTCGTCATCGACGGCCCCACGCGCATCGGCCGCGACAACAAGATCTATTCCTTCGCCGCCATCGGCGGTGACCCGCAGGACAAGAAATACGCCGGCGAGACCACGCGGCTCGAGATCGGCGACCGCAACGTGATCCGCGAATACGTCACCATCAGCCGCGGCACCGTGCAGGACGAGGGCCTCACCCGCATCGGCGATGACAACTGGATCATGGCCTACGTGCACATTGCCCACGACTGCCGCGTCGGCAGCCACACCATCTTCGCCAACAGCGCCTCGCTGGCCGGCCACGTGACCATCGAAGACCACGTGATCCTTGGCGGCTTCACCCTGCTGCACCAGTTCTGCAAGGTGGGCGCACACGCCTTCACCGCCATGAACAGTGTCATCTCCAAGGACGTGCCGCCGTTCCTGATGGTCTCCGGGCACATGGCCAGGCCCCACGGCCTCAACATCGAGGGCCTCAAGCGGCGCGGCTTTTCCCCCGACACCCTGTCCCGGCTGCGCAAGGCCTACCGGATTCTCTACCGTTCCGGCCTCACCCTGGAGCAGGCCATCGAACAGCTGCAGGCCATGGAGGGCGGCGCCGAGATCGACCGGCTGGTGGGCTTCCTCAGGGACGTGAGCCGCGGCATCGTGCGTTGATGCGCATCGGTATCGTCGCCGGTGAGGCGTCGGGCGACCTGCTGGGTGCCGGTCTCATCCGCGCCATCCGCGAACGTTACCCGCAGGCGGTGTTCGAAGGTATCGCCGGCCCGCAGATGATCGGCGCGGGGGCGAGCAGCCTGTTCCCCATGGAGCGTCTGTCGGTGATGGGCTTTTCCGAGGTCATCGGCCGTCTGCGCGAGCTGCTGGGCATCCGCCGCCAGCTGGCGCGGCACTTCATCGAAAACCCGCCCGATGCGTTCATCGGTATCGACGCCCCGGATTTCACCCTCGGCCTGGAACGCAAGCTGCACAAGGCCGGCATCAAGACCGTGCATTACGTCAGCCCCTCCGTGTGGGCCTGGCGCCAGCGGCGGGTGAAGAAGATCGTCCGCTCCACCGACCTGATGCTGACCCTGTTCCCCTTCGAGGCGGAGTTCTACCGTGAACACCAGATGCCGGTGCGCTTCGTCGGCCACCCCCTGGCCGATCTCATCCCCCTGCGGCCGGACCGGGCAGCCGCGCGCCGCGAGTTGGGGCTGCCCGCCGCGGGGGAGGTGCTGGCGCTGCTGCCCGGCAGCCGCTGCACGGAGCTGAGCCACCTCGCCGCCACCTTCATCGATACCGCGCGCTGGCTGAAGCTGCAGCGGCCCGATCTGCGTATCGTCGTGCCGCTGGCCAACGCCGTGCGCCGCGCCCAGTTTCAGTCCATCCTCGCCAAGGTATTGGAACCGCCGCCGCTGACCCTGGTGGACGGCCGCGCGCGTGAGGTCATGGCCGCCGCCGACGTGGTGCTGCTGGCCTCCGGTACCGCCAGCCTGGAGGCCATGCTGCTCAAGCGCCCCATGGTGGTGGCCTATCGCATGGCGCCCTTCAGCTACTGGCTGGCCAAGCGCCTGCTGAAGGTCAAGAGCGTGTCGCTACCCAACCTGCTGGCCGGCGACATCCTCGTCCCCGAACTGCTGCAGGACGCCGCGACGCCGGATCAGTTGGGCCAGGCCGTGCTCTACTACCTCGAAAACCCCCAGGCGGCCGCCGAGGTCATGGAACACTTCAATGAAATCCACCACGAACTGCGCCAGGATGCCAGCCGGCAGGCGGCGCGGGCGGTGCTGGAACTGATCGGCCGATGAGCGGCCAGATGGGGCTGGACTTCAGTGTGCCGGCTGGTCTTGTCGCCGGTGTCGACGAAGTGGGTCGCGGCCCACTGGCCGGGCCGGTGGTGGCGGCGGCGGTGATCCTCGACCCGGCGCGCCCCATCGCCGGCCTGGCCGACTCCAAGGCCCTCACGGAAAAACGCCGCGAGGCCCTGTTCGACGAGATCCGTGCCAAGGCCCTGTGCTGGGCGCTGGGCCGTGCCGAGGTCGAGGAGATCGACGCACTGAACATCCTGCAGGCAACGCTGCTGGCCATGCGCCGCGCCGTGCTGGCCCTCGACCCGGCGCCGCAGCATGCGCTGATAGATGGCAACCGTTGCCCCGACTTGCCCTGTAGCGCCGAGGCCATCATCAAGGGCGATGGCACGGTGGCGGTGATCAGCGCGGCATCCATCATCGCCAAGGTAAGCCGCGACCGGGAAATGGCCGCGCTGGACATCGAATACCCCGGTTACGGCCTCGCCGGGCACAAGGGCTATCCCACCAGGGCGCACCTGGCGGCCCTGGCGGAGCTGGGCGTTACCCCTGTCCACCGGAAATCATTCGCGCCCGTGCGACGCCTGCTGGAGAACGCTTCCCGGGCCTGACCATCGACCGGCCGTAGCCGTTGCTCCAAGGTATTTCGGATGACGGGTGAAGCGCAAAAGGTCACGGCATGAATGCATGGCCTCCGGCGCCAGCGTCAGGTATCTTTGCTAGAGAGACCGCTGGCGCCGGCAGGCCGTTGCGGGGTGGGGTTCAGCGTGCCCTTTGGGCATCAGCCTGCTGGAGGGCGCCGAACAGGATAAGGCTATCTCATGGATAAATTCGACCGCATCTTCGAACTGCACCAGCTATTCGCCAACCGCCGCCGCCCCGTCTCGCTGAAAGCCATACAAGTCGAACTCGGCTGCTCGGAATCCACCGCAAGACGCGCCATTCGCCTGTTGCGCGACATGCTGGGCGCACCGCTGGAACGCGACCACAAACTCAACGGCTATTACTACGACACCAGCCAGGGACTCTACGAACTGCCGGGCCTCTGGTTCAACGCCGAAGAACTCCACGCCCTGCTGGCCGCGCAACAACTGCTCGACAGACTCCAGCCCGGCATCCTCACCCCCCACATCGCTCCCCTCAAGAAACGTCTGCAAGGCCTGCTCGCCCACCGTCACGGCGGGCACCCCGACATCGGCCGCCGCATCCGCATCCTGCAAATGGCCACCCGCCCCATCGAAATGAACCACTTTCGCCAGATTGCCAGCGCCGCCCTGCAGCGCCGGCAACTGCGCATCCTCTACCACGGCCGCGCCCGTGATCGCACCACCGAACGCACCGTCTCCCCCCAGCGCCTCATCCACTACCGCAGCAACTGGTACCTCGACGCCTGGTGCCACCTGCGCGGTGAACTGCGCAGCTTCTCCCTCGACCGCCTGCAACCCGTCGAAACCCTCGCCACCCCTGCCGACGATATCAGCGAACAACGACTCGACGCCCACTATGCCGAAAGCTACGGCATCTTCGCCGGCCGCCCCACCCACACCGCCCACCTTCGCTTCACCCCCCAGGCCGCCCGCTGGGTCGCCGACGAACAATGGCACCCGCAGCAGCAGGGCGAAGTCCTCAGCGACGGCGGGTATGAACTGCGCATCCCCTACAGCGACCCCCGTGAACTGGTGATGGATATCCTCAAGTACGGCCCGGAGGTGGAAGTCATCGGGCCGGGCAGCCTGCGCAAACTGGTTGCAGAGAAACTGAGGGCAGCGATCAGTAGTTACGAAAAAAATAGAAAATAGCTTTTCCCGGTCACGTTTTGACAGGGTGGG
>DRQN01000118.1 GCA_011371455.1 Gammaproteobacteria bacterium
CCCATGAGCACACCGATGACCCGATCCTCGACACGCAGGGGAACGGCAATCGCCGCATGCAGGCCGAACTTTTCCGCCATCTCCCGGTTGACGCGCGGGTCATCGCGGCCTCTGGCATCATCGATGACCACCAGTTCGCCCTGGCGGAAAACATAGGCGGACAGCGAGGTGGCATCGACGGGAAAGCGGTCATAGCCCTCCGGGCGGTAGGGGACATCGGTCCGCACCACGCCAACCAGCTCCCGGGTCTTCTCATCGAACAACAGCAGAAAGGCGATATCGGCCCGCAGGGCCTCGCGGCACAGCGCCACCACCTGCTCGAAGGCCTTGCCCGAGGCGGATTCCACGTCGCGCGCCGCCAGCACCAGCCCGCCCACCTGCAGCGCCTTGCCATGAAAATACAGCCGTTCCAGCAGATCCTGGTAACGCCCGGTCAGCACGCCCAGTTCATCGCTGGACGAGGGACGAATCGAAGGACGCCGCTCGAGCAGCGCCGGGGCATCCTCCACCACCGCCTCCAGGGGCTGCAGCGACTGCCCCAGGCTGCGCGCGAACATCAGCGCCCCCAGCATCGCCAGCAGCTGCAGCCCGATCCAGACGAACAGCGTCTCCAGGCTGAAATAGCCTGTGCGCGTCCAGTAATACAGCACCAGCAGGGCGCCTGCCAGCAGCGGCATCAAGGCCCCCACCATGAACACCTTGGTACGAATGGAGAATACCGGGCGCGGCGGACGCAGGCCGCCGAAAGCACGGCCGAACAGATCGAAGATGGCGAAAAACACCGGCAGGCCGACGATGATGGAGACGATCAGCGCCACCAGGTGGACACGCAGCCAGTCCCCGGACGAGGCCTCGAAGTCCGTCGCCATTTCGGCGCTGAAAATCACCGAGGCCGGGGCCAGCAACAGATAGAACAGGAACATCCCCCAGAAGAAGCGGGGGAAGGCGCGCATGCGGGCCAGCGCAAGGGCGGCGGCCGATTCGCTGGGCTGCGCCAGCCAGTCCGCCAGCGGCCGCACCAGACGGCCGAAGCACCATTGCGAAAGCAACAGCCAGCCCAGGATGAAGCCCAGCTCCAGCGGCGTGGCCAGGAGACGCAGCATCTGAGGCAGCGAAAACATGTCGATAAGCAGCAGAAAACCGCTGCCGAACAGCGGCGGAACCAGCCAGGCCAGCAGAATCAACAGGCGGAAGCGCCGCATGAAATCGGCGCTGGAAAAAGAACTCGCCACGGACACTCGCTCAGCGTACCCAGAGGGTCTTGATGTTGACGAATTCGCGGATGCCGTGTTGCGACAGCTCGCGCCCATAGCCCGAAACCTTGATGCCGCCGAAGGGCAGGCGCGGATCGCTCTTCACCATGCCGTTGACGAAGGCCACGCCGCATTGCATCTGGCGCGCAAAGCGCTCGCCGCGAACGCTGTCCGCGCTCCACACACTGCCGCCGAGGCCGAAGCGTGAGGCATTGGCCAGCGCCAGCGCCTCGGCCTCGTCGCGCACGCGGATCACCGCCGCCACCGGGCCGAACAGCTCCTCGTCGCAGGCCGGCATGCCGGGCGTCACGCGGTCGAGGATGGTGGCCTGATACCAGGCGCCGGGGCCATCCATGGGCGCACCGCCGATCACCACCTGGGCGCCGGCCTCGATGCTGTCGAGCACCTGGCGATGCAGCTCGTCGCGCAGGTCGGTGCGCGCCATGGGCGCAAAGGTGGTCGCCTCGTCGCGCGGGTCGCCGGGGCGCAGCGCCGCCACGGCATCGCGGAAACGTTCGACGAATTCATCGGCAACGGCGTCGACGACGATAAAGCGCTTGGCGGCGATGCAGCTCTGGCCGCTGTTGAGAAAGCGCGAACTCAGCGCCTGCGGCACGGTGAGGTCGAGATCGGCGTCTTCCAGCACCACGAAGGCGTCGGAGCCGCCCAGCTCCAGCACGCTCTTCTTCAGCGCCTCGCCGGCGGTGGCCGCCACCTGGCGCCCGGCCGCCTCGCTGCCGGTGAGCGTCACGGCGTGCACGCGCGGGTCGCGGATCACCCCGGCGACGTCGCGGGCATCGATCATCAGGGTGCGGAACACGTGCTCGGGAAAGCCCGCCTCGCGGATCACCGACTCGATGGCCAGGGCGCACCGGGGCACGTTGGAGGCATGTTTGAGCAGGCCGCAGTTGCCCGCCATCAGCGCCGGCGCGGCGAAGCGGAACACCTGCCAGAGAGGGAAATTCCACGGCATCACCGCCAGCACGGTGCCCAGTGGCTGATAGGCGACGACACTGTTGCCGGCGTCGCTGGCGATGGCCTCATCGGCGAGGAAGCGCGGCGCATGTTCGGCATAGTAGTCGCAGCCCAGGGCGCACTTCTCCACCTCGGCGCGGGCCTCGAGGATCAGCTTGCCCATCTCCAGGGTGATCAGCGCCGCCAGCTCGTCGCGGCGCGCGCGCAGCACCCCGGCCAGGCGGCGCATCAGGCTGCTGCGCTCGGCCATGGGCGTCGCCGCCCAGGCCGGGTGGGCGGCCGCCACGGCGCCCAGCGCCGCATCGAGTTGGGCCGCATCCCAGTTGGGGAATGGTTCTCCCGCCTCGCCCGTGGCGGGGTTGATGGTCTGATAGGCCACGCTATTCTCCGTTTATCCTGACATGTGCGGAGTATACCGCGCGCAAGGGTGCTTGACCGGCCCGCGACGGAATTCCAGAATCCACCTACGAACCAACACCAGCAAAGGCACGCGCACATGAACAAACAACGGAAGATCTGCATCATCGGTGGCAGCGGCTTCGTCGGCCTGCATCTGTGCGCGCGGCTGGTGAAGCGGGGCTACCGGGTGCGCGTGCTGACACGTGACGCCGAGGCGGCGAAGGCGGTGCGGGTGCTGCCCGGCGTCGAACTGCGCCAGGCCAATATGCACGACCCGGCGGTGCTGGAGGCACAGTTCCAGGGCCAGGCGGCGGTGATCAATCTGGCCGGCATCCTCAACGAACGCCGCAAGGGCGATTTCGAGACCGTGCATGTCGAGCTGCCACGGCGCATCGTGGCCGCCTGCCAGGCCGCCGGGGTACGCCGCCTGCTGCACATGAGCGCCCTCAAGGCCGATCTGCCGGAACCGCCCAGCCGCTACCTGCGCAGCAAGGGCGAGGGAGAACGGCTGGTGCTGGCGGCGCAGGATCTGGACGTGACCGTGTTCCGCCCCTCGGTGATCTTCGGCCCCGAGGATGACTTCTTCAACCGCTTCGCCCGCCTGCTGGCGCTGGCCCCCGGCGTATTCCCGCTGGCCTGCGCCGAGGCGCGCTTCGCGCCGGTGTACGTGGTCGACGTGGCCGAGGCCTACGTGCGTGCCCTGCAGCTCAAGGAGACCATCGGCCAGGGCTACGAACTGTGCGGCCCCAAGGCCTACACGCTGCACGAGATCGTTGCCTATGTGGCCCGGCTCAGCGGCCACAAACGCCTCATCATCGACCTCGGCCCGCGCCTGTCATGGCTGCAGGCGCGGCTGATGGAATTCCTGCCGGGCAAACCCTTCACCCGCGACAACTACCTCTCGACCCGCTGCAACAGCCTGTGCAAGTCACGCTTCCCGGAGATCTTCGCCGTCACGCCGACACCGGTGGAGGCGGTGGTGCCCGCCTATCTCGGCCCGCGCGAGCACAACCACTGGTTGTCCGAACTGCGGCGCCATGCCAGGCGCGATTGAAGGACCTGGCCCCGACGATTGAAACGCGGAGCCCCAGCCGGACAAACGACAAGGATCACTGTTCGTAGTCGTGGGTAATCTCCTCGCCCTGACGGATGTCGCGCAGGGCGATCACCTCGAGGGTGTCGTAATAGGCCGCATTGGGTCTTTTGCTGTGATTGATGAAGCGCAGGTTGCAGCGCACGCGAATGCCCTCGTTCTCGTTCAGCCATAGCACGTAAGGGCCGTCTTTCTTCGCCGCCACGCCCTTGACCACGCCGATGACCGTACCCTTGGGAATGTCGCACCCGGCGAACAGCCCCTTGCCATGAATCGGACTGTCGTCCACATAGACCTGTTTTTTCATTTTTTTTCTCCTCACAATAAATAGACGCCCACTCGGTTATCGAAAGCGATGCCGCTCCTACGGATTGTTGTTTTTCAAGGTGATGGTGCGGCGAGACGCGCCGCCGACAAACGCCGCAACCTGGTCTGCCGCTCCCGCGCCGGCAACTCGCCCAATGCCTCGACCTCGCGGTAAAAGGCCGCCAGGTCACCGCCTTGCGCCGCCAGCAGTGCCTGAAATGCCGGCACGCCATCGCGATAGGTGGTCACCGCTGCCAGTTGGGGATTGTTCAGCGGCCCGGCGAACCAGGTATCGTAACCGGCATAACCGCCCCAGCGCCGCTTCAAGGCGGCATAGGCGCTGCGCAGTTCGGCGATGATTGCCGCCTTGCGGGCATGTTTTTCCGCCGCCGGTCGCGCGCTGGCGTAGAGCGCCGCGAGACGGTCGCGGGTCGTCGTCACCAGGCTCACGAAGTCGTCCTGGCGCTGGCGAAACAAGGCATCTTTACGCCGCTGCCGCTCATCACCGAAGCGCGCCAGCCAGCGCCGCACGCCTTCCTGTTCCACCGCCGAGGCAAAGGCCTCGTTGAAGGCGGTGTCGCCCGGCACATAGACACGCTGGTGCGCCAACTCGTGAAACATCAGCCCCGCCAGGCGTGCCTCCGGACGGTCCAGCACGGTGTTGAGCAGGGGGTCGTCGAACCAGCCTAACGTGGAATAGGCGCTGATGCCGGCGACATGGGTCTCCAGCCCCTGCGCCTGCAGCCCGGCGGCATAGGCGCGCGCCTCGGCCTCGTCGAAATAGCCGCGGTAACCCACACAACCGGCGACCGGGAAGCACCAGGTTTCGAGCTGCAGGGAGAGGGGACGGGCGGCAAATACGTTCCACACCACGAAGGGCCGGCCGAGGTCGGCATAGTCGCGGTAGCTGCCGTTGTCCGGCAGGGCCAGTGCATCGCTGGCGAAGCGGCGCATCTGCTGCGCGCGGCGCAGCTTTTCGCGCAGCGCGGCGGGGGTCTGTGGGTCGGCCAGCAGGGCCTCGATGGGCTGGCGCTTGCTGATCACCTCCCACTGGCCATGGATGGACTGGAGGTAGTAACCGCAGCCGCCGAGGGCCGGCATCAGCAGGGCGAGGAGAATGAAACGTGTCAGGCGATACTGCATGGGCGTAAAATACGCCCATGGAAACATTTTTGGTAGGCGGCGCGGTGCGCGACAAGTTGCTCGGACTGACGCCCAAGGAGTGCGACTGGGTGGTGGTGGGCGCTACCCCGGAGGAAATGATCGCACAGGGTTTTCGCCAGGTGGGCAAGGACTTTCCGGTGTTCCTGCACCCCGAGAGCCACGAGGAATACGCCCTGGCGCGCACCGAGCGCAAGACCGCGCCGGGCTATCACGGCTTCAGCGTACACG
>DRQN01000119.1 GCA_011371455.1 Gammaproteobacteria bacterium
TCTTCATGATGATCCGCCGCTCGCTGAACACCTTCATGAACGCCTTCACCAGCAGCGACTGGACCGCCTATCCCTTCGCCAGCCAGAACCGCAAGGACTTCTTCAACCTCATGGACGTGTATCTGGACGCGGTGTTCTTCTCCACCCTGCACGAGCTGGATTTCGCCCAGGAAGGCCACCGCCTGGAATTCGCCGAGGCCGACAACCCCGATTCCGAGCTGCTGTTCAAGGGCGTGGTGTTCAACGAAATGAAGGGCGCCATGAGTTCACCGGTGAGCACCCTGTGGCAGACCCTGACCAAGTACCTGTTTCCCACCACCACCTATCACTACAACAGTGGCGGCGATCCGCAGGAGATCCCCGATCTCAGTTATGCCGAACTGAAGGCGTTCTACCAAACCCACTACCACCCGTCTAACGCCATCCTGATGACCGCCGGCAACATTCCCGCCAGCGAGCACCAACAGCGCTTCGAGGAAAAGGCCCTGCACCGCTTCCAGCGCTCCGACAAGCGCATCGCCGTGAACGACGAAAAGCGTTACTACGCACCCGTCGCGGTCGAGGAAGCCTATGCCCTGGAAGAGGCGGAGACAGACGGCGACAAGACCCACGTCGTGCTCGGCTGGCTGCTCGGCCACAGCACCGACCCGCAGGCCGAGCTGCGCGCCGAGCTGTTGTCCGGCGTATTGCTGGACGACGGCGCCGCGCCCCTGCGTCGCGCCCTGGAGACCACCGATCTGGGCGCCGCCCCCTCGCCCCTGTGCGGACTGGAAAACAGCAACCGCGAAATGAGCTTCATGGCCGGGCTGGAAGGCAGCCGCTCCGAGCATGCCGCCGCCGTGGAACGGCTGATTCTGGACACCCTGCGCGAGGTGGCCGAAAAGGGCGTGCCGCAGGAACGCATCGAATCCGCCCTGCACCAGCTCGAACTGGCCCAGCGCGAGGTCGGCGGCGGCCACTATCCCTACGGCCTGCAGCTGATCCTCGACGCCCTGCCCGCCGCCATCCACTACGGTGACCCGGTGGCGGCGCTGGATCTCGACCGGGCCATCGAACAACTGCGCAAAGACATCCGCGACCGCGACTTCATCCCCGCCCTGATCCGCGAATGGTTCCTCGACAACCCGCACCGGGTGCGCCTGACCCTGAAGCCGGACACGCAACTGGCGGCGCGGCGCGACGCCGACGAACGCGCCCGCCTGGCGCGCATCAAGTCCGGCCTCAGCGAGGCGGAAAAACAGCACATCATCAGCCAGGCCCGGCAGCTGGTCGAACGCCAGCGACAGGAAGACGACCCGGACATCCTGCCCAAGGTCGGGCTGGAAGACGTGCCGGCCGAGATGCCCATCGCCCAGGGCCGGAGCGACACCATCAACGGCATTCCCAGCAGCCTCTACGAGCAGGGCACCAACGGCCTGGTCTATCAGGAGGTAGTGGTCAGCCTGCCGCAGCTCGATGACGAACTGCTGGACGTGCTGCCCTACTACACCCACTGCCTCACCGAGCTGGGCTGCGGCCAGCGCGATTACCTCGCGGCCCAGGCCTGGCAGACTCAGGTCAGCGGCGGCCTGTCCGCCTACAGCAGCGTGCGCGGGCGGATCGACGACGTGCAGAACGTATCCGGCTATCTGATCTTCTCCGGCAAGGCCCTGTCGCGCAATCACCGGGAATTTGCCGAGCTGTTGCGCACCGCCTTCAGCGAAGTACGCTTCGACGAACTGCCGCGCATCCGCGAGCTGATGGCGCAGCTGCGCGCCAGCCGCGAACAGGGCATCACCGGCCGCGGCCACAGCCTCGCCATGCAGGCCGCCAGCAGCGGCATGAGCCCCGCCGCCGCACTCAGCCACCGCCACTCCGGCCTGCTCGGCATCCAGACACTGAAAGCCGTGGATGACGGCCTCGACGAGGCGCAAAACCTCGCCGCGCTGGCAGAAAAGCTACAGCGCCTGCACCAGCAGATCATGGCCTCGACACGGCAATTCCTGCTCATCGGCGAAGCACAGAGCCTGACCCGGATGAAGCAGGACACCGCCGAACTGTGGCCGGTCGGCCCCGGCCAGGCGACCGCGCCCTTCGGCCTGCCCATGGCGCAACACACGGTGCGCAGCCTGTGGACCACCAGCACCTCCGTCAACTTCTGCGCCAAGGCCTACCCCACGGTACCGGTGGAGCACCCGGACGCCGCGCCGCTGACGGTACTGGCGGGCTTCCTGCGCAACGGCTTCCTGCACCGCACCATCCGCGAACAGGGCGGCGCCTATGGCGGCGGCGCCAGCCAGGACTGCAGCACCGCCAGCTTCCGCTTCTACTCCTATCGTGATCCACGTCTGGAGGAAACCCTGCAGGACTTCGACCACGCCGTCGACTGGCTGCTCGGCGAGGCACACGAACCCCGCCAGCTGGAAGAGGCCATCCTCGGCATCATCGGCCAGCTGGACAAGCCCAGCTCACCAGCCGGCGAGGCCAAGGACGCCTTCCACAACCAGTTGCACGGCCGCACCCCGGCGCAGCGTCAGCGCTACCGGCAACGCCTGCTGGCCGTCACCCTGGAAGACCTGAAACGTGTCGGCGAGACCTACCTGCGCGCCGACGACGCCAGCATCGCCGTGATCGCCAATCCGGGCGCGGCAGAAGTGGCCACCACACTGGGGCTCGATATTCACGCACTGTAATGATTCACCACAGAGGCACGGAGGGCACAGGGAAGACCTCGACGGGATCAACGACAAACGCCCTTTGATCCGGAGATCAAAGGGCGTTTCACTTGTCCGCCAACCCGTTGTATGCCGCAGCGTCGCGACTGTTACACCGGCTACTCCACAAAGGCGAAGTGGACGATGCGCGCCAGGCCGTCGCGCGGCTCGACCTGCACCCACAGGGTGCCCCGATAGACATCGACGCCGCCGTGCTTTTCGGCCTGCACCTCGACCACATAATCACTCTCGCCGCGGGCCATGCCGTCCTCCAGAATCCAGCGCAGATTCTGCAATTCCATGCGCCGCGCCACGGTGTTTTCAAACAACCCCTGGTAATCCTTGCGAATGCCCGCCACGGTGGCGCGATCGTTGCTGGAGGCATCGCTGGAGAACAGGTCCATGAAGGCATCGATGTCACCCGCCTCGTAATAGGTGACCAGCGCCGCCATCAGCGGATTCAGGTCCGCCTCCGTGAGGGTGGTGGCACCACTGGCGGCCGGCGGATTCGCCTCGACGGTCTTCACGTCCGAGAAATACAGGCGGGAAATCTGCAGGCCCGCATCCCCCCTGGTGACCTGCAGAGTCACATGGCCCGTAGTCAGCACCGGCGCCTCGGCGCCCGCCGGCAGGACCGTTGCCTGGAATGTCCCGCGACCACGGGCGAAGGCATCGTCCCGCTTCCAGTCAAGGGCGCTGAACACCATGTTGCGCTTGTCCGTCGTCGTGAAGATCTTTTCATATTCCGCACGGATGCCTTCCAGTGTGGTTTGCGTATCCGTGCGTGCCTTGGCGTAGAACAGGGTCATGAGCCTGTTCAGGTCGCCGCGTTCATAATCGCCAAGAAATTGCTCCACCAGCCGCACCAACTCCGCCTCGCCGATGGCGTTCATGGCCGGCACCGCGGCGACCACCGCAGGCGTGCTTGGCAACACCGCCTGCTTTTCGCTGGCGGCCAGCTCGGCCGCAGCAGCAGCGGCGCGCGCCTCGGCTTCGGCCTTTGCCTTGGCTTCGGCAGCAACCCGACGCCGGGCCTCTTCCTCGGCCCTGGCCTTCGCTTCCGCCGCGGCCTGCCGTCGGGCTTCTTCCTCGGCTCTGGCCTTTGCTTCTGCCGCGGCCCGGGCTTCTGCCTCTGCCTTCTCGCGTGCCTCGGCTTCCTGGCGGGCGATTTCCGCCTGCCGTGCCAGTTCTTCCTCTTCCTGACGGGCGATTTCCGCGGCACGCGCCCTGGCCGCGTCCCCGGCCTGGACATCAAGGGCAGAGGTTGGCCCATCCTGCTCGCCGTCTGTCACCTTGCCCGCTTCTTGTCCGGCATCGCTGGCAGTGTCGGCAGAAAGCGTTTCCTGCGGAGACAGCGGCGCCATCTCTTCCTGCCATGGAGCAAGTGAAGAGTCTCCGTCAACGGGCACCACAGACGGCGTCACCACGGGGGAAGGCGAACGGTTCTCCGGCATGACCTGGCCGGCCGGCCCGGCGGACGTGCTCACCGGCATCTCATCCTTGCGGTCGCGAATCTGCGTCACATACAGCGCCAGCAACACCACGACGAGACCGGAAACGAGGATGACGTTGCGAATCAGGGCGCCAGAGCCTCCTTCGCCGCCGGCCGCGACGTAGGCCTCCCTTGGCGCCGCCACCGACGCCGGTATGGCTGGGGGCTTGGCGCCATTATCCACCTTTGGCGCCACGTCCAGATCCAGACCGCCGATATTGTCGATGGCCTCCACATCGCTCAGCGCCGGGTTGCCGTCTCCGCTATCGCTGGCGGGCCGCGACTCACCCCGGCACAGATGCTCGTAGGCCGCGCCAATCCGGCTGACGCCGCTGTCGACCACGTCCGTGTTGTCGTGACGCAGAAGGCGCATCAACAGGCCATAATTGATTTCGATTTCCGTCA
>DRQN01000120.1 GCA_011371455.1 Gammaproteobacteria bacterium
CGAAGCCTGCCGCGGCGGTGAGCGCTGGCGCTGGGACGGGGTGGATTTCGAGCTGCTGCATCCGCCGGCGGACGATGCCGGCAAGGGGCGGCGGGGGAATAATCGCTCCTGCGTGCTGCGCGTGTCGGCCGGCGGGGGCAGGGTGCTGATCCCCGGCGATATCGAAGGGCCCGCCGAACGGCAGTTGCTGGCGCGCCACGCCGAAGCGCTGGCCGCCGGGGTGCTGGTGGTGCCCCATCACGGCAGCCACACCTCGTCCAGCGAGGCCTTCATCGACGCCGTGGCGCCGCGCTTCGCCCTGTTTCCCGTCGGCTACCGCAACCGTTACGGCTTTCCCAAGGCCGATGTGGTCAACCGCTACCGCGAACGTGGCATCCGGCTCCTCGATAGCGCCAGCCATGGCGCGATCCGCTTTCGTCTCGGCGGAGAAGGCGGGCTGCGCCTGGTGGACACCTGGCGGCAGTCGGCACGGCGCTATTGGCACCGGGTGCCGGATTGACGGGTTCACCACAGAGGCACAGAGAGAATCAAAAGCGAAGAACCGCAAAGGGCGCCAAGGACCGCTACGTTTTTCTTTGCGTCCTTTACGGTTAATGTGTTTTTTCTTTGTGTCCTCCGTGCCTCTGTGGTGAAACACAACGCGCGGCACAAGGTGGAATCTTCCGGGCAATCGGCGTCTCTGTTACAGTAACGGCCATTTCCGCAAGCGAAGGAATTCCCAACGTGTTCGAGATCGTGCAATCCGGTGGCTGGCTGATGCTGCCGATTATTCTCTGCTCCATTATCGCCCTGGCCATCATCGGCGAGCGGTTGTGGTCGCTGCAGCGCAAGCGCATCACGCCCAAGCATCTGGTGGCGCAGATCTGGCACCTGCACAGCAAGGGACAGTTGACCCCCGAGCAGATCGAGAGCGTGCGCAAGAGTTCGCCACTGGGGCGCATCCTCGCCGCGGGTCTGGCCAACATGAAGCACGATCGCGAGGTGATGAAGGAGAGCATCGAGGAGACCGGCCGCCACGTGGTGCACGAGCTGGAGCGCTATCTGAATTCCCTCGGCACCATCGCCGCCATCACCCCGCTGCTGGGGTTGCTGGGCACCGTCATCGGCATGATCAAGGTGTTCAGCGTGATCACCTCGCAGGGAGTGGGTAATCCCGCGGTGCTGGCCGGCGGTATCTCCGAGGCGCTGATCACCACCGCCGCGGGTCTGTCCGTGGCCATCCCCAGCCTGATGTTCTACCGCTATTTCCGCGGCCTCGTCGACGGCCTGGTGGTGTACATGGAGCAGGAGGCCATCAAGCTGGTGGAGGTGATTCACGGCGAGCGCGAAAGCGATGCGGGGGATCCCGCGCTGTGAACATCGGCTCCGGTCGCAAGGAAGAGCTGGACGTCAACATCACGCCGTTGATCGACGTGGTGTTCCTGCTGCTGATCTTCTTTATGGTATCCACCACCTTCGAGCGCGAATCCGAGATCGAGATCGTGCTGCCACAGGCGGCCGCCAACGCGGTGCCGGCGGAAGATTCCGCCCTGGAGGTGACCATCGATGCCGAGGGCACCTTCTACGTCAACGGCAAGCGCGTCATCAATACCAAGATCGAGACCCTGAAAAAGGCCATGAAGGAGGCGGCGGGGGATCGCAAGGAGCCGCCGGTCATCCTCAGTGCCGATGCGCAGACCCCGCACCAGGCGGTGATCACGGTGATGGACGCGGCGCGCCAGCTGGGCTTCGTGCATCTCAATTTCGCCACCGTCAAGTCCAACGAAAAATAGCGGTTCAGGCGTTACCGCATCATGTCCTCCGATTCCCGTACACAGCAGCCGCTCAACCGGGCCGGCCGGCAGCAGACGCCGGGGCAGATCTACCGGCGCCTGCTGGGCTATGCCTGGCGCGACTGGCCGATCCTGGTGTTCGCCGTGCTCGGCATGGCGGTGGTGGCTGCTACCGAGACCGGTTTCGCCTGGCTGATGAAGCCGATGCTGGACGGCAGTTTCGTCGACAAGGATCCGGAAGTGATCCGTTGGGTTCCCTGGGCACTGCTGGGCATCTTCATCGTTCGCGGCCTTGCCAGCTTCGTCGCCAACTACGGCATGCAGAGGGTTGGGCGCAGCATCATCCACGACCTGCGCCAGCAGATGTTCGCCAAGTTGATGCGGTTGCCGACGGCCTTTTACGACAACAACGCCGCCGGCCAGTTGACCTCGAAACTGATCTACGATGTCGAGCGCGTGGCCTCGGCGGCCACCTCGGCGCTGACCGTGGTGGTGCGCGACAGCCTCACCATTCTCGGCCTGCTGGGCTTCATGTTTTACACCAACTGGAAACTGGCGGCGGTGTTCCTGTTTCTCGGCCCCTTGATCACCGTGCTGGTGGTGTTCGTCAGCAAGCGTTTTCGCCGCATCAGCAAGCGCATACAGAATTCCATGGGCGACGTGTCGCAGCTGTCCCAGCAGATTACCGAGGGGCATCGCGTGGTGAAGGTCTTCGGCGGCCAGGCCTACGAGGAGAAGCAGTTCGGCGAGGCCAATGAATACAATCGCGCGCAGAACATGAAGATGGCCATCACCAGCGCCCTGAGCGTGCCCATCTCGCAATTTCTCGGCGCCTCGGGGCTGGCAGTGATCCTGTTCATCGCCACCTCGGATGCCATGCTCGAGACCCTCAGCGTCGGCACCTTCATGTCCTTCGTCACCGCCAGCATGCTGCTGCTGGCGCCCATGAAGCGCCTGACCATGGTGCAGTCCATCGTGCAGCAGGGCATCGCGGCGGCGCAGAGTGTCTTTTTCCTGATGGACGAGGAGGGCGAGAGGGATACCGGCAGCCGGCACATCGAGCGCGCCCGCGGGCGGGTCGAGTTCCGCGATGTGACGTTCAGCTATGACCCGGCCAAGGGCAAGGTGCTCGATGGCGTGAGCTTTGCCGCCGAGGCGGGGCAGGTGGTGGCCATCGTCGGCCGCTCCGGCAGCGGCAAGTCGACCCTGGTGGGCCTGCTGCCGCGCTTCTATGAGCCGAGCAGTGGCGAGATCACCCTCGATGGCACCCCGGTCCAGACGCTGAGCCTCGACAGCCTGCGTGCGCAGATTGCCCTGGTGAGCCAGGACATCATCCTCTTCAACGACACCATCGGCAACAACATCGCCTATGGCGCGCTGGCCGGCGCCGGCGAGGCGGAGGTGATCCGCGCCGCCGAGGCGGCACACGCCATGGAATTCATCCGCGAGCTGCCGCAGGGCCTGGACACCCTGGTGGGTGACAAGGGCGTGCTGCTCTCCGGCGGCCAGCGCCAGCGCATCGCCATCGCCCGCGCGCTGCTCAAGGATGCGCCGATCCTGATCCTCGACGAGGCCACCTCGGCGCTGGACAGCGAGTCCGAGCGTCACATTCAGGCCGCGCTGAATGTGCTGATGAAGGGCCGCACCACCCTGGTGATCGCCCACCGCCTGTCGACGGTGGAAGGCGCCGACAAGATCCTGGTACTGCGTGGCGGGCGCATCGTCGAGTCCGGCAGCCACGCCGAGTTGCTGGCGGCGGGTGGCGACTATGCGGCCCTGTACCGCATGCAGTTCAACGAATCGCCGCCCGCCGGCGCCGACTGATCCGGCGAGACGACGCATCCGTGAACGGCCTCGAGTCACACTGGTACCGCACAACCCCGCTCACCCTGTTGCTGCTGCCACTGTCGTGGCTGTTCTGTGCCGTCGCCCTGGGCCGCCGCTGGGCCTACCGTGCCGGCCTGCTGAAGACCCAGCGTCTGCCGGTGCCGGTGGTGGTGGTGGGAAACATCAGCGTCGGTGGCACCGGCAAGACCCCCCTGGTGGCCTGGCTGGTGGCGCTGCTGCGCAAGGAGGGCTACCGCCCCGGCATCATCAGCCGCGGCTACGGCGGCGGCGCCAGGCACTGGCCACAGCAGGTGCGGCCGGACAGTGATCCGGCAATGGTCGGTGACGAGGCGGTGCTGCTGGCGCGCCGCTGCCATTGCCCCATGGCAGTGGGCCCGGATCGTCCGGCGGTGGCGCGGGCGCTGCTGGAACACGCCGACTGCGATATCATCGTCAGCGACGACGGCCTGCAGCACTATCGGCTTGGCCGTGACGTGGAGATCGCCGTAGTCGATGGCGTGCGGCGCTTCGGCAACGGCCACTGTCTGCCTGCCGGGCCGCTGCGCGAACCGATGCGGCGCCTGCGTGCCGTGGATGTGGTGATCGCCAATGGCACCGCCGGGCCGCGTGAATACGCCATGAAACTGCAGCCCGCCGGCCTGCGTAATCTGCAACAGGCGGAAAAGACCCGGCCGTTGCAGCAGTTTGCCGGCCAGCGCGTGCACGCCGTCGCCGGTATCGGTAATCCGCGGCGGTTCTTCGAACTGCTGGCCAGCCATGGACTCGAGGTGATCGAACACCCCTTTGCGGATCATCATCCCTTCCGCGCCGAGGATATCGACTTCGGCGATGACTTGCCGGTACTCATGACGGAAAAGGATGCGGTAAAATGCCAGGCCTTCGCCAAGGCCCATCACTGGTACCTGCCGGTGGATGCGCAGCTCGATGAGCGCGTCCCCCAAATACTGTTACGCCTGATAGGAAAAACACATGGATAAGAAACTGCTGGATATTCTGGTCTGCCCCCTTTGCAAGGGTCCGCTGGTCTATGACAAGAAGGCCCAGGAGCTGATCTGCAAGGGCGATCGCCTGGCCTTCCCGATCCGCGACGACATCCCCGTGATGTTGGAAGACGAGGCGCGGGTGCTGGCGCCGGACGAAGAGGTGGCCTAGCGGAAGATCTTTTTCACCACAGAGACACGGAGACACAGAGAAAACCATTTGTGTTTCTTGCCAAGGCGCAGAGACGCAAAGGAAAGACATGAAAATTTTTTCTCTGCCTTTGCGCGCTTGGCGCCTTGGCGAGAAATTTTTGTGTCTTGATGGCCTCTGCGAGAGACCTGTTTTCTCCGTGTCCTCTGTGCCTCTGTGGTGAATCAATTTTGGAGAATCCCCCTGTGAGTTTTTGTGTCGTCATCCCCGCCCGCTATGCGGCCACGCGCCTGCCGGGCAAGCCGCTGCTGGATATCGCCGGCAAGCCCATGATTCAGCACGTCTACGAGCGTGCGGTGGAAAGCGGGGCGGAGACGGTGATCGTCGCCACCGATGACGCACGCGTGCAGGCCGCCGCCGAGGGCTTCGGCGCCCGCGTATGCATGACCTCAAGCCAGCACCGCTCCGGCACCGACCGCCTCGCCGAGGTGGTGGATCGGCTGGACCTGGATGACGAACAGGTCGTCGTCAATCTGCAGGGCGACGAGCCGCTGATGCCGCCGGCGGTGATCCAGCAGGTGGCGGACAATCTGGCCACCCATCCGAGTGCCGGCATGGCCACGGTGTGCTCGCGCATCACCACCGCCGCCGAACTGTTCGATCCCCATGCGGTGAAGGTGGTGATGGATGCCGAGGGCATGGCGGTGTATTTCAGCCGCGCGGCGATTCCCTGGGACCGCGACGCCTTCGCCAGCACCACCGAGGAACTGCCGGCGCGCTCCGAGCACTACCGGCACATCGGCCTGTATGCCTACCGCGCCGGTTTCCTGCGCCAGTACGTCGATTGGCCGAGCTGCCACCTGGAAGAGATGGAATCCCTCGAACAACTGCGCGTCCTCTGGCACGGCCAGCGCATCCACGTCGCCGAGGCGATGGAGGCGCCGCCGGCGGGGGTGGACACGGAACGGGATCTGGAGGCGGTGCGCGCCCGGCTTGCTGCCAATACCTGATCAAAACAGACTGGTAATGGCCGCCGATTGCGCTAGGCTTTGTGGAGGGCGTCATCGCTGGGTGGCGCCCGTCCACAGAGGAGAGAACGCATGAAAGCACTGAAAACCCCGGCCAGCCGCGCACTGGCCACATTTTTGGCGGGCCTGTTCTTCGCCACCCTGGCGGCGTCCTCGGTACAGGCAGGCATGGATCAGCCATCGGCGGCCCTGCAGCAGATGGCCACCATCATGCATCGCCTCAAGCATTTTCCCAGTCCGCAGGGCAAGCAGGCGTTGCAGGCGATCATCGCTGCCCCGGCCAGTAGCGCCAACGAGCGGCTGTTGGCGAGCGCGATGATGAAGCTGCAGCACAAGGCCGCGGCCGATGACAAGCCGCGCCTGCGGCGCATCATGGACGACGCCGATGCCCCGGCGGCCGAACGCGAACTGGCGGCTATCATCTACCATCTCGACCACCGGCCGAGCAGCGCCGACAAGCAAAAACTTCAGGGGATGATGCAGGCCAGGTAGGAACAGGCTATGTCCACGACAGACGCCAATATTTGCCACGGAGGTGCAACTAGAGGTACAGAAGAACACGGAGACCTATGGAATCTTCTCCGTGTTCTCCGCGCCCCTGTGGCAAAAGGCCTTGGCCGCAGAATTTTTCCACCCGCTCGGATTTTGCAAATGTCACTGCAACAGGTATTTGACCGCTTACTGGCCGCCTACGGCCCGCAAGGCTGGTGGCCGGGTGATACGCCTTTCGAGGTCATGGTGGGGGCGATACTCACGCAGAACACGGCGTGGGGCAATGTGGAGAAGGCCATTGCCAACCTGAAGCAACACCAGGCACTGGATGCCGAGGTGATCGCGGACACGCCCCAGGCGCAGCTGGCGGCGTGGCTGAAGCCGTCCGGCTATTTCAACATCAAGGCCACGCGGCTGCGCAATTTCTGCCGTTGGTATCTCGCCCGGGGCGGTTTCGAGGCACTGAGTCAGTGGCCGAGCGACGAGCTGCGGCACGGCCTGCTGTCGGTGAACGGGGTGGGGCCGGAAACGGCGGACGACATGTTGCTGTACGCCTTCGAGCGGCCGGTGTTCGTCATCGACGCCTATACCCGGCGGTTGTTTTCACGCCTGGGTTTGCTGGATGCCGAGCTGGGTTACGAGACGCTGCGGCGGCACGTGGAGGCGGCGCTGCCGGCCGATGCGGCGCTGTTCAATGAATTTCACGCTCTCATCGTGCGCCATGCCAAGGAGAGGTGCCGGAAACGGCCGCTGTGTGAAGATTGCCCGCTGGTTGCTGAGTGCCGGGTGACGGCCTGAATGACCGGCTTACTGGGCAATACGGGTGCAGTTGCGGCCGTCTTTCTTGGCCTGATACAGGGCCTGATCGGCGCGGGCGAAGAGTGCCTCGCCGTCCTCGTCCTTGCGCAGGGTGGCGACACCAAAGCTGGCGGTCATCCTGATGTGCTCGCCCTCGCAGACGTTGTCCATGGCGGCGATGTTGCGCCGGATGCGGTCGGCCAGGCGCTTGACGCCTTTGTCATCGGTTTCCGGCAGCAGCACCACGAATTCTTCGCCGCCATAGCGGAACAGCTGATCCGACAGGCGGATGGTGTTGTTCGCGCAGTTGGCCATGGTCTTCAGCAGGCAGTCGCCGACGGTGTGGCCATAGGTGTCATTGATGGCCTTGAAGTGGTCGATGTCGATGACGATCATGCCCAGTGAGCGCTGATGGCGCTGAGCCAGCTCGATCTCCCGCTTCAGTGCCTCGTTGAAGGCGGCGCGGTTGCCGGTGCCAGTGAGTGGGTCCTTGTGAGCGGCGGTGAGCGCGGAGTGGTAGAGCAGGGCGTTGCGCAACGGATACAGTAGCGCGCACAGCAGGTTTTCCAGCAGCCGGCTTTCTTCCGGCTTGAACTTGCGGCGGCGGCTGATGAACAGGGTGCCCAGGACCTCGTCGTTGACCGTCAGCTGATAGGACAGCTTGTGGCGGGCGCTCTTGCCAACCGCAAACACGATTCCCTGTGTCGCGTGTTCGTAGCCCAGATGGTCGTGTGCCAGCAGGGACTGGATGTCTTCACTGAACTCGGTGAGGATGCTGTCGATATCCAGGCTGGTCTGCAGCTGGCTGGAAAGCTGTAGCAGGCGGCCGACATCCGTGTGTGTCTCGTCGAATGCATTCTTTTCAAACAACGGCACCAGATTCCCGCTATTGCTCATCGGTGACATGGTGATTTCTCCAGTGGTTCTCATGGTGGCTCAACGTCCCAGACGGATCTTGTATCGCCACTTGCGAAAAGCATGCCAGCTTTTCTTTTGTTTTATGAAAAGCAGTACATTCAATGGGTTATGGGGTGTTTCTGAGGTGTGTGCCGGGGTTTCGTCAAATAGTTGTCGGGCCGTTGCCGTTTGATGCGGCGAAAAGGCGTCTTCCACATTGCCGCGTGGCAGCCGTTTGCCCTTTCCCATTGCCCTTTTCCAGAGTCGCCCAGTTGGGTATGGTCTATGTGTCTGTGTGCTTGAAATGATTTCTGATAGGTGTGGTCACAACAACGACGATGGCGCGGATGATCTGGCTTCAGCGCGATAACCCGGGGGAATGGCAATGCTGCGAAAAGAACTACTGGCTTTGATGTTACTGGCGTTCTCGCCACTGGCACTGGCAGGGCTGAAGGAAGGGGAACTGAACGAGGACATGACCAATCCCGGCGCCATCGATCACCCGTCCTGGTTCAAGAATTCTTTCCTGGACATTGCCGAGGACATCGCCGAGGCCACGGCGGAGAACAAGCGCCTGCTTCTGTATTTCTACCAGGATGGCTGCCCCTATTGCAAGAAACTGATCGAGTTCAATTTCAGCCAGCACGATATCGTCGACAAGGCGCGTGCCACGCTGGATGTGCTGGCCATCAACATGTGGGGTGACCGTGAGGTGACCTGGCTGGATGGCGAAACCATGAGCGAAAAGGCCTTCGCCAGGAAGATGCGCGTGATGTTCACGCCGACGATGCTGTTTCTCGATGAGCAGGGCGAGGTGGCGCTGCGCATCAATGGCTATTACGAGCCGGCCAAGTTCAAGGCGGCCCTGGAGTACGTCGCCCGGCACGGTGAGAAGAAAGAGCGCTTTGCCGAGTATTATCAGCGTATCAGGCCCGTGCCGGCCAGCGGTGATTTGCACCGGGAGGATTTTATCCGCCCGCTGGACCAACTGGCCGATGAGCCACGCGCCAGCAGTGGCTACCGGCTGGTGCTGTTCGAGCAGAAGCAGTGTCCCAATTGCGACGAACTGCATCTGGACATCTTCAAGCGCCCGCAGACCCGCGAGATGCTCGGGCGTTTCGATGTTTTCCAGGTGGACATGTGGTCCAAGGCGCTCTTGAAGACACCCGATGGCGAATCCCTCAGCGGCCGTGAGTGGGCGAAGAAACTGGACATCAAGTATGCGCCGTCACTGGTGTTTCTGGACAAGTCGGGCAAGGAAGTGTTTCGCGCCGAGGCCTATCTGAAGGCCTTTCATTTGCAGTCGGCGCTGGAATACGTGGCCTCCGGGGCTTATCTCGACGAGCCGGAGTTTCAACGTTATATCGATGCGCGTGCGGATCGACTGCGTGAACAGGGTGTGCGTGTCGATCTGATGAAATAGGCCGTTCAGCCCAGGTTATTCTTGATGTCACGGTAGAAGCAATATTGATGCTTGCCGCGCCGTTTGGCCTCGTACATGGCCTGATCCGCGCGTTCAAGCAGGTTTTCCTCGCTTTCACCATCCAGCGGATAGATACTGATGCCGGCGCTGCCGCTGACCTGCAGCGCCGGGCCGTCGGTGCACTCCACGCTGAAACTCAGGCTGCCGACGATGCGCTCGGCCAACTGGCCGATGAGGTCGGCGTCCTCCAGGCCGTTGAACAGCACGGCAAACTCGTCGCCGCCGAGGCGGGCGACGGTATCGTCTTCGCGCACACAGGCGCGCAACTGCGCCGCCGCCTTGGCCAGCAGCTGATCTCCGGCGGCGTGTCCCAGGGTATCGTTGACGGCCTTGAAGCCATCCAGGTCGACATACATGACGGCGACGATGGTCTGATTGCGGTGCGCACGCGCGCGCGCGCCGCGCAGGCGGTCATGGAACAACATGCGGTTGGGCAGGCCGGTCAGCTGGTCGAAGTGGGCCAGCAGCTCCAGACGGTCCTCGTTTTCCTTCAGGCTGCTGATGTCCGAATAGGTGGCGACGAAGTGGGTCGTCTGGCCATTGCGGTTCTTGACGCTGCTGATGGTGACCAGGTTCGGACAGGCCTCCCCGTTCTTGTGGCGATTCCATACCTCGCCCTGCCAGTGATCGTTGTTCTCCAGTGATCGCCAGATGGACTGGTAGAAGTCCGCATCATGCCGCCCGGAACTCAGCATGGCCGGCGTCTGGCCCATCAATTCCTCGCGGCTGTAGCCGGTCAGGCGGCAGAAGGCATCGTTCATGTCGAGGATGCGTTTATTGCTGTCGGTGATGAGGATGGGCTCCGCGGTGATCTCGAACACCTGCTGGGTCAGGCGAAGACGCTGCTCGGCCTTGCGTTTCTTCGACACATCCCGCATTGCGGCAATGGCCAGTGAATCGCCATTGTTGCGGGTGTGGCTGAGGGATATCTCGACCGGGAATTCCCGGCCATCTTTCGAGATGGCAACGAGATCGCCGCTCTTGTCGATGGGGCGGGATGCCATGCTGGCGAAAAAGCCCTTCCTGTGCCCGATGTGATGTTGCCGCAGACGACGGGGCATCAGGGCCTCGACCGTCATGCCGAGCATTTCTTCCTTGCTGTAACCAAACATGGACAGGGTGCGGGCATTGACGCCGCGGATGTAGCCGTCACTGTCCACGATCAGCCAGGCATCGGGGGCGGCCTCCACCAGCGATTCGGCATAGGACCGGGCAGCGATGGTTTTTTGGGTTGCTTCCATGAGACGGCGGATGTAGATGATCAGCAGGCCGGCAATCAGGGCGATGAGCGGGATCAGCAGCGCCGCCAGGTCGATGAAACGGATGGCGTCCGCCAGCTTCAGGCTGGTTTCCCGCTCGCGCTTACGACTCTGTTCGAGGGTGTTGCGGGTCAGGAAGTCGATTGCCTCCAGGGCAGGCGAGTCATTGACCTGCACATGGGTTTCGACTTCCCGCGGGGTGTTGCCTTCGGCGATGAGCTTGCGGGCGAATTCATATTTTGAGCGGTAGACATTGACGATGTGGTGCAGTTTTTGTAGCGCTTCCTTTTCTTTCTCGGAGCGGGACAGGCTGCGGTAGTCTTCGATGGCGAGATGGGTTTCGCGCAGATCCTCTTCGATCTTGGGCGGCAGATCCTCCGTCTGGTGAAGGATGTAATTCTTGAAGTGGTGAATGAATCCGCCATAACCGAAGTGAGTATTGATTCTGGATAGTGCGTAATTGCTCTTGGCGGCATAGGTATTGAAATCGATCCACTGCTTTTCGACGCTGAGGATGCGCGACTTGGTTTCATAGCCAAAGAACACCAGCCCACCCATGAGCGCAACGGCAATCATGGTAACGGCAATGGTTTTGGCTCGCAGACTCATGGCATCCGTGTCCCCGTTTTGCACAGCTATGGGCATCCGGCAAGGATTTGCTGTTTCATCGGCAGGCGCGCGGATAAGTTTATAGACGGACGATATTCGTCCGGAACCGATTTCTGCATGCCTGGAGTTCATCACCGGCAAGGGCGGGTTGCGCCACGAGGTCATGATCCCCCATGACCTGGTGGCCAGATTGGAAGCACGTCGGCTGGAAGCCGCGAGAGCCGTCACAGACCGGGGCATCACCTACCGCCAACACTACGACATCGGTGGCGGCAATGCCTGGAGCAAATCCTTCAGCGAGGCTTCAAACCGTGCCCTGGGCTGGTCCCTCGGCGCCCACGGCCTGCGCCACGGCTACGCCCAGGAACGCCTGTGGAAACTGCAACCTGAACCCGCGGATTCAGGTGCGGGCTTTCAGGGAAATTTTGATTTCCAGGCGCGACGGGAGCCCGTGGCCCTGGAGGTGATGGCAGTGCCATCACCCCCCGTGATTGGTTGGCTGCATATGGTAGGGGAGTATTACCTCCTCCAAATAATCGATATTCGTTCATTATTTGTATATGTTCATCTTTAATGAACAAGATCGCTAAATGTGCATCATGATGGATGTCGCACCCGGAAAAACGGCACATAACGAAGCGGAATTGCTGCAAAATGTCCTCGAAGTGTTACACGACACGACGGGGCTGCCGATGACCGTTGAAGCCGAAGATCTCATTGACAACGCTGGTCACCGGGCCGATGCCCTGGTACGCCCGGCGTAGACCGGCAATTTGTCGTGGAGGTCAAACCCCGACTCACCCAGGCCACGCTGGGAGTGGCGGTTCACCAGTTGGAGCGATTCCCGGAGAAAGGATTGATCGTTACTGATTATGTGAACCCAAAGATGGCCGAACGGCTGAAAACCACCCACCCGCGCTTTCCAGGCGACTGGCCTGAAAGTGCTCTTTGCGCTGCTCTGTCATCCCGGTCTCGAAAACGCACCTTATCGCAATATCGCCAAAGCTGCCGGTGTTGCTTTGGGCACGGTGGGATGGGTAATCAC
>DRQN01000121.1 GCA_011371455.1 Gammaproteobacteria bacterium
CCTTCGACCGCATCTTCACCCGCATCGGCGCCTCCGACGACCTCGCCTCCGGCCGCTCCACCTTCATGGTGGAGATGACCGAGACCGCCAACATCCTGCACAACGCCAGCGAGCGCAGCCTGGTGCTGATGGACGAGGTGGGCCGAGGCACCTCCACCTTCGACGGCCTGTCGCTCGCCTGGGCCTGCGCCGAACAGCTGGCCCGCGAGGTGCGCGCCTTCACCCTCTTCGCCACCCACTACTTCGAGTTAACGGCCCTGCCGGAAACCCTCGGCAACGTGGCCAACGTGCACCTGGACGCCGTCGAACATGGCGACGGCATCGTCTTCATGCACAGCGTGAAGGAAGGGCCGGCCAATCAGAGCTATGGCCTGCAAGTGGCCGCCCTGGCCGGCGTGCCGCCCGCGGTCATCGAACGCGCCCGCGAACACCTGCGCCACCTGGAGGCGCAGAACCTGCATGAATCGGCCAGCGAGCCGGCCGCGCAACAGTTCTCGCTGTTCGCCGAGGAACCCCGTGAGGCCAGCGCCCCCGCTCTCGACGCCCTGCGTGAAACCAACCCCGACGACCTCACTCCGCGCCAGGCACTCGACACCCTCTACCGCCTGCGCGACCTGCTGGAAAAACCCACGTTGGGGTGAGGAACGAATCCCAACGATGGCGACAGCCCCATGCACGCCTGTCGGATCGAGAGCATCGGCCCCATGAATCTCAAGTCGCAGCTCGTGAAGAAGGCCTGATTTCTGCGGAGTAACAAACTCTGCGTTTTTAACGCAGAGGCGCAGAGACGCAAAGTCTTACCGATTCTTCTTTGCGTTCTCTGCGCCTCTGCGCCCGCTGTTTTTTCGTCCCCCGGGCAAGGATACGGACCAGATGAACGATGCCCGGCCCGTGTTGTGACGAATTGAAACCACGAAGTGATCAGCCCCCTTCCTTCACCTCGCGAATCTCGCCAATGAACATGATGGCGGGGAAATTGCGCTTGAGTTCCTTGCTGTAGAAATTGGACATGAACACGCCATCGGCAAACTGGATACGGCTGCCCTTGGACAGCTCCGTGCGCGGCCCGGCCAGCCAGGCCACGGCGCCATCATCGCGCTGTACCTGCAGATAGGAATAGCTGGCACTCTGGAGGTTCTGCACGATGACCGCCTCGTTGGGCAGCACCGCCTTGGCCGCCTCGCGTGCGGCGATGACCTCGCGGTGTTTTTTCGCCGCTTCCGGCGTGGTCCAGAAGCCAATGTCGCCCTGCTCGTTGAAGTTGGCGTATTCCACACTGCCGGGATAGCCCTGCAGGTTGCCGCCGCCAATGACATAGACCGTATCGTCCTTGACGATGATGTTCATGCCCTCACGCGGCGAAGCCATGGGCGTGGTCTCCTCCCAGCGCTCGATGCCACCATCAGGCTTGAGGCGACCCTTTTCCACGCTGTCGAGATAGCGCGCGCCGTCGAGACCGCCAAAGGCATAGATATAATCGCCATGACGTGCCACCTCCAGCCCGTAGCGGCCGGTAACCAACTCCGCGGTCGGCTGCCAGGGATCGAGGAAGCCCGGCTCGCCGGCGGTTTCGTGGCTCCACTCCACGGCCTTGATACCCACACCGCGTACCTTATCGTGGCCGCCGATGAGATAGGCGCGCTGATCGGCGGTGATGGAACCCGAGATATAGCGCGCCACCGTCATGCGCTCGTCCAGCACCAGCCACTCACCCAGGGAACCGTCGGGAAGAATCTCGGCGCTCTCCACGGTGTCCAGCAGGATGCCGCCAAAACCGCCGAAGGCATAGATATGCCCCCCCATCTGCAGCAGACGCGAGCAGCGCCGCTTGACGTTGAGTTCGTGCTTTTCCAGCTGCCAGGGGCCGAGGGTGCCATCGGGCCGGATCTCGGCTCGCTCTACCGAGGTGAGCTGGATGCGGCCGTTGGGACCATGGCCGCCACCGGCGACATAGACATGATTGCCGCTGACGGTGGCAGTGAAAAAGCCCCGCTCCACATTGAGCGGCGGTCCCTGCCGCCATTCGGACAGGCTGCCGTCAGGCAGGATGCGTGCATACTCGGTGCTGGCGAGGAAATCGCGGCCGTCCACCCCGCCGATGAGATGAATGACGCCGTTGACCTCCAGCGCCGCCGCCCCGGAGCGGCTCACCAGGGTATTTGGCCCCTGCTGCCAACCCGGCACCCACTCTCGCGGCGGGCTGTCTTTCCCGCAGGCGGCCAGCAACAGGCTAAAAAACAGGATCAGCAAACCACGTGCAAAACATCTTTTCATATCATCTCCCCGCCACCAACAATCCAATCACTGCCAATTTTCGGCCACAGGCTACAGGGCGCTTCTCATAATTTGAAGTACCCATTACACTATCCGCGAGAGATTGCCGCCACGCCTCACCCAGTCGGAGAGATTTCATGACCTACGTCGTCACCGAAAACTGCATCAAATGTAAATACACGGATTGCGTGGAGGTCTGCCCGGTGGACTGCTTCCACGAAGGGCCCAATTTCCTGGTCATCGATCCCGAGGAATGCATCGATTGCACCCTTTGCGTGCCCGAGTGCCCGGCCGAGGCCATTTTTGCCGAGGACGACGTGCCGGAGGATCAGGAGCTGTTTCTGGAACTGAATGCCGAACTGGCGAAGAAGTGGCCGGTGATCACGGAAATGAAAGACCCTCTGCCCGATGCCAAGGAATGGGACGGCAAACCCGGCAAGCTGAAGTATCTCGAACGCTGACGGCATCTTTCGAGCACGCAAAAAAGTGAAGGCGGCCCGTCCCGGTAGCCGCCTTCGATACCTCCTTACCGGTCAGTCCCTGGCCGTGCCGATCCTTCGACTCATTCCCTGTCACCATCCTTGCTTTGCCCAAAGGCAAATTCAGAATTCACTCAAAGCATACCAAAGGAAAATCACTTAGCAAGGCGGAAAAACAGGCGGCGTAAATACAGGTTTCGGGTAAAGGCTCGCTTGTTGTCATTTTCCGCAACATAAACAAGCCACTAATCCACTTGTACCCGCTCGTGACGTAAATTGTGCCCTTGAGGGATTACAGAAATTTCAGAAAATTCCTATCTGAACCCACGGATTCAGGTCCTACACAACGAACGCTGCATCAAATGGCGCAGCCGGCCACGGGAGGAGCCGGGGATAGGCGGGACGCCAAGCCGGCGTCCCGCCCTTACGCCTCAGTTCTGCGCTTGTTCCAGTATCTGCAACAGGCGCTGTGGCTCCACATAACCCGGAACCACCCGCCCGCCTTCCAGCACCAGTGTGGGCGTGCCGGTAACACCCACGGCGCGCGCGGCGGCCATGTGCGCCTGCACCGGGTTATCGCAGTCACGCTTCGGCGGCGTCTCGCCCGCCTTGGCCGCGGTCATGGCCGCCTTGCGGTCCGCTGCGCACCACACGGATACCGCCTTGTTGTACGACTCCGTGTTTACCCCCGAGCGCGGAAAGGCCAGATAGCGGATGGTGATGCCCAGCTTGTTGTAGTCCGCCATTTCGCGGTGCAGCTTGCGGCAATAGCCACAATCGATATCGGTAAAGACGGTCACTGTGTACTTGGGATTCTCGGCCTCGAAGGCGATCATGGTCTTGGGGTCGATGTCATTCACCACCCTGGCACGGCCTGCCTGGCGCTTGTTCTCCGACAGGTTGACGCGGGTCTGCAGGTCGAACAGGTCGCCTTCCAGCAAGTAGCGCCCATCGGCGGAGACGTAGAGAACCTGCGAACCATAGACGGCCTCGTACATGCCGGGGAAGGGCGCGGCCGTGAGGCTGTCGGGATCGGCCTGCGGCACCGCGGCCTTCAATGCCGCCCTGACCGTCGCCAGTTCTTCCTTCTCGCCCGCGGCAACGCCGCCAGCCACCATCATCGCCAAAGGCGTGGCAAAACAGGCCAGTAACAGCCCTCGTGTCATTCTTTTCATCGATTCTTTTCCTCATCAGCACGCGGCTGTTTGTGTTGGTTAATCCCTGAAATTGGTGAATTGAAGCGGCAGATCCAGTTTCTGTTCACGCAGCATGGCCATCACCTGCTGCAGGTCATCGCGCTTCTTGCCCGTCACGCGCACCTGCTCGCCCTGTATCGCCGCCTGCACCTTGAGCTTCATGTCCTTGATCAGCTTGACGATCTTGCGCGCCGTGTCCTTGTCCACGCCCTGCCGCACGGTCACCTTCTGCCGGGCACGCATGCCGCTGGTCTCGGGCTCACCGATATCGAGGCAAGCGATGTCCACGCCGCGTTTGACCATCTTTTTCTGCAATATATCCATCATCTGTTGCAGCTGGAATTCGTTTTCCGCGGCAAGCGTGATCTCGGCGCCCGATAGTTCAAAGCGGGCATCCGAACCCTTGAAGTCAAAACGCGTGTCCACCTCACGATTGGCCTGGTCCACGGCATTGGCCAGTTCGTGCATGTCCACTTCGGAAACCACATCAAAAGACGGCATAACGAATCCTCTGTCTATCTCTGTTCATCAGGCAATTCATCGAGCCTCAGCCACGCGGATGATGCGCCGCGTGTAGCTCTTTCAGTCGCTCATTGGCCACGTGAGTATAAATTTGCGTGGTGGACAAGTCACTGTGGCCGAGCAGCATCTGCACCACGCGCAGGTCGGCGCCGTGATTGAGCAGGTGAGTGGCGAAGCTGTGACGCAGGGTGTGTGGCGACAGGTGCCTGGTGATGCCGGCCTGTTGCGCATGACGCTTGATGAGGTGCCAGAAGGCCTGGCGCGTCAGCGGCCCGCCGCGACGGGTGACGAACACCGCCTCGCAGGGCTGGCCTTTGAGCAATACCGGGCGCGCCTCGTTCAGATAACGCGCCAGCCAGTCCAGCGCCTCCTCGCCCAGCGGCACCAGGCGCGCCTTGCCGCCCTTGCCCTGGGTGCGCAGCACGCCCTGGCGGGTGTTGACCTCCACCAGCTTCAGGTTCACCATCTCGGAGACGCGCAGGCCGGTAGCATACAACAGCTCCAGCATGGCGCGGTCGCGCAGCCCCAGCGCATCGCCGGTCTGCGGCGCCGCCAGCAGGGCCTCGACGTCGCCCTCGGTCAATGCCTCCGGCAGCGGGCGGCCGGTCTTTGGCGCATCGATGCGCGCCGTCGGGTCTTCTTGCAGGCGGCCTTCACGCACACAAAACCGGTAGAAGCGCCGCAGACAGGAGAACTGTCGGGCGATGCTGCGCGGCTGGCTGCCCGCCTGGTGCCGCCAGGCCAGAAAGTCCTGCAGTCGATCGCGGCCGGCCTGCAACAGCTCGCAATCCTGAGTCATCAGCCAGCGTGCAAGGCCTTCCAGATCCCGCCGGTAGGCCGCCAGGGTATTGGCGCTCAGGCCCCGCTCCATCCACAAGGCGTCGAGAAAGGCCTCGATCCGCGCCTGTTCGCCCGCCGGCAATTCGCGGTTATGCGTGTGACTCATGGGCCAGCAGGGCCTGCTTGATGGGCATGAATCCGCCCTCGGTACTGCCGGCAAAGCCGCCCGGCCCGGATTTCGCCACCACGCGGTGGCAGGGCAGCACCAGCGGCACGGGATTCCTGCGGCAGGCATTGCCCACCGCGCGCGCGCCACTGCCGATGCTGGCCGCCAGCTGGCCGTAGCTCAGCGGCCGGCCGGGCGGAATTTCGGCCAGCCGCCGCCAGACCCGTAACTGAAAATCGCTACCCTGCAAATCCAGCGGCAGATCAAACGTCCAGTGGGGATCGGCAAAGTAGTCTTCGAGCTGCGACACGACGCGTTTCGCCTGCAGCGTCGCCGGCGCCATCTCGCGCTGCAGGGGCAGAAACGCTATGCCGCTCAATCCCCGGGTGGTGGTTCGGATTCCCAGCATCCAGGCGTCTGGCAACAGGGGCAGCGGAATGATCGCGGAAAGGTTTTCTTGCGACATTACCTGGCAACCCCCGCACCAAGCCACGAAACCGGGACAAAAAAATGCCCGGCACGAACCGGGCATTTCTTACTGTAAACAGTACGGTAAACCGTTTCGCTGCCAGACAAGGGACGATGCCTCCTCATCATGCGCCAACGGACCGCGTGCTCAGAGCTTTTCCTTGATGCGAGCCGCCTTGCCCTGCAGGCCGCGCAGGTAGTACAGCTTGGCGCGACGCACGTCGCCACGGCGCTTGACCTTGATCTCGCTGACCAGCGGGCTGTAGGTCTGGAAGACACGCTCGACGCCTTCGCCGTGGGACATCTTGCGCACGGTGAAGGAGGAGTTGAGGCCGCGGTTGCGCTTGGCAATCACCACGCCTTCAAAGGCCTGCAGGCGCTCACGGGAGCCTTCCTTGACGCGCACCTGGACGACGACGGTGTCGCCGGGGCCAAACTCAGGCACTTCCTTGTTCATCTGCTCGGCTTCGAGTTCTTCAATGATGTTGCTCATGATCTGCTCCACTCAATTTTGCGGCGAATTATACCGGCTTTCGTTCAATTTGCACCTGAAGGGGGGGCTTCAGGCCGTACTCAATCCTGTTCACGGATGAATTCCTGCAACAGCGCCCGCTGTTCCTCATCCAGTTCTCTGCCCTGCAACAGTTCCGGGCGTCGCAGCCAGGTGCGGCCCAGCGCCTGCTTGCGCCGCCAGCGGCGGATGGCCGCGTGGTCGCCGCTGAGCAGCACTTTGGGCACCGGCTCGCCGTCGATGAGTTCGGGCCGCGTGTAGTGCGGATAGTCGAGCAGGCCGTCCGTGAAAGAGTCCTGCCCGGCCGAATCCTCGTGGCCCAGCGCCCCCGGCAGCAGCCGTGTGACGCCGTCGATGAGCACCATCGCGGCCAACTCGCCGCCGCTCAGCACGTAGTCACCGATGGACCATTCCTGGTCGATCTCGGCGGCGATCAGGCGCTCATCGACGCCTTCGTAGCGGCTCGCCACCAGCACCATGCCCGGCAGCGCGGCCAGCTCGCGCAGACCGGCCTGGTCCAGCACCCGCCCCTGCGGGGAGAGGTGGATCACCGGCGCGCCCTGCGGCGCCTGCTGCTTCGCCGCGCGGATGGCGGCGCGCAGCGGCTCCACCATCATCACCATGCCGGGGCCGCCGCCGTAGGGGCGATCATCCACCGTGCGGTGACGGTCGCGGGTGTAGTCGCGCGGATTCCAGCGCGCCACTTCCAGCAGATCCCGCTCCACGGCGCGGCGGGTGATGCCGGATTCGGTTACCGCGTCCAGCATCTCCGGGAACAGGGTCACGACATCGATGCGCATCCTGACCCCCTGCTCACATCATTCCAGATAATCGGCTTCCCAGTCGACGCGGATCACGCCGGCATCCAGATCGACGTCCTTGACGATGGGCCCGGTGACGAAGGGGATCAGGCGTTGCCGCTCACCCTCCACCACCAGCACGTCGTTGGCGCCGGTGGCCATTAGGTGATCCACATGGCCCAGTTCGACGCCGGCCAGGGTCTCGACGCGCAGGCCGACCAGGTCGACCCAGTAATACTCGCCCTCTTCCGCCGCCGGCAGCTGCTGGCGCCGAATCGCGATCGCCTGGCCGCGCATCAGCGCGGCGGCATCGCGGTCGTCGCAGCCGGCAAACTTGGCCACGATGCCCTTGCCATGCGCGCGCGCTTCGTCGAGACGGACCTCGCGCCATTCGGTATCGACGGCCTTTTCCGGCCGCAGATACCAGGGGTCGTAGTCCAGGATATTGCTGGGGATCTCGGTGTAGGACTGGATCTTCACCCAGCCCTTCACCCCGTAGGGGGCGCCGATGCGCCCAACCGTGATCCACGCCGGGTCAGACTTGCTCATGCACAGCCACCGGCGTCATACGCCAAATCGGGCTCAGGCAGCGGCCTTGGCGCTCTGCTTCAGCAACTGGGCGACACGCTCGGAGGCCTTGGCGCCCTGGGACAACCAGTGCTCGGCGCGCTCGGTGTCGATGCGCAGGGTCTCTTCCGCGCCGCGCGCCACCGGGTTGAAGAAGCCCAGGCGCTCGATGAAACGACCGTCGCGCTTGTTGCGGCTGTCGGTGACGACGATGTGATAAAAAGGGCGCTTCTTGGCGCCACCACGAGATAAACGAATGGTTACCATTACGTTTTCATTCCCCGAATAAGTTCATGATTCAAGACTGTTTCAACGCAAGAAATCAAAACAGTTGCGCAAACAACAAACCGCCAACCTCGGGGTGGCGGTCCGCTAAAGGCGGCGTATACTACAGGAAAACGCCGTGAAATGGAATGTTTCCCAGGCAGGAATCCGGGACCACCTGTCGGCGTCGATTCAGGACGAACCCTATCCGTGGTTCATTGATCAAACCTCGGCAGCAGAAACACGGAGACACGGCGTTTTCACCGGATTTCTCTGTGGCCTCTGTGTTTCCATCCCGGCCTGTCACCATTCATCACGGGCATGACCCGCCCCAGGGCCGGGGAAAATTCCTTGTGTAAAGATCCCCCTCTGGCGCTATGGATGCAGGCCCCGGCGTTGCAGCCCGCTCGAGCGCTCCAGGCCACACATGAGATTCATGTTCTCGATGCCCGCCTGGGCGCCGCCCTTGCCGAGGCTGTCCAGCACACTCAACACGCAGATGCGCCCCCTCTCGACGTCAAAATCCAGGCCAATAAAGCAGTAATTGCTGCCCGCGACCGCGCTCACCCAGGGATAGGGTTTGTATTGCCAGGCGGCGCCGGTCTCTTTCGGCAGATCGTGGACCTTCACGAACGGCGCTTGCCGATAATAGGCACGGTAGCGTTCGAGCAGGGCATCCCGGTCGGTATCTTCCACCACAAAGGCATGGCACACGGCAAGGATGCCGCGCACGATGGGCACATAGACCGGCGTGAAATGCACGCTCACCTCCTGCCCGGCCAGCAGCGACAACTCCTGCTCCATCTCCGCGCTGTGGCGGTGGCCGACGACGTTGTACGGCACCAGGTTGTTGCCGATCTCCGGGTGGTGCGCCGCGCGGGACAGCTCAGCGCCGGCGCCGGCGGTGCCCGACAGGCCCGTCACCACCAGGCGCTCCGTCTCGACCAGCCCCTCCGCCACCAGGGGCGCCAGGGCCAGGATCGCCGCCGAGGAAAAACAGCCTGGATTGGCCACCAGTGCGGCATTTTCAATCTCGGCCCGGTGCAATTCACTGATGCCGTACACCGCCTGCTGCGCCAGCGCCCACTGCCCGTGTTTCTGACCGTAGACCTCCTCCCAGGTGGCGCGATCCCGCAAACGGAAAGCCGAACCCAGATCGATCACCCTGGCGCCCATCGCCAAAAATCTGGCCGACTCACGGATCGAGGCATTCGTCGGCAGGGCCAGAAAGACCACATCGCAGTCGGTTACCCGGTCGGGGTGAATCAGCGCAATGTCGCTGTCGTAGAGATTGGGATGAAACGCCTCGATGCAGCCGCCGGAGCGGCTGGTCGCCCAGGCAATCTCAACCGCCGGGTGGTCCATCAGTACCCGCACCACCTCGCCGCCCATGTAGCCGGAGGCACCGACGATGCCCGCTGTGATCATGCCGCCGTCTCCCGCTGGATCAGCGCCTGGAATCGCGCCTGCAGTTCGCGGTACACAACTCCCGGGCATTGCCGCGGCGCCCGCCCGTCGATGTCGCGCACCGGAATCAGTTCTGCGCCGGTGCCGGTGAGAAAGCACTCGTCGGCGGTGTACAGGTCATAGGGTGTCAGGGTCGCCTCACGGCAGGCAATGCCCGCCCGCGCGGCCAGTGCCATGACCACGCCGCGGGTAACGCCGTCCAGCGCGCCATCACTCACCGGCGGCGTCAGCAGGGCACCCTCCCTGACGATGAACACGTTGTCCGCACTCCCCTCGCAGACGTGGCCACGCCCATTGAGCAGTATCGCCTCTTGCGCGCCGGCATGGCTGGCCTCCATGCGCGCCAGGATGTGATTGAGATAGTTCAAGCTCTTGATGCGCGGGTCCAGGCCGTCCACCGGCAGACGCCGGGTGGCGGCGATGATGGCGCGAATCCCCCGGCGGCGCTCGGCCTCGTCGACCAGCGCCATCTGCGCCGCGATGATGAACACGTTGCCGCGCTTGCACGATGCGGGATCGAGCCCCAGCGCCCCCACCCCCCGCGTCACCACCAGCCGCAGGTAGCCCTCGGGCGCGCCAAAGGCTGCGATGAGATCGGCGACCGCCGTTTCCAGCACCCCTTGCTCCAGCGGCAGCATCAAGCCGATGGCCGCCGCAGAGTCACGCAGACGCCGCAGGTGCCCGGACAGGCGAAAGGCGCGCCCCCGATAGAAACGGACACCCTCGAATACACCATCGCCATACAGCAGGCCGTGATCCGAAACGGGGATACACGCCCGCGCCATCGGCATGATCTCGCCGTTCAGCCAGCACAGCGGCGCCGGCACCCCCTTGTTCAATGCCGCTCGATCATCTCCCGCCGCCGTTGCCGAGGCCGGTGACCAACTGTCCATCGCCTTCACCCCCATTCCCGTTTTGATCTTCACCACTCTAGCTGCCACACTCGAAACGATACAGATTCAGCTGCGCATAAACTGATACAGCACAGTTTCAGCGAGCATAGAGCTGTACTGTATTTTTTAGTGGGAACTGTCATGAAACGGGGGAAGCGGACGCCGATGAAACGCTACGAGCAGGTTGCCAAGGGGCTGACCGGACAGATCGAACAGGGTGTTTACCTGCCCGGCGAGCGGCTGCCGGGGGTACGCAGGCTGAGTGAGCAGTTCAGTGTCAGCATCTCCACCATCATGCAGGCCCACCAATTGCTGGAGGACCGCGGACTGGTCCAGGCCCGCCCCCGCTCCGGCTACTACGTGCGCACAACCTTGGGGCGCCTGCCGGAACAACCGGCCATGACCAATCCCCAGCCAGAGCCCGCCCACATCACCGGACAACAGATGGCCATGCAATTGAGCCGGGCTACGCGCCAGCCCGGCATGATCCAACTGGGTGCAGCCATCCCGCATCACAGCTTCCTGCCGACCCGGGCCATCAACCGGGCCTTGCTGAGTGTCACCCGTCACCAGCAACAGCGCAGCGCCGGCTATGAATTCCCGCCCGGCAGCGCCGAGCTGCGCCAGCAGATCGCCCGCCGCATGCTGGACGCGGGTTGCCAGGTCGCGCCGTCCGAGATCATCGTCACCAGCGGTTGCCAGGAAGCATTGGCGCTCTGCCTGCGGACCGTGGCCAGGGCGGGTGACATCATTGCGCTGGAGTCACCGACGTTTTACGGCCTCTTGCAGGTGGTCGAATCACTGGGATTAAAGGCGCTGGAGATCCCCACCCACCCGCAACACGGCATCAGCCTCGATGCCCTGAAGCTGGCCATCGAGCAGTGGCCGGTCAAGGCCTGCGCCATTGTCGCCAACTTCAACAATCCCATGGGTTACTGCATGCCAGACGATAACAAGCAAGCACTGGTGGCACTGCTCGGCGAACACGGTATCGCGCTGATCGAAGACGATGTGTACGGCGATCTGGCCTTCGACCACCACCGGCCACCCGCGGCCAAGCGCTTCGACACGGACGGCAAGGTGCTCTACTGCAGCTCGTTTTCAAAGACCCTGTCGCCGGGCCTGCGGCTGGGCTGGGTGGTGCCGGGGAAATACCGGGAGCAGATGGAATATCAGAAATACATCACCAGCCTGGCGGCACCGACGCTGCCGCAGCTGGCCATCGCCGACTTCCTGCAGCGCGGCGGCTACGACCGCTACCTGCGCCAGGTGCGTGGCCAGTACGCACGGCAGGTGGCGCGCATCACCCGGGCCGTCGGCCGCTATTTTCCCGAGGGTACGCGGGTGACGCAGCCGGCGGGCGGTTTCGTGATCTGGGTGGAATTGCCCGAGAACACGGACGCCATGGCCATCTTTCACCGGGCACTGGCAAAGGGCATCAGCATCGCGCCGGGGCCGATTTTTTCCGCCGCGCGAAAATACACCAACTTCATCCGCATCAACTGCGCGCAGCCCTGGGATGAACAGCTGGAAGCGGCGATCGCCTTGCTGGGAAGGTTGACGCTGGCGCAGCCGGACTGAACCGCCGAACGCCCGCGAAACTGACCTGCCCAGGCGACGGGGCATGCGTCCACCGGGCGCGGTTAAAAGGGCATCCCCGGCGGCATGCGTCCCTTGAGGCCGCGCATCATCTTGCCCATGCCGCCCTTGGACATCTTTTTCATCATCTTCTGCATCTGCGTGAACTGCTTGAGCAGGCGGTTGACGTCCTGCACCTGGGTGCCGGAGCCCTGGGCGATGCGGCGCTTGCGCGAGCCCTTGATGACCTGCGGGAATCGACGCTCGTGCGGCGTCATGGAATTGATGATGGCCTCCAGGCGCTTGAAGTGCCTGTCGTCGATGCTGTTCTTCACCGCGTCCGGCACGTTGGCCATGCCCGGCATCTTGTCCATCAGCGCGCCGATACCGCCCATGTTCTGCATCTGCTGCAGCTGGCTGCGGAAGTCCTCCAGGTTGAAGCCCTTGCCCTTGGCGACCTTCTTCGCCAGCTTCTCGGCCTCCTTGCGGTCGACCTTCTGTTCGGCCTCTTCGATGAGGCTGAGCACGTCGCCCATGCCGAGGATGCGCGAGGCGAGGCGGTCCGGGTAAAAGGGTTCCAGGGCGGTGGTCTTCTCGCCCACGCCGAGGAATTTGATGGGCTTGCCGGTGATGTGGCGGATGGACAGGGCCGCGCCGCCCCTGGCGTCACCGTCGGTCTTGGTGAGAATCACGCCGGTCAGCGGCAGGGCCTCGTTGAAGGCGCGGGCGGTGTTGGCGGCATCCTGGCCGGTCATGCTGTCGACCACGAACAGGGTCTCGACGGGGTCGATGGCGGCGTGCAGGCGCTCGATCTCGGCCATCATCTCGCCGTCGATGTGCATGCGGCCGGCGGTATCGATAATCACCACGTCCTTGGCCGTCTTGCGGGCCTGATCGATGGCGGCAGTGGCGATGTCCACCGGATCCTGGGTGGGATTGCTGGGAAAGAAGTCGACGCCGACCTCCTTGGCCAGGGTCTCCAACTGGTCGATGGCGGCGGGACGGTAGACGTCGGCGCTGGCCACCAGCACGGACTTCTTCTTGCGCTCGCGCAGCCAGCGAGCGAGCTTGGCGACGCTGGTGGTCTTGCCCGAGCCTTGCAGGCCGGCCATCAGGATCACCGCCGGCGGGCGGGTGCTGAGGTCCAGTTCCTCGTTGGCCTCGCCCATGACCTTTTCCAGCTCTTCACGGACGATCTTGATCAAGGCCTGACCAGGGGACAGGCTCTGCATCACCTCCTCGCCGAGGGCGCGTTCGCGCACGTGGTCGACGAACTCACGCACCACCGGCAGGGCCACGTCGGCCTCCAGCAGCGCCATGCGCACCTCGCGCAGGGTGTCCTTGACGTTGGCTTCGGTGATGCGGCCCTGGCCACGGATGTTTTTCAGGGTGCGGTTTAGCCGATCGGAAAGGCTGTCGAACATGGCTCGAATTCCTGTGTATGCATGATTGCCCGCGTGGAATCGCGGAACAAGAAGGTGGAGAATTATACCTGAATCCGCGCGGGGCGCGCGGCGGCGGATCAGAGTTCGAACACCTGCCCGCTGTGCAGGGAGTGGATCTCGCGGTCGCGGATGGCCTCGCGGCATTCGCGCAGGATGAGTTCTTCCTGGCCCGGCTTGGTGTGGCTGATGTGGATCGCCGGTGAATGCGCCAGCTTCTTCAGATCCGCCGCCAGCAGCCGCGGCGTGTAATGCCCGGCCTTGTGGCTCAGGTCTTCGTCGGCATTGGAGAAGGCGGCCTCCACCAGCAGCAGGTCCAGCCGTCCGCGGGCATTGAGCACCTGCCAGAGATTGTCGTTGGTGGAGGTATCACCGCTGAAGGCAAAGGCCCCGCTGGCGCACTCGACGCGATAGCCCACGCCGGGCACGATGTGCTCGACCTCGATCATTTCGATGCGCCGCCCGCCGAGTTCCATGATTTCCCCCGGCCGCAGGGGCGCGTAGCGCATCACCGGGCTGGCGGGCTCCGGCAATTGGGAGAAGTCCGGCCAGATGGTCCAGTTGAAGACGTGGGTCTTGAGGGCCTCCAGCGTCACCGGCTGGGCATGCACCACCACCGCCTCGCTGATGCAGGGAAAGATGCTGTCCACCAGCAGGGGCAGGAAGGAAAAATGGTCCAGATGGGAGTGGGTCAGAAAGACGTGACGGATCTTGCGCAATTCCTCCAGCGACAGCTCGCCCACACCGCTGCCCGCGTCGATCAGGATGTCGTCATCAATCAGTAGCGAGGTGGTCCGCAGTGCATTTCCCACACCGCCGCTACACCCCAGCACGCGCAATTTCATAATTCACCAATGGCGCGGAGGCCGTGTAATCTAAGCGTATCTGCCTGAAACAACGGCATGCTGGCGTCTCGATCTGGCGCAAACACCCTGGCTGCATGCCCGCCCGGGATGTTCCGAAAGAGAACCATCCGCAGCGACCCCCGGCGATATCGTTATCCTACACCTGCCTCCTCTTTGCTCCGTTTTTTCCCGAACTTACCTGAAGATCTCCCGCTTCACCAGCCTGCGGGCGACTCACCGTACTATGATCTCAAGGCACTATCGGCAATACTGTGGACATATTGAGTTCCCCGCCCTCATGGCATGCAAAGCTGTGAACGCGCCAGCAGATATTGACAAACCCGCCATGGAAACGACCTAATACACCCCTGTTTCCCAAACCCTGCCCCCGCCCCCCAACACACCATGAGTCATTACATCATCGCCGCTGCCGCCATTGCCCTGTATTTCATCGCCGGGCTGCTGCTTGCCAAGCGCCTGTTCCGCGAGGGGGGAACGGACGCGGGCCCCGGCAAACTGCGCAAGAACCACATCATCCTCATCGGCCTCGTCGCCGTGCTGCTGCACGCGGTGCTGTTGTATCAAAGCCTGTTCGTGCCGGAGGGGCTGAACATCGGCTTCATCAACGCCATCTCGCTGATCACCTGGCTGATCGCCCTGCTCATCCTGCTGGCCGCCTTGTCGAACCCGGTGGAAAATCTCGGCGTCATCCTGCTGCCCATCGCCGGGCTGGCGATTCTTGCCGAGCTCCTGTTCCCCAGCGAACACACCCTGATGGCCGCCCAGGCGATGGAACTGAAGCTGCACATCCTCATGTCGGTGCTGGCCTACAGCCTGCTCAGCATCGCCGCCGGCCAGGCGCTGCTGCTGGCGGTGCAGGACAGTCACCTGCGCAACAAGCGCCCGGGCGGCTTCATCCGCGCCCTGCCGCCGCTGCAGA
>DRQN01000122.1 GCA_011371455.1 Gammaproteobacteria bacterium
CGCAGGGCCTGCGCAAGCTCACCCGCCGGCACGGCGCCCTGCTGATCATCAACGACGACGTGATACTGGCCGCGCAGAGCAAAGCCGACGGTGTGCACATCGGCCGGCACGACACCGGGCTGGCCGATGCCCGCGCCCGCCTCGGTCCGCAGGCCATCATCGGCACTTCCTGCTACAACCAATTCGAGTTGGCCCGGCGAGCCGCCGAGGCTGGCGCCGACTACATTGCCTTCGGCCGTTTTTTTCCTTCACGCACCAAACCCGATGCCGTGCCTGCCGGCATCGAACTGCTACGGCGCGCCAAACGTGAATTAGACATTCCGACTGTCGCCATCGGCGGCATCACCGCCACCAACGCCGCCCCACTCGTCAGCGCGGGTGCCGACATGCTCGCCGTGATCGATGGCCTTTTCGCCCAACCCGACATCCGCGCCACCGCCGGGCAATTTTGCCGGCTGTTCACTCACCACAGAGACAGGAAATAGCAGGAAGATAGAAAGAAGCAATACCGCGTGGGCACACAAAACGTGCCCACCCTTCGGTCATGGAAAAACCGGCCGGAACGATGCCGAGCGCCGGAAGACGAAAAAAATCACTTCGTGTGACAGGTCAGGCACAAGGCGCTGGGACCGTGACTGACGATACCGGTAACCCCTGAATGGGTTCCCGCAACCCCGTTGTTGACGCGCAGGAAACTGGGGCTGAATCTCGACCCGTCGCCGCCGGACGGCACACCGTGCGGGTCGTGGCAAGATGCGCACTCCACCTCGTATCCATCACCGGTGTCGTACAGGCGAATCTCGTTCGTATCGGCAAAATTATTGCCGTTGGTATCGAAAAAGGCCCATTTTCCGGGAATCGTGGTGTCGGGCGGGTTGAAGTCCACGCTGGGCCCAAAAGTATCCGGGTACTGGACGCCGATCGGGTGGTCATCACGCAGATCCGTGCCAATGACAAAGGCCGTGAAATCCGTCCAGCCGGTCAACTCGTCATTGGCGGGATTGTGGCAATAATTGGCACAGGTAAGCCCTGGCCCGCCCAGGGTCATGTGCACGCCGATTGGCCCGACATTGCCCGCCGCACGCCACTGACCCAGAAAAGCGGCATTGGACTCCCCCACTTCAGCATTGAGCAGGCCACTGTTCATGGGATCCCGGCCAGAGCCCGGCATATTCAGCACGGAATCGATGCTGATGGTACCGTCGTGGCAGGAAAGGCATGTCAGCGAGCTGGGGCCGGGCACGCTGGTAGGGCGCATCAGGGTCGTTGGTTTATCGTAAATCGTGTAGTTGCTGTCACTGTTGATGGTACGGTTCCACAGCGGCGCGGCGATTTGGCTGTTGGCGCCATGCGGGGTGTGGCAATAAACGCAGACATCGTTGTACTGATTGCGTGCGCTCGACATGTAGTCGTACGCATACCAGCTGACGGTCAGGTTGTGCCGGGTATTGACAACACTCCCGATAGCCGTGGTTCCCGAACCAGGATCCCAGCCATCGGCGCTGGCATTTGAATACAACCCGCCTGATAAGAGGAGAAAACCCGCCATTCGCCAGCCCCCAGCGACGAAGGCAGAAAAAGAAGCCTTTTGCATTTCAGTGCACTCCCAACATCCCGAATACTTATCGCCTGGCCACGCCATTTTCCACCGGCCTCGTCCCTGCACCAGGAGATTGTAAAAGTATAAACAAAGCAGCACAGCCGTCAACTTATTGACGACCTCGCCCGCCCCGCTATTCATTCACCAGCCATCATGCAATTTTCCGGCCAATAACGGCAATCCAGCCATACAAATGGCGGCAAGGCCCTGGCCGCATGCACGATGCAGACGAGCTACCGCTCCATTCGCTGGCACAGCAGGCACAGGTAAGTTGGCTGCCCGTTCAATACCTGCTTGGTAATGGGCGCGCCACAACGGTAACAGGGCAAACCCTCGCGCCGAAACACCCGGAAACGCGCCGTTTCAAAATCTGCGCCGCTCGCCATCAGTTCACGCGCACGCGCCAGATCATTGGTGATGCCACCGGTTTCATAGGACTGCCGGGGCAGTTGCAGCATGGCGTCCACCAGCTTCAGTCGTTGCGCATCCGTTAATTGCACGGATCGCAGGCACGGATGCAGGCCGGCGACGAAGAGGATTTCGCAGCGCAGGTAGTTACCCAGGCCGGCGACAAATCCCTGGTCCGTGAGCAGACTGCCGAGCCGGCGGCTGCGGAAGCGCCTGTCATTCAGGCGTTTCAGCAGCAGGGCCCGGCCAGTGGCGGGGTCGAGCACATCGGGGCCGAGGCGGGAGAGGAAAGGATGGCTCGCCAGCTCATCCTCGCGCAGCACCTCGATGTCCGAGGCGCTGTACAGCAGGGCCGACGATTTGCGGTTATGGATGGCGAGGCGCAGCTGGCGCTTGATATCGGGCCGTTCGCCGGCCGGGCAGCAGTACCAGCGGCCATAGAGCTGGTTGTGGCTGTAGATCACCAGGCCGTTGGCGAAGCGGGTGAGCATAGCCTTGCCACGCGCCTCCACGGCACGCACCTGTACGCCACTCAGCTGGCGCTCGAAGGGCTTCAGGTGCTCGAAGGCGAACCACACCGTTTCGGCCACCTGACCGGCGATGCATTCGGCCACACGGTCGGCGGCGCGGCGGATCTCCGGACCTTCAGGCATGGCGGCGAGTGGATGGGCGGCGCATCACGCGATAGTGGAAAACCCCGCCGCACAAGTCAAAGGCCGCTCACCCCCTGTCACCGGGGCAAATCGGCGAAAAGGCGTTTCAGCATGGAGGACACAGGGAAACACCAGGGAACCGGCGTCCTGTTTTCTCCGTGAATCTCCATACCCTCCGTGGTGAACACCCCGGCACCCGCAGCCCGGCATTGCGAGAGAACCCAAAACAACGCAAACTGTGCTCCCTGATGCGCCCGGCGCTCAATACCGTTCATCGATACAGTTACTGAAAGCAAGGGTTATTCCATGACACGTTCCCACGATCTGTTCGTCGCAGCCCAGAAACACATCCCCGGCGGCGTCAATTCGCCGGTGCGCGCCTTCCGCGGCGTAGGCGGCGAGCCGGTTTTCTTCAAGCACGGCGAAGGCGCCTGGATCACCGACGAGGACGACCACCGTTACGTGGACTACGTGGGCTCGTGGGGGCCGATGATCGTCGGCCATTCCCATCCCGAGGTGATCGCCGCGGTACAGGCGGCCATCCAGCACGGCCTCGGCTTCGGCGCGCCGACGCGCATCGAGACGGAGATGGCGGACCGGGTCTGTGAGCTGGTGCCCTCATTGGACATGGTGCGCATGGTCAACTCCGGCACCGAAGCCACCATGAGCGCCATCCGCCTGGCGCGCGGCTTTACCGGGCGCGACAAGATCGTCAAGTTCGAGGGCTGCTACCACGGCCATTCCGACTCGCTGCTGGTGAAGGCCGGCTCCGGCGCGCTGACCCTGGGCGTGCCCACCTCGCCGGGGGTGCCGGCGGCGCTGGCCGAGCACACCATCACCCTCACCTACAACGACATGGACTCGGTGAAGGCGGCCTTTGCCGAAGTGGGCGGACAGGTCGCCTGCATCATCGTCGAACCGGTGGCCGGCAACATGAATTGCATCCCGCCGGTACCCGGCTTCCTCGAAGGCCTGCGCGAGATCTGCGACGAACACGGCAGCGTGCTGATCTTCGACGAGGTGATGACCGGCTTCCGCGTCGCCCTCGGCGGCGCGCAACAGCACTACGGCGTCAGCCCCGACCTCACCACCCTGGGCAAGGTCATCGGCGGCGGCCTGCCGGTGGGCGCCTTCGGCGGCAAGCGCGAGATCATGGAGCAGATCGCGCCGCTGGGCCCGGTCTACCAGGCCGGCACCCTGTCCGGCAATCCGGTGTCCATGGCCGCCGGCCTGAAGACCCTGGAGCTGATCTCGGCGCCCGGCTTCCACGACGCCCTCGGCGAAAAAGCCTCCAGGCTCTGCGCCGGCCTGGAGGCGCGCGCCAAGGCCGCCGGCATCGCGCTGACCACCAACCAGGTGGGCGGCATGTTCGGCGTCTTCTTCACCGAGGCCGACAGCGTGACGGACTTCTACCAGGTCACCCAGTGCGATGCCGACCGCTTCAAGCTGTTCTTCCACGGCATGCTGGAACAGGGGGTGTACCTGGCGCCCTCGGCCTTCGAGGCGGGCTTCGTCTCCGCGGCCCACGGCGATGCCGAAATCGACGCCACCCTGGCGGCCGCAGAAAAGGTCTTCGCCAGCCTGTAACGGGCGGCGGGCCACGGCATGGCCGCCATGCAACGTCATCACAAAGGAATGTGTATGCCACGACTCAACACCCGCCGCCGCACCCTGCTGACCGGGCTGCTGGTGCTTGCCATCTTGCCGCCTTTCGCGGCCGGGAGGACCGCCGCCGGAGAACCCGCCGAGGCCATCCCGATCACGGCCCAGCCGCTGACCGAGTTGGCGGTGTATCCGCAGCTCCGCGCCCCGGCCTCGGTGCTCAGCGACAACGACAGCCGCATCAGCGCCGAGGTCTCCGCGCGCATCATCGAGATCCCGGTGCGCGTCGGCGAGGTGGTGGAAAAGGGCGCGCTGCTGGCGCGACTGGATGGCACCGATTTCGAGCTGGCTCTGGCACGTGAAGAGGCGGCCCTGCAGGCCCTGCGGGCACGCCTCGAACTGGCCGACTACCAGCTCAGCCGGGCGCGCACCCTGTCGCGCAAACAGGCGGTTTCCGAGGAATTGCTGAAACAACGGGAAACGGACCTGAGCAACCTGCGCGCCCAGCTGGCAGGGCAGGAAGTCGCCCTGGCACAGGCCAAACGCCGGCTGGAACAATGCACCCTGCGCGCGCCCTTCGCGGCCGTGATCAGCGAACGCCTGGCCAGTGTCGGCGAGCTGGCCGGCCCCGGCAGCGCCCTGCTGCAGATCATCGACAACCGCCACCTCGAGGTCTCCGCGCAGCTGCAGGCGGCGCTGGCCGATTCCCTGCCCCGGGCCGAACGGCCCGAACTGGTCACACCGCAACGGCGCTATCCCCTCGTCCTGAGGCGCATCGTGCCGGCCTTCGACCCCCGCGCCCGCACCCGCGAGGCGCGCCTGCAATTCAGCGCCGAGCACGCCCTGCCCGGCAGCGCCGGCGAGCTGGTGTGGCGCAGCCAACAGCCCCACCTGCCGGCGGAACTGCTGAGCCGCCGCGACGGCCGCCTGGGGGTGTTCATCGTCGACGGCGAGCGCGCGAAATTCATTCCCCTGCCGCAGGCGGAAGAAGGCCGCCCGGCGCTCGTCTCATTGCCGGAGCAAACGCCCGTCGTCACCCTCGGCCGCTTCCGCCTGCAGGATGGCGACGCCGTGAAGGTGGCACCGTGAGCGGCCCGGGCCACTGCAACGCCACGAGCGGCCGCCCCCCGGCGATGAAAATCCAATGACAACCAACCGCCCTCCCGGCCGCCGGACACGATGAAACTCCTGCGCCACTTCCTGGAAAACCACGTCCTCGCCAACGCCACCTTCGTGGTCGTCCTGCTGGCCGGTACGATCAACTATTTCCAGTTACCCCGCGCCCAGGATCCGGAGATCAATTTCAACTGGGTGACGGTGTTCACGGCCCTGCCGGGGGCCTCGGCGGAAGACGTCGAAAAGCTCGTCACCCAGCCGCTGGAAGACGCCCTGCAGGGGCTGTCCGACGTCAAGTTCGTGATCAGCAACACGCGCGAGGGCATGTCCGACATCAGCGTGCGCTTCGACGACATCGACGAACGCCTGTTCGACAAGCGCCTCACCGACCTGCGCCGCGAGGTGCAGAACAAGGCCAACACGGACCTGCCCGACGAAGCGACCGAACCCTTCGTGATGGAATTCACCACCGCCAACCAGTTCCCCACGGCGATGGTGGTGCTGCACGGCATGGCCAACGACGAGACCCTGCGCCGCGAGGCGCGCAACATCCGCGACGACCTCGACCGCCTGCGCGGCGTCGACACCGTGGACCCCGCCGGCCTGCGGAAGCCGGAGATCCAGGTCGAGTTCGACCCCGAGTTGCTGCGCGCTCACGGCATCACCCCCACCCAGCTGGCCGACACGGTGCGCGCCCACTTCCGCGACGTCTCCGCCGGCGAACTGCGCATCGGCGAGCAATCCTGGCTGGTGCGCCTGATCGGCACCAGCAGCGACCCCGGCCATATCGCCCGCCTGCCGGTCAGCACCGCCAGCGGCAGTACGCCCATCGCCGAACTGGCGGACGTGCAGCGCGTGCGCGAAAAGAGCACCAAGCTGGCCATGCACGAAGGCAAACCCGCCATCCTCCTGGCGGCGACCAAGAAACCCAATGCCAATACCCTGGAACTGGTACAACGCATCGAGGCCTACATCGCCAACAAGAACCCCGTGCTGGCACCGCTGGGGCTGGAGCTGAAGCTGCTCGACGACCAGACCGCCACCACCCGCGACGCCCTGCGCATCATGCAGAACAACGCCGCGCTGGGCCTGTTGCTGGTGGTGCTGGTGGCGTGGGTGTTTCTCGGCGGGCACATCGCCGTCTTCATCGGCATCGGCATCCCCTTTACCCTCGCCGCCACCTTCTGGCTGCTCAACAGCATCGGCGAAACCCTCAACCAGTCGGTGCTACTGGGCATCGTCATCGTCCTCGGCATGCTGGTGGACGACGCGGTGGTGGTGGTGGAGGCCATCTATTACCGCTTGCAGCGCGGCGCCCAGGCGCTGGACGCGGCGCTGGACTCCCTGCGCGAGGTGTTCAAACCCGTCACCTCCTCGGTGCTGACCACCATGGCCGCCTTCCTGCCGCTGATGCTGCTGCCGGGGCTGGTGGGGGACTTCATGTTCGTCATCCCCTTCGTGGTCTCGGTGGCGCTGGCCATCAGCCTCATCGAGGCCTTCTGGATGCTGCCGGTGCACATCAGCGCGGCGCGCATCCGTTTCGACAAGACCTCGCGCACCCAGGCCCTGCGCAAGCGCTTCACCCACTGGGTGCGCATGCGCTACAGCCAGCTGCTGATCCGCGTGCTGCGCCACCCCAAACGCTCGCTGGGCATCATCGGCCTGCTGCTGGTGGCGGCAATCGGCCTGCTCGCCAGCGGGCAGGTGCGGGTACAGTTCTTCGCCTTTGACCCCTCTCGGCTGTTCTACATCAACGTGCAGATGCCGCCCGGCACGCCGCTGCAGACCACCATGGACACCCTGCTCGAGATCGAGGGCAAGGCGCGCGAGCATCTGGCGGACAACGACGCCCGCGGCATCGTCTCGGTGGCCGGGCAGATGTTCACGGAGATGGCGCCCTACTTCGGCGAGCAGTACGGGCAGATCGCCTTCAGCCTCAACCCGGACCACAACGCCACCCGCCCCATCGACGAGATCGTCGACGCCATGCGCGCCGACGTAATGGCCGTACCAGGACCGGCGCGGGTCAATTTCTTCGTCATCAAGCCCGGCCCGCCCACCTCCAGCCCCATCAACATCAAGGTGCGCGGCGACGACTTCCGGCAATTGCGCGCCGCCACCGATGCCCTGTGGCGCGAGTTGGAGGCCATGCCCGCCGTGCATGACATTCGTGACGACGACAGCGAAGGCAAGCCCGAGCTGCGCCTGAGGCTCAACACCGACGCCCTGCAACGCAGCGGCCTGCGCACCAGCGAAGTAATGCGCGACATCCGCCTGCTGTTCGACGGCGAGGTAGTGGCCAGCATGCAGGACCAGGGCGAGAAGGTGGAGGTGCGGGTGCGCGCGCGACCACTCAGCGCCGACGACATCGAGGCCGCCCTGCGCCAGCCCATCGCCCTGCCCGCCACGAGCGGACAACAGGCCCGCGAAATCCCGCTGGGCGAACTGGTGCACGTCAGCACCGGCGCCGGCAAGGCCTACATCCGCCACTACAACTTCCGCCGCACCATCACCCTGCAGGCGGAGCTGGATCAGGCGCAAATGGACACCGTCAGCGCCAACCGCCTGATCCAGGAAAGATGGCAGCCCCTGCGCGTGCAGTATCCCGGCGTGGACCTGGAGTTCGCCGGCGAGCTGGACGACATCCAGGAAAGTCTCGACGCCATGGCCGCCTTGTTCCTGTTCGGCATCGGCCTCATCTACCTGATCCTCGGCAGCCAGTTCCGCAGCTACTTCCAGCCCTTCATGATCCTCGCCACCGTGCCACTGGCCTTCATCGGCGTGGTATTCGGCCTCGCCGTCACCCACAACCCGCTGAGCCTGTACACCCTCTACGGCGTAGTGGCCCTGGCCGGCATCGCCGTCAACGCCGCCATCGTCATGATCGACGCCGCCAATACCCGCCTGGCGGCCGGCATGAGCGTGCTGCACGCCACCGTCTACGCCGCGCGGCGGCGCGTGATCCCCATCATCATCACCTCCCTGACCACCATCGCCGGCCTGTTCTCCCTGGCCACCGGCCTGGCCGGTGAATCGCTGGTATGGGGGCCGGTGGCCTCGGCCATCGTCTGGGGCCTGGCCTTCTCCACCGTGCTGACCCTGTTCGTGATTCCGCTGCTGTATCGCACCTTTATGCGAACAGCATCCGATAACAAAACACCTGACACTCTATAACCTGAATTCGTGCCTTCAGGGCGGATGCAGAGTGCAAGATATTGGTTTCACAGTGCTTTCAAAAAATCTTAGCTTCACCCAACGGTTAAGCGGGCATTTTTTGGAAGTGCTGTGGAAGCAAGAGCTTGTGCTACGCGCCGTCATGAAGGTACGGATTCAGGTATAAGTTTTCATTGACAAACTTGAGCAAATTTAGCTAACGTCAGGGTTCAATATTCTGCATCAACGAAACAGTCGTATGACACGGAGGCTTTAAATGAAAAAAACTGTATTGTCCCTGGCGCTCGCCGCCGCAGCCCTGCCTGGGTTCGCCCTTGCCGACAGCGGCCCTGGCTGCGGCTTCGGCACCCAGATCTTCAAGGGCCAGAGCGGGCTTTTTGCTCACGTCCTGGCCGCCACCACCAACGGTTCCACCTACAACCAGTATTTTGGACTCACCTCCGGCACCCTGGATTGCAACCCCACCAGTGTCGTCTCCAACGAGTTTGAACGGGTCAACTTTGTCGCCGCCAATCTGGACAACCTCTCTCAGGAAATGGCCCAGGGTGCTGGCTCTCACATGCAGGCACTGGCAGCGATGTACGACATCGCCCCCGTCGATCGTGCGCAGTTCTATCAGCTGACCCAACGTGAGATGCCGAAACTGCTCGATTCATCCAGAGCCGGCGCGCAGGCATTGCTGGCCAGCCTTGATACGGCCATGGGCGCAGACCCCGTACTGGCGAAATACTCACGCTGATCCACGGCTGACATCACTATCGAAAACTGAATTTCAGGGAGCAAAGAAACAATGAAGAAAACAACGGGTATTGTGCTGCTGGCTGCCGCCATCGGTTTTTCTGCGCCGCAGGCCTTTGCCAGCGAAGAAGGCGCCGGCTGCGGTATCGGCAAGTTGATCATGGAAGGCAAATCAGGCAAAGGTGCCAACATCGTTGCCGCCATCCTCAACGACGTCCTTATTCCACGCACCCTCTTCATGAGTACGGCATCCATCATGGATGAGCCGATACTCGGCTGCGATCCGACCAAGACCGTGATGCAGGACGTGGAGAAGAAGCGCTTCGTCGCCTCCAACATGGACAACCTGTCACAGGAGATGGCCCAGGGGCAGGGCGCCCATCTCGAGGCATTGGCCTCCGTCATGGGCATCGCAGAGAGCGATCAGCCTGCTTTCTTCAGCATGACGCAGAGCGAGTATGGCAGCCTGCTTCCAAGTGGCGAGGCCGCCCCTGGCGAAGTCCTGGCATCTCTCAACGAGGCCATGCTGCGCCACCCGCAACTGGCGAAATATACGCGTTAAAGCCGACGCCAAGCATGCAAGAAACGATCCCCGCTGGTGATGATCAGCGGGGATTTTTTGTGTTGACAGCACGGCCTCGATGAATGAATCACAGACAATTACCCTTACTCCACGCCCCTGGATTTATCACTGCCCCCAGGTTGCTGTTTTTTCTCTGCCACCTGTTCTGCCTGCCCACGACGGCATTTGCGGCAGGCGATCCTCCTTCGCCGCCATCGAAATCGCTGGACGAGATCGTGGAAAGCCTTTCCACGACGCCCAACCATTATCTCGCTGAACTTCTGCAACGGGCGGAACGAGAGCGCCTGTGGGAAAAGCCCGTCTGGCAGCGCCTGATGCACTACAAGCCCACACTGCTCGGCGGCACTGAAAGCCAGGTGGACGGCACAGACTTCTTTCTCTCAGCCACCGGAAAACGCGACCCGCGCGCTGAACTGCGGGCCACCCTGGCAGGCTTTTTCACCCATATGGAAGTGCCACCGAATGGACTCTCGCCCCAGTGCCGATTCCCGGCACGCTACTTCTGGCTAGATTCTCAACTGCACTTCGACCCCGAGCAACTGCCTGTCCAGGACTGCCCGAAGTTCAACTTCTTCATGGACGGTATACGTCCCCATGGCGTCACCGTGGTATTCCCTGCGGAACACCCGGATAGTCCGTCCTCCATGTTCGGCCACACCCTGCTCCGCCTCGACCGTGCCAACCAGACCAGCGCCACACGCATGCTGGACTACACCGTCAATTTCGCCGCCGAGGCCGGCGACAGCAGCGGCGTTGGCTATGCCATCAACGGCCTCACCGGCACCTTCGAGGGCCGCTTTCGCGTTATCCCCTATTACATGAAGCTGCGCGAGTACGCGCAGATGGAAAATCGTGACATCTGGGAATACCGCCTGAAACTCAGTCCGGAGCAGACCCGCTTTATCGCCATGCACACCTGGGAGATGGTACCGACCTATTACGACTATTATTTCTTCACCGAGAACTGCGCCTACCACCTTCTGTCCCTCATCGAACCGGCCCTGCCTGAACGGACACTGACAGACAGCTTCGGCAGCTGGGTATTGCCGGTGGACATCCTGCGCGTACTGCGCCGCAATGACCTGGTGGCGGACGTGCGTTACTACCCCTCCCGCTACCGCATCATCCAGGCACGCCGCGAATATCTCGATGAGAAAAGCGAAGCGCTGGCGCTCGATATTTTCAATCAGGGGCTGGAGAACCACGATGATCGATTGCAGCAGTTCGATGCCGAACGCCAGGCCGACATCCTCGATCTGGCCTACGAATACCGCCGCTACGCAGGCATCGCCGGCAACAGCGCACTCAATCCCGCCCTCAGCGACGATGAACGGGCCCTGCTGCTTGCCCGCAGCCGCCTCGGTATCGTGCGTGGCGCCCCACAGGTAGCGGCCCCGCAAACATCACCGGACAACGGACACCTCGCCACCCGCCTGGGCCTGGGTTTCGGCGCCAACGACAGCGGAGGTTTCCTGCAGCTCGACTGGCGCGCCGTGTACCATGACTGGCTGGACCCGCTCGCCGGACACAGTAGCAGTTATGCCCTTGCCTTTGGCTCCCTGGCCGCACGCTACTATGGCGACACCGAGCAGCGCAAACTGCGTCTGCGCCGTCTGCATGTGGTGCGCATCGACAACATGGAACCCTGGGACGCCTTCTTCCGCCGCGTCTCCTGGCGCGTGGTCACCGGCATCGAGGGCCTGACACAGAGCGACGACCGCCAGGGCTTTATCCTGCGCGGCGGACCCGGCATCAGCATCGGCACAAACGACAAACACCTGCTGGGCTACGGCCTGCTGGAGGCCGAACTGGGCGCCGCCACCGCCTATGCCGACAACGCCCGTCTCGCCGCCGGCCCGGCCATCGGCCTCATGGCCAGCCCCGGCCAACACTGGCGTCTGCGCCTCACCGCCAGCTACCTGGCCGACGCCCGCGACCGGCAGCAGGACAGCGCCCGTCTGGAGGCCGGTCTGTCCTGGGGTGGACAGGCCCGACCCTCGTTGCGCCTGAGCGGTGGACGCTACCGCCTGCTCGATGGCTGGTACAACGAGGCGCAACTCTCATTGAAGATCTACTTCTAGTCATGCCGCCCGGCCGACGCCCCGGACTTGCCAGACTCGGCCTCGCCCTGGTACTGATCCTGGCCCTCAGCGCCTGTAGCAACCTGTTCTTCGTGCCCATGAAAACACTCCTGCGCACGCCGGATGAACTGGGCCTGGATTTCGAAAACGTCTTCATCGACAGCAGCGACGGCGTACGCCTCTACGCCTGGTTCCTGCCCGCCGAGGAAACAGCCCGCGGCACCATTCTCTTCCTGCATGGCAATGCCGAGAACATCAGCACCCACATCGGCGGCGTCTACTGGCTGCCCGCACGCGGCTACAACGTGCTACTGTTGGATTACCGCGGCTATGGCCTGTCGAGCGGCGAACCGTCCCTGCAGGGCGCCACGGATGACGTGCAGGCGGCCCTGCGCTGGCTGCTGGCACGGACAGAAGGACAGCCGGTAGCGGTGCTGGGGCAGAGCCTGGGCGGCTCGTTGGGGGTGGTGGCCATCGACCGCGCGGACCTGGCACCGCAAATCCGCGCCCTGATACTGGACAGCGCCTTCAGCGACTACCGCCTCATCGCGCGCGAAAAGCTGGCCGGCTTCTGGCTCACCTGGCCCCTGCAATATCCCCTTTCCTGGCTGATCTCCGACCACTTCGCGCCGACCCGGGCCATCGCCCGCATCAGCCCTACCCCCGTACTCATCATCCACGGCGAAGACGACAATATCGTTCCGCCACATCATGCCCGGCAGCTCTACCGGGCTGCGCGAGAACCGAAGGCCTTGTGGCTCGTCCCGGACACCGGCCACATCGGCGCACTGGCCCGGCCCGAAATCCGCGACCGCCTGGTAAAGTATCTGGATCGGACCATGGGTCGCAGACCGTCATCCAACAATAACTAGTCATCTTCATGAAACACGTCTCCCCAATCCTGTTGCTACTCGGCGGTTTGCTTGCCACCCCCCTGCGGGCCGCACTGACTCACGACCCCAGCCTGCACTGGAAAACCCTCACCAGCACGCACTTCGAGATCCACTTTCACGATGGCGAAGAGGCCCTCGCCCGCGAGGTCGCCAGCATCGCCGAACGCACCCACGAACGGCTCACGCGCCGCCTGAACTGGCGCCCGGCGCAACGCACCCAGCTGATCCTCACCGACCGCTTCGATTTTTCCAACGGCTCGGCAACGCCCTTTCCGCGCAATACCATGACCATCATCGTC
>DRQN01000123.1 GCA_011371455.1 Gammaproteobacteria bacterium
TATTTTTCATGCAGGCCGGTGAGGCTGGGGACGCCGGGTTTCTGGCTGTTGCCGCGGTCGCCGTGGCAGCCGTTGCAGGAGGCGGCGATCTTCGCGCCGTCGCTGAGCGGGTCGAAGGCGCCGCTGCCGGTGGGGTCTTCGCTGAGTGGCGTATCCGGCCGCTGGTGCGCGTAGTAGGCGGCGATGTTGGCGATGGTCTCGTTGTTCAGGTGCTCGACGGGTTCCTGCATCAGCGCTTCCTTACGCCGGCCGTCGCGGTAGTCTTTGATGGCCTTGATCAGGTATTCCATGGGCTGGCCGGCGAGGTTGGGCATATAGGGATTGAGGCTGTTGCCGTCATAGCCGTGACAGCCGGCGCAGGGGGCGGCGGCGGCCTTGCCGGCCGCCGGGTTGGCCCGGTGGTGGCGCGAGGGAGGCGCCATCTTCGGCGTGCGAGTGGCGTAATAGGCGGCGAGGTTTTTGATGTCCTGCTCGCTGGTGGAGTGCTTGAACAGCTTCATGATGCCGTGCTGGCGCTTGCCGTTGAAGTAGCTTTCCAGGGCGGGAATGAAGTATTCCGTGGACATGCCGGCGAGGCGGGGCACCACGTCCGAGCGCGCGGCGTTGCCGTCGGCACCGTGGCAGGAGTTGCAGCGGGCGGCGAGTTTTGCCCCGGCGGCGATGATCTTCTTGTCCTGCAGGGTGCGCTTGGCTTCCGCGCTGCGCACGGCGCCGCGCCAAGGGGTATCCAGCTGCGCGTAATAGGCGGAGACATCGGCCAGCTTTTCAGGCCCCAGCTTGTCGACGATGGCCTTCATCTTGTCGTGTTTGCGTGAGCCGTCGGCGTAGGCCAGCATGGAGCGGATCAGGTAGTCCTGCTCCAGCCCGGCGATGAAGGGGGCGCCGCTGTGGGCCAGCACGCCGTCCATGCCGTGGCAGTTAGCACAAGCCGCGTCGGCCAAGGCCTTGCCGGCCTCGGCATCGCCGACCAGCACCGGTTCCGGTTCGGCGACGGCCGCCGGCGGTGGTGTTGGCGCGGGCTCGCTGGGGGCGGGTGCTTCGCCGCCATCACAGGCGCTGAGCAGCCAGGCGCAGGCAAGGAGGAGGAAGAAAATGCCGTTTCGCCAGGTCATGGGGGCAGTGCGTCAATCGTATCGGTGGCGGACGATGTCGCTGCTCACCACGGCATCCGCCGGCAATTTGAAGAACCACATCTGGTACAGGGAGATGAAGAACTGTACGCCAAAGCTCGCACCCATGAAGGCACCGCTGATGATCAGCATCCAGGCGTAGGGTTCATAGACCTTGGTGATGTACCAGGAGGAGATGTCCAAGGCGATGGCGACGAAGGGGGTGGTGACGATGGCGATCTTCAGCCATTCGCGCTTCAGGTAGGCGTGGCTGAAGATGGTGCTGACGATGAAGAAGATGAAGGTCAGCCCGAACAGGTGGATGTGCGAGACGCGCACCAGGGTGAAGATGTCCACGCCGGTATCCTGCTCTGCTGTCAGCTTGACCTTTTCATAACCCTCCAGGCTGGGGAGGTGGGGATTGCGGTTGTTGTGACAGGCCACGCAACGCTTCTTGAAGATGTCGGCAATGGAGCCCTTGTATTCCTCTTCGCTGGCGCCGCGGCGCACCCAGTCGACGATCTGCAGGTTTTCCTCTGCCGGCAGCATGTTCGACATGGGGCCCATCAGGGCCGATTCCAGGTGGGTACTGGTCTTGCTGCCGCTGTAGGCGATGATCAGGTCTTCCACCGACAGCATGGGGTCGCCATCACGGCCGGCGTGGGATTCAAACACGTACAAGCTGGCAAAGGCGTAGCCGAGCCCGAGGATCAGCAGGGTGCAGGTGTAGACCACACGTTGCACCAAGGGGAGTTCCGTGAAAGGGATGAAAAAGCGCCAACTCATAACCTGCCACCTCTGTTACACCGCCACTTCCAGGGTATGGCACTGAGGCTATGGGGCTATAAGTGTATCTTGGCTGAATGGCCTGCTGGTTTTTTGCCGGGTCAGTGCTGGCGCAGTTTCAACATGGCCTTTCGCTGCTCGGGGGTCATCCACAGGGTGAAGGTGGTGCCTGACAGGGACATGGCAAAGCGCACCTTTATCTTGCCGTAGTCGCGGGTGAGGATGAAGCCGTCCTCGAAATCGGGGCTGGCCAGCTCGATCTTCTGGTTTTCGCACAGGAACAGCCCCACCTTGCCGCTCATGGGCTTGACCAGGCGCGGACCGTCCAGCACGCCGTCGTAAGTGAAGTTGGTGATCCCGCAGCGTACGTCCTGTGGGCCCAGCAGTTGGTAATCATCCTCCGCGGCAGCGGCCATCGTGACGCCACCGACCAGCAAGGTGATAAAGAGAAAAAACCGGCGGAAACGGCGTTGCAGGATATTCATGTCTGATAGGACTCCGACAGTTGCAGGGATGCGGTCACTGTAGCAGGCAGCGGCGAGAGGGTTAATACCTTCAACGGGGGTTCGTGTAATTGGAAGGTTGTGAATCCCGGCCAGGACAGCGACTTGCTTCAACCGTCGCGGCCATGGGGTGCTCATATTTCATTCTGTGATCCTGCCGGGGTTCGCGCCTCACTCCAACCATGCCGGCTGATTCGCGCGGTCATGCGCAATGGCGTTTATGCAACGCCTTGACCTCATAACGTTGCAACGCTACCTTTTGCGCAGGAGGTGTAGCGACATGAGTGAATTATCCAAAAGATCAACGGTTTACTTTGAAGAAGATGTGCACCAGGCATTAAGAGTCAAGGCCGCCACAACCCATCGATCAGTTTCCGAGCTAGTGAATGAGGCGGTCCGTCTCGCCCTGCGCGAAGATCAGGAAGATTTGAGTGCCTTCACGCAACGGGCTGAGGAGGCGACATTGACTTATGAGGAACTGCTGGATGACTTGAAAGCTCATGGCAAATTATAGCCTTGCCTTCAAAAAGTCAGTTGCCAAGGATCTTCGGAAGATTCCCAACAAAGACGTCAAACGCATATTGAAATCCATCGAACTTCTGCGCAAAGACCCGAGAGCGGAAGGCTGCATCAAACTTTCAGGCCAGGCGCGTTATCGAGTCAGGCAGGGTGTGTATCGCATTATTTATGAAATACGGGATTTAGAGCTTATTGTTCTGGTGGTAAAAGTTGCGCATCGCAGTACTGCATACAAAAACAGCTAATGGATGATTTTAGCGGATTGCTCTTGCCGTCGTGAGTATCTGGTCGGGGGCGTTTTCGTTGATTCCAAACATGCCAGAATTCTGTGGGGGTTTGCTCCTTGCCCAAACCTGCACCCTGACCCGCGGATTCAGGAGCACCTCATTCCTCTGAGGTATAACCCAAATTAGGCGCCAACCAGCGCTCGGCGTCGCGCAGGCTCATGTCCTTGCGGCGAGCGTAGTCCTTGACCTGGTCCTGATTGATCTTGCCGACGGCGAAGTAGCTGGCGTCGGGGTGCGAATAATAGAGCCCGCTGACCGCCGCGGTGGGCACCATGGCCTTGGACTCGGTGAGATGGATGCCGGTGTTGTTCTCGGCGTCGAGCAGATCCCACAGCAGATCCTTCTCGGTGTGGTCGGGCGAGGCGGGATAGCCGGCGGCGGGGCGGATGCCGCGGTAGCGCTCCCCGATCAGCGCCTCCTTGTCGAGGAGCTCCTCGTCGGCATAACCCCAGAATTCCTTGCGCACGCGCTCGTGCAGGCGCTCGGCAAAGGCCTCGGCAAGGCGATCGGCCAGGGCCTTGAGCAGGATGGCGTGGTAGTCGTCGTGCTCGGCCTCGAAGCGTTCGATGTGTTGGTCGATGCCGATGCCGGTGGTGACGGCGAAGGCGCCGATGTAGTCCTTGAGGCCGGTCTCCTTGGGCGCGATGAAGTCGGTGAGGCAGCGGTTGGGCTTGCCGCCGGGCTTTTCTTCCTGCTGGCGCAGGTTGTGCAGCACCAGGCGTACCTGGCTGCGGGTGTCGTCTTCGTAGATCTCGATGTCGTCGTGATCGACGGCGTTGGCGGGGAAGAAGCCCACCACGGCGCTGGCCTTGAGCCACTTCTCGTCGATGATTTGCCGCAGCATCTTCTGCGCGTCGTCGAACAGCTTGCGCGCCTCTTCGCCCTTGTCCGGGTCGTCGAGGATCTTCGGAAAACTGCCCTTCAGTTCCCAGGCGTGGAAGAAGGGCGTCCAGTCGATGTAGTCCAGCAGCTCTTCCAGCGGGTAGTCGTCGAACACCTTGACGCCGATGAAGTTGGGCTTCGGCGGCACATAGTTCGTCCAGTCGATGGGCGTCTTGTTGTCGCGCGCCTGCTGCAGGGTGAGCCAGCGGGTGTTCTTGCGCCGCGCGGCGTGGTTGATGCGCACCTGTTCGTAATCGTTGCGGATCTTTTCCACGAAGCCGTCACGGAACTCCTCGCTGATCAGGTTCTGCGCCACGCCCACGGCGCGCGAGGCGTCCTTCACCCACACGCTGGGACCGTCGTAGCCGGGCTCGATCTTTACCGCGGTGTGGGCGCGCGAGGTGGTGGCGCCGCCGATCATCAGCGGGATGTCCATGCCGAGGCGCTGCATCTCCCGGGCGATGTGGGCCATCTCCTCCAGCGAGGGGGTGATGAGGCCGGAGAGGCCGATGATGTCCACGTCGTGTTCGCGCGCGGCGTCGAGGATCTTTTGCGCCGGCACCATCACGCCGATATCGATGACCTCGAAGTTGTTGCACTGCAGCACCACGCCGACGATGTTCTTGCCGATGTCGTGCACGTCGCCCTTCACCGTGGCCATGAGGATCTTGCCGGCGGCGCGCGCGCCCTCTTCCTTTTCCGCCTCGATGTAGGGAATGAGGTGAGCCACGGCCTTCTTCATCACCCGCGCCGATTTCACCACTTGGGGAAGAAACATCTTGCCCTCGCCGAACAGGTCGCCGACCACGTTCATGCCGGCCATCAGGGGGCCTTCGATGACCTGGATGGGGCGGTCGAACTTGAGGCGCGCCTCTTCCGTGTCCTCCACCACGTAGGCGTCGATGCCCTTGACCAGGGCGTGTTCCAGGCGTTTCTCCACCGGCCACTCGCGCCAGGCCAGGTCCTCCTTCTTCGCCCCGCCCACGGCGTCGCCGCGGTAGCGGTCGGCGATCTCCAGCAGGCGGTCGGTGGCGTCGGGACGGCGGTTGAGCACCACGTCCTCGACGCGCTCGCGCAGCTCCGGGTCCAGTTCGTCGTAGACCGCCAGCTGGGCGGCGTTGACGATACCCATGTCCATGCCGGCCTGGATGGCGTGGTAGAGGAACACCGAGTGGATGGCCTCGCGCACCGGGTTGTTGCCGCGGAAGGAGAAGGACACGTTGGACACGCCGCCGGAGACCAGGGCGTGGGGCAGGGTCTGCTTGATCGCGCGGGTGGCCTCGATGAAGTCCACGCCGTAGTTGTTGTGCTCCTCGATACCGGTGGCGACGGCGAAGATGTTGGGATCGAAGACGATGTCTTCCGGCGGGAAGCCGACCTTTTCCGTGAGCAGCTTGTAGGAACGGGTGCAGATCTCCACCTTGCGCTCGAAGGTGTCGGCCTGGCCCTCCTCGTCGAAGGCCATCACCACCGCGGCGGCGCCGTAGCGGCGGATCAGGCGCGCGTAGTGCAGGAACTTCTCCTCGCCCTCCTTGAGGCTGATGGAGTTGACGATGCCCTTGCCCTGTAGGCGTTTGAGGCCGGCCTCGATGATCTCCCACTTGGAGGAGTCCACCATCACCGGCACGCGGGCGATGTCCGGCTCGGAGGCGATGAGGTTGAGGAAGTCGATCATCGCCTGCTTGCCGTCGAGCATGGCCTCGTCCATGTTGACGTCGA
>DRQN01000124.1 GCA_011371455.1 Gammaproteobacteria bacterium
ACGAGATCGAGCGCCTGGGCCGCGCCGACGTGGCGCTGGGCGAGCTGTTTGCCGAGGCCGTGCAGCGGCTGCTCACGCAAACCGGCATCGCCGCCACGGAAGTCCGCGCCATCGGCAGCCACGGCCAGACCATCCGCCATCGGCCGGAGTCTGGCTTCACCCTGCAGATCGGCGACCCCAGCCGCATCGCCCAACGCACCGGCATCACCACCGTGGCCGACTTCCGCCGCCGCGACCTGGCCGCCGGTGGCCAGGGCGCGCCGCTGGTACCCGCCTTTCACGCCGCCCTGTTCCGCTCGCCCGACATCAGCCGCGCAGTACTGAACCTGGGCGGCATGGCCAACGTCACCCTGCTGCCTGCCGGCGCGGCCCGGCCCGTCACCGGCTTCGACACCGGCCCCGGCAACGTGCTCATGGACCTGTGGGCGCAGCGGCACCTGGGCCGGCCGCTGGACGAAGGCGGCGCCTGGGCCGCCTCGGGCCGCGTGGACGAGGCCCTGCTGTCGCGGCTGCTGGATGATCCCTATTTCCGCCGGCCCGCGCCCAAGAGCACCGGCCGGGAACATTTCAATGCCGACTGGCTGGCGGCGCGGCTGGACGAGAGTGAACACTCACCCTCGGCGGCGGACGTGCAGGCGACCCTGTGCGAACTCACCGCCGTCTCGGTGGCCGAGGCCGTCCGCCGCAGCGGCGGCGATGCCCGTGAGCTGCTGGTCTGCGGCGGCGGCGCGCGCAACGATCATCTGCTCGCGCGCCTGCGCGAGCGCCTTTCTCCCATGACCGTCGCCCCCACCGACGCGCACGGCCTGCCCGCCGACTGGGTCGAAGCGGTAGCCTTCGCCTGGCTGGCGCGCGAGGCCCTGGCCGCACGGCCTGGCAACCTGCCGGCGGTGACGGGGGCCGGGGAGGCGGTGGTGCTGGGATCGATACATCCCGGGCGAGGAGCGGGGTAGCCCGGATGAAGCGCAGCGGAATCCGGGATGGTCGAAACATCGCGCTCCCGGATTCCGCTCCATCCGGGCGACGATTTGGTTACACCTGAACCCACGGATTCAGGTGCAAAAAAGGGACCAACCGGCCCCTTTTCTACGCCTCACACAAACCGGCTCAACGCTGCGCCAGCGGCACGTAGTCCCGTGCCGGATGGCCGGTGTAGACCTGGGTGGGACGGAAGATACGGTTGTCGCCCAGCTGCTCGCGCCAGTGGGCCAGCCAGCCAGCGGTGCGGGCGATGGCGAAGATGGCGGTGAACTGGTCGGCGGGTATGCCCATCTCGTGGTAGAGGATGCCCGAATAGAAATCCACGTTGGCGTAGACACCCTTGTGCGCCAGCCGCTCCTCGGCGGCCTTCTCCACCGCCAGCGCCGTTTCCATGAGGGGATTGATATCGCCGCCGCGCGCCTCTTTCAACTTCGTCACCAGGCCCTGGAGGATGGTGGCGCGCGGATCCTTGGTCTTGTACTCGCGGTGGCCCATGCCCCAGATCACCTGTTTGTTGGCCAGCTTTTCCTCCACGTAGGCCTCGGCGCGCTCCGGACTGCCGATCTCCTTGAGCATCTCCAGCACGCGCTGGTTGGCGCCGCCGTGCAGCGGGCCGGAGAGGGTGCCGATGGCGGCGGCGATGACGCTGTAGGGGCTGGCCAGGGTCGAGGCAGTGACCAGGGTGGAGAAAGTGGAGGCGTTGATGGTGTGCTCGGCGTGCAAGATCAGGCACACGTCCATGATGCGCGCCAGCAGCGGGTCCGGCTCCTCGCCGGTGAGCATGTAGAGGAAGTTTTCGGCGTAATTGAGGTCGGTGCGCGGCGCCGGCGGCTCGTAGCCGTTGCGCAGGTGCTCCCACATGGCGACGATGGTGCCCATGCGGGCGATGATCTTCACCGTCATGCGGTGGATGTAGTTGAGGTCTTCGCACACATCCTTGCCGGTCAGACATTCGTTGCCGGGATAGAACATGGCGAGGCTGGCCATGGCGGTCTGCAGCATGTCCATGGGATGACCGGTGGACGGCAGGTTCTTCATCAGCTCTTCGATGTGATACTTGACGCGGCGGTTACTGCGCAATTCGTGGTCGAACTCCGCCAGATCCTCGCGGGTCGGCAGTTCGCCATCCAGCAGCAGCAGGGTGGTTTCCTCGAAACCGCTTTGCTCGGCCAGCTGCTCGATGGGATAACCCCGGTAGTAGAGGACACCCCTTTCGCCGTCGATATCCGAAATGTTGGACTTGGTGGCAGGCACGCCCGCCAGTCCAGGCAGGTATTCATTCATGGGAAGTCTCCGCGCAAAGCTGAAAAGGGAACCCGCCAAGGATAACAAAAAAGGGAGGCCGACAGCCTCCCCTAGTTTCGGTGAAACCGCTGGGCTCAGACGGAGAAGGACGAACCACAGCCGCAGGTGGTGCTGGCATTGGGATTGCGGATCACGAACTGCGCCCCCTGCAAGCCTTCGGTGTAGTCCACCTCGGAACCAGCCAGGTACTGAAAGCTCATGGGGTCGATGAGGAAGGTCACGCCGCCCTTTTCCACCGCCGTGTCGCCCTCGTTGATGGTTTCGTCGAAGGTGAAGCCGTACTGGAAACCCGAGCAACCGCCGCCGGAGATGAACACGCGCAGCTTCAGCGCCTCGTTGCCTTCTTCCTCGATCAGCGCCCGCACCTTGTTGGCGGCGCTGTCGGTAATGGTAATCGGGGCCTCGGCTTCGGTCGTCGCTTCAGTCGCCATGGTAAAAACTCCCGTCAAATATCAGCATTCGTTAATGCTATACAATAGCACTCTTTTATTCCCGACCCAAACAGTCAAGCTTTATCGATGGCCGGCTCCGCGTCCCCGCCATCCGCTTCCGCCTCTGTCACTTCGCCGCGGTGCACCAGGTTGCCGTTGACCTCGGCGCCCATGGCCATCTCGATGAGCGCGTAATAGACGTTCCCTGTGACCCGCGCCTGCGCCGCAAGTTCGACATGCTCCAGGGCGTGCACATCGCCCTTCACCTCGCCATTGAGGACGAGGTTGTGCACCCGCACCTCGCCCTCGATACGGCCGTTCTCGCTCATGGTGAGCATGCTGCCCTCACCCTCGGCGATGACATTGCCCTTCACCACACCGTCGATGTGCAGGCCATCCTTGAAATGGACGTCTCCGCGCAGCACGGTGCCGCTGCCGATCAGGGTGTCGATCTGCGCATTGCGGCGGCGGGAATTCTGTTTTGAATTGCGGCCTAGAAACATGAGTACGCTGCTCCTTCAGATGGGTTCGGTCAGGCAATGATATCCGACCAGTCAAAGCTTTTCTTGAAAGGCTTCCAGCCCTTGCCGGTGGGCGCCACTTCAACGATCACCCGCGAGGGCAGGAAACCTTCCGGCAGGACGATGTCGCCCTCGATGTTCTGGAAATACTTGAAGCGTAGCTTGAGCCGGTCCAGGGTGCCACCGGATACCTCCTTCAGGCCGAGCCGGGTCTGCTTGCCGTGCAGCACGCCGTCGATGGCGATGCGGGCATGGCCCTTGACCAGGCGGTTGTTGGTGCGCAGCTGGGTCAGCACCAGCTTGAAGCGATACACGCCGGCCTCGCCCATCTCGAACAGGTTGAAGCGGGGCACACTCAGGCCACTGGCGGTTTCCGCCGGCGAGACGATGCCGCGGTAAAAGGCCACCTCCTCCTTGAGTTCGAGAATCTCATCCTGCACCTGTTTGAGTGAGCGCTCCACCTCGCCATAGGCCTGGCGGTCGATCTGCGCCGCGCGCTCCAGCACCGCCACGCGGCTGCTCAGACGCTGTTTGCTGGCCTCGGCCTCGGCCAGCCGGGCCCGCAACTGGTCCCGTTCGGCGCGCAGGCTGTGGTTGTCCAGCCCCGCCATCTGCTGGCCCAGCAGGAATACGCCCCAGCCCGCCAGCCCCAGGGCCAACAGCATCAGTACCAGCTTGGCGCGGCGGCGGCGCAGCGACTGCGATTGGATAGTCAGACGGGAAGGCATGACGTCGTGGTGCTTCGGCGGCAGCCTAGGGCACCAGCGCAACCCCCTCCAGGCCGCTCTGCTCCGGCAGGCCGAACATGATGTTCATGTTCTGCACCGCCTGCCCGGCGGCGCCCTTGACCAGGTTGTCGATCACCGACAACACCACCACCGTGTCGCCGTCCTGCGGCCGGTGCACGGCGATGCGGCAGGTATTGGCGCCCTTCACGCTGCGCGTCTCCGGGTGGCTGCCGGCAGGCATCACGTCGACGAAGGGCTCGCCGGCATAGCGCTGCTCGAACAGGGCCTGCAGATCGGCGCCGCTGTCCGTCAGGGTCGCGTAGAGGGTGGCGTGGATGCCGCGCAGCATGGGTACCAGGTGCGGCACGAAGGTCAGGCCCACATGCCCGGCCACGGCGTTCAGGCCCTGGCGGATCTCCGGCCAGTGGCGGTGGCCGGGCACGGCATAGGCCTTGAAACTCTCGCTGGTCTCGCACAGCAGGGTGGCGACGCTGGCCTTGCGCCCGGCGCCGCTGACGCCGGACTTGCAGTCGGCAATGATCCGCCCTGGCCCGGCCAGGCCCTGTTCCAGCAGCGGCAACAGGCCCAGCTGCACCGCGGTCGGGTAGCAACCGGGATTGGCGACCAGGCGTGCGCCGCGAATGGCCTCGCGGTTGACCTCCGGCAGGCCGTAGACCGCCTCCGCCAGCACCTCCGGACAGGCGTGAGGCATGCCATACCACTGCGCCCATTCGCCGCTGTCCTTGAGACGGAAATCGGCGGCCAGGTCGATGACCCGCACACCGGCGGCCAGCAGAGACGGCACCGACCGCATGGCGACCCCGTTGGGCGTGGCGAAGAACACCAGATCGCAGGCGGCCAGCGCCGCCTCGTCGGGGGCGCTGAAGGCCAGATCCACATGGCCGCGCAGGTTGGGAAACATGTCCGCCACCGGCAGGCCGGCCTCGGAGCGGGAGGTGATCAGCGACAGCTCCGCCTCGGGGTGCGCCGCCAGCAGGCGCAGCAATTCGACGCCGGTATACCCCGTGCCGCCGACGATGCCAATCTTGATCATGAGTCCCTACTCCGTATGTCGTGTATCGCTGAGCCGGTAATGGTAAGGGCTGGGCCGGCAAAGCGGAAGGCTTGCCGGTTTGCCGGCAGCATAAAAAATCCCATGCTCTGCAATACCGCGTGGGCACACAAAACGCGCCTACCCTACCTGACTCTGCCGTGGCTTGGCCGATGAACCACAAACATGACTCGCCCCGGCAGCGCGAGGGATGGACCTACGTGCAAACCTGATCAATCCTCCGCCGCGATGCCGGCGACGGGATGAAAGGCGCGGCTGATGTAGGCCATCACGGCCTCCAGCTGGGCCTCGCTGAGCACCGACTTCCACGCCGGCATGGTGGTGCCGGGCAGGCCTTCACGGATCGCGTGCCGCAGGCGCTCACGCGTCATGCTCGCCATGAAGGCCGGATCCGTCAGGTTGCGCGGATGGGGTTCGAGGAAGCTGCCGATCCAGTTCTTCCCCGTACCATTGGCGGCGTGGCAGAAAGCACAGTTGTCCAGCCACAGGGCCTCGCCCTGCTTTTCCAGCGGCGTGAGATCGGCGATCTCCAGCGCCACGTCGTGTTCGGCATAGGGCGTCGCACCGGTCACCGCGTCGGCCCGGCCATCGGCGCGGTGGGAATAGCTGTTGCGCGGATACGATACCGGCCGCGGGTCCCAGATCACCCCCTCGTCCAGCACCTTCGCCCGATCGTGGCAGCTGATACAGCTCTGCATGAAGACGCGCTTGCCCTGCTGTTGTTCAGGGGTCAGCGACTCCCAGGGAGTATCGATGGGGATCTCGCCGCGCGCAAAGGGAAAGGCCGGCGCATATTGCTTTTCGTGATCGGGCCAGCCGTTTTCCGGCGTGTGATAACGGGTATTTTCCGCCTTGCGCTCCATGAATTCCGTGCGCACGAAATCCACCACCAGCGCGATCTCTTCCTTCGTCAGGGTATTCTCGAAGGCCTTCATGGCCGTGCCGTCACTGCCGTGGGTCACGGTCATGAGCATGGTCTTGCGGCTCAGAGTCGCCGGAGAGGTGGTGCTGAAGTCGCGAGGCCGGGGATCCAGGAAGGTCGCCGCCAGGGTTCTGGCATCGCCAGAATAGCCGTGGCAATAGTAACAGCGGAAGTTGTAGATGGCGCGGCCGCGCTCATGGGCGGCCGCCTTCGCCTCGGGCGTCAGGGGACTTTTTTTTTAGCCGCATCGCCCGCCTTTTCCTCAACCCCTTCCTCCTCGGGCAACGGCGTCTCTGCCGCCGCCACACCGCCAGCCTTGACGTCCTGGATGAAAGCGCGGAAAACGAATTCCGCGATGTCGGCAATCTGCTGATCATCCAGCACCTTGCCCCAGGCCGGCATCACCGTCCCCAGGCGGCCATTGGCGATGCTGTCGAAGATGCGCGGGCGATTGAGCACCCGGCGCGATTCGGGACTGGTGAAATCACGCGGACGCGGGATGTTGAAGTAGGCGCGCGGACCATTGCCGGCTCCCTTGATGCCATGGCAGCTAAAACAGTTCTTCATGAAGAAATCGCGTCCCTTGAGCGGATCGCCCGTCAGCCCCTTCGGCATCGGCAGTCCCATGTCAGCGGCTTCCTGCTGCCCGCCGGGGGAAGCCGCGCCCGCAGCAGCAGGCATACCGGCCGCATGCGAGGCATGCGGAGAAGAGCGCCTGGCATGAGGTGCCGCATGGGCGGGAGGCTGCGCCGCGGCGGGGGACTCGGCCACCGCTGGCGCCGCGTCATGGGGGGGCGCTGGTTCCGCATCATGATGAACCGCTGGCGCCGCATCATGGCGGTCTTCCGCGGCCGGTGCTTCCGCCGCGGCCGGCGCCGGCTCATTGTGCTGCATGCTGGGCACCAGGCCGGTGTCCTGGTTCGGCGCAACCCCCATGAATTTATAGCGGATATAGCTGACCACGGCCTCGATTTCCTGATCAGACAGGCGGCTCTTGAACGACTGCATGCCGGTGCCCGGCCGGCCGTAAGTCACCGAAGTGATCATGCGCTGGCGGGTCAGGATGGATTTCGCCTCATCGCCGGTGAAATCACGCGGCGGCGGCCTGAGGCCATTCCTGGCCCAGTACGCGGTATTGCCCTGGTCGCCATGGCAAACGGAGCAGTTCTGGGTATAGACCGCCTCCCCCAGGCGCAGCAAGGGCGGTTCGGCCACAGCGTCTTCCTCCACCTCCGCCGGCTCACGCATGAAGGTGTCACGCACATAGTCCACCACGGCCTCGATCTCCGCCGGCGTGAAGCGCCCCTTGTGGGCCATCATCGCCGTGCCGCGCCGGCCGTTGGTGACCGCGTATATCATGCGCTCACGGGTCAGCTCCATGGCCGCCTCGGGACTGGTGAAGTCCCTCGGGCGCGGCGTCAAACCACCCTGGGTCGCCGTCTTGCCATCGCCGGCGTCGCCATGACAAATGGCGCAATTTTCACGGTAGAGTTCCCCCCCATCGATGGTTTCCGCCTGCACAGACGCGCTCAACAGGCCACCCAGCGCCAATCCAGACCACAGGACTAATCTTTTCATGCTACCCTCAATATATTCACGACACAGGAACCTGATAGAGACACCCGCCGCAACCCGCAGATTGTGGCGTAAAAAAAAAAATTACGCTACTCTAACCGGCGAGCGCGTACGGTGGCTACCGCTATCCTTAATACCCTTATAACAATAATCAATTGTCAGCGGCCAGCTAAAACTCACCCATGACCGGCCGACAACATAGGATGAATAGAACCAACGGCAGTTTCGGGCAATGACTATGGCGCCAACATACAACAAGCCTGCTAGACGTATAAGATTTGCACTCATCATTCCCCTGCTGGCGGCTATCGCCTGGGGAACATACGCCTCCGCAGCCGCCATCGTGGGCGACCCGGTGCTTGGCGCCAGCGACCCCATCCTGGGCTCGAAACACGACTTCACCGGCCTCAACGAACGCGCCGGCGTCGCGGCCATGTCCGGCGTCGCCTTTTCCGACTACGGCTACTCCTGCGTCTACTGCCACATCCCGCCGGAAGAGGCTGGCGCAAACCCCGCCAGCTTTGGCGGCATCGACGGCTGGAACCGCTACGTACCCACACTGAGCAACTACCAACTGTTCGACAGCCCCACGCTCGATTACAAAACCAGGGCGCCCAACCCCATCAGCATGCTCTGCCTGTCCTGTCACGACGGCACCATGGCGGTCGACATGGTGGTCTTCAAGCCGGTCACCTTCGATGCCAGCCAGGACGCCTCCATGCACATGCGCATCAGCCCAAACGACGATGCCGAAAGCTGCGGCAAGTGCCACAACGGCCAGGTCGCGCATGACATCACGATAAAAATGCTGGGCACCGACCTGCGCAATGACCACCCCATCTCCATGAGATACGCCGGCTTCGGCTTCGAGGACATCGATTTCCGCCCGCCAGACACCCCCGAAGGTTTTCTCAACGGTGTAAAACTGTACGACGGAAATGTAGAATGCATGACCTGCCACAATGTGCACGACCCCTCCCGCCCACTCTTGCTTCGAGCCAACGCAGAGGTTCTATGCTTCACCTGCCATACGAAATAATGAAATCAAAGACCCGCCACCTCCTGGCACTCCTGTTCATCACGCTACTGGCCGGCTGCGCAGGCGATGAAATACGCAAGCCGCCCGTCCAGCTGGCCTACCCCCCGGACGAGCCACGATTCTATTTCGAGCGCACCCTCACCTCGAGCTTCGACATCAAGGAAATCACCGCCACCGACTCCCTGCGGCTGTTCGCCACCGGCACCATGGGCACCGCCGACAGCCTGGGCAAGCCCTACGGCGTCGCAGCCCACCAGGGGCGCGTCTATGTCACGGACACCGTCAAGCGCGCCATCGTCATGTTTGACGTGCCCGGCAAGGAGTACAAACTCATCGGCACGAAAGACGGGCCAGGCAGACTGCGCAAGCCCATTGGCATCGACGTCGGCAAGAGCGGCAATATCTACGTCGCCGACAATACCGCAAGACGCGCCGTCGTGTTTGACCGCGACGGCAACTTCCTGCGCGCCTTCGGCAGCCGCAACCTGATGCGGCGCCCCTCCGGCATCGCCGTCAGCCCGGACGAAACACGGGCCTACGTCATCGACACCGGCGGCATCGAAACCCAGGAACACCACCTGCTCATCTTCGACGCCCAGACCGGCGAGCACTTAAAGACCGTCGGCACCCGCGGCCGGGAAGAAGGCAACTTCAACCTCGCCCTGCAGGTAACCACCACGCCGGACGGCTCGGTCTATGTAACCGACAGCGGCAATTTCCGCGTACAGGCCTTCGACCGGGACGGCAACTTCAAGCTGGCCTTCGGCAGCGTGGGCAGGAAGAGCGGCCAATTCGCGCGCCCCAAGGGCATCGCCGCCGATCCCGAAGGCAACATCTACGTCGCCGATGCCGCCTTCGGCAACTTTCAGATCTTCGACGGACAGGGCCGCCTGCTGATGTTCATCGGCGACCGCAGCCAGATCCCGGGCCCCGCCCGCTACATGCTCCCCGCCGGCATCACCGTCGACGAAGACGGCCGGGTCTACATCGTCGACCAGTTCTTCCGGAAAGTGGACGTATTCCGCCCCGCCCACCTCAAGGAAAACGAGGGCTACCTTGGGGGAGAACACGCTACCAAGCGCCGATAAGAACTAACGCAGACGCACAAAATACAAAAATGAGCGCGAAGACCATTGCGATCCCCCCGCGACCCATTATAATATTTAGCGATACTCTATAATCCCAACTGATTAGCCGTTCATCGACCGGGATATGGATTCGGGAAACAGGGCCAAGGAGTACGGCCCGAACTAGGGGGCTAGTAAAACGATGGACATCACGAAGATCACCCGGCTCGTTGCCGGACTTGGCATGCTTCTTTCCATGGGCAGCGCGCTCTCTGACGGTTGGGCGCCAGGATCGCGGGCAACCGCGATAGGAAGCATTGAGAATACCCGCCACAACCTGTCACTCAGCTACAACGCAGACGCCGGAGGCGCTGCCTCCGCAATGGATCCTTACCGCAACCAGTATGGGGCAATCTGCATCTATTGCCACACGCCTCACGGCGCCAACTCGCAGATAAGCGCCCCCCTCTGGAACCGCACCATCAGGAGCGGCGGCTATGATATCTACGACAAACCGACGACACTGATGCGCACCGTCAGTCAGCCAGGGCCGACCTCCCTGACCTGCCTGTCCTGCCATGACGGCACCATTGCCATCGATTCCGTGCTAAATATGCCGGGTCCGGGCCGGTCGCCGACAGGGGGCTTGAGCAACAGCGAACTAGACACACCTAACACCGCCTTCCTGGACGACTGGACCAACAACACATTCGGCTACTTCGGCGCGACCGAGCACTTCCAGATGGGTGATGGGGTGGCGACGGGAACTTGGCGAAACTCCAGCAAATGTACTCTCTGCCACTTCGAAGACATTGAAGGCTCAGCCATAGATGACTTCAATATCTTCACTATGGGCACCGATCTGCGTGACGACCATCCCGTTGGCGTGCTGTACCCCGATATCTATACGCCGGCAGCGGACTTCAACGAGCCCAATGTTAAACTGCCAGGCAATATGGCCTTCTTCGACACCAATGGCAACAACCGCGCCGACCCCGACGAAATTCGCATGTATGACAGCGGCGAGGGTTACGAAGTGGAATGCGCCTCCTGTCACGACCCCCACGGCGTCCCCTCTGGCGGCTCCGGCACGAACACACGGTTCAGCCCCAGCTTCCTGCGAGTTAACAATGGCATCGGCATGGGCATGGATTATGACAATGACGGAAACATCTCCAGCAGCGAGGGCGTTGACGGCATTATAAGCAATGGGCCCAGCTCCCTTTGTCTGACCTGCCACACCAAGTAAACACAACCATAAAACAACGAAAAAGGGCAGCCCCATTAGGGTTGCCCTTTTTTAATCCCTTGCTGTATTCAGCCGCTTGCCATCCGCCAGCCCCAACCCAGAGACACCCGCCAATAGCTGGGGGCCCGCTTAACGCCCGCTCAACAACGTTCGTCACACACAGACAAAAAGGACACGTTACTTTTATCCAGAAAATGGTAATAAGGGAATAGGAGGCTTCGGGCTCTGCCTGACCTCACTCAAGAAAGGTGAGAGTCTTAACCGTCGAACACAAGCCCACAGAAAAGCCACACCGATAAAAAAAGCCACCACCCCAGACAAGTGTCCAGGGTGGCGACTAACAGGGAGCGACGCAGATAGAAAGCACCGCACCAGCTGACGCCTGGCACAACGCACCTATTGCGGTAACCGTCCTGCCCGGTTGTGCGGCTAGGGACAAATACCACCAAGGCGATCGCGAACAAAAACATCCCACGTATTATTGGTGTCTGCGTCACCCGTTACAAGATTCGATGCACCCGAGGCAAAGACTACATGGCGGCCATCTCCGCTAAGCCCGGTATGCCCATAACCGATGTCGTTTGCAACAGATACTCCGTCGTCTGGCACATCCACCATCTCCGTGGCCAGAGTAACGCGGTCATAAACAAATACCCCGATACCTTGAGGTATACCACCTTCAACAATATTGGAGGCCATAGATATAAAACTCACGTAACGCCCATTACTGCTGATACTGGGAAAGGAACTACCTGAATTTGCGGAGGAACCATCAGAAGCCTTGCTAACCAATTCAGTAGAGCCACCGATTTGATCGTGGGCGTAAATATCTGGAAAGCTGTTTGTATCTGCGGCCAACAGGGAAGCACTACTCTTAAAAACAATGTATCGCCCGTCTCCGCTTAGTTTAAAAACGCTCGAAAATCCACTACTGGATTGCGAACCATTATTGGCTACGTTGACCCGCTTTGTTACACCGGTTGCACGATCGTGCAAAAATAAATCTGCCACGCCATTGGTATCATTTGGCACAAGATTATCCGCCTTAGAAACAAAGGCCACATAACGCCCATCACCGCTGATAGACGTTCCATAGCT
>DRQN01000125.1 GCA_011371455.1 Gammaproteobacteria bacterium
CACTGCGCCGCGCGGCTGGTGGGAATTGAAATCACAATAGGGGCACTTGCGCTCGCACCACGGGAAGTGGATGTACAGCGACAGGGGCGGCAATTCGGTGAACTGGAACATGCGGGGCGGTACTCGATACGGACGGGGCTGGTGCAGATTTTACCTGAAGTCCGCTCCATCACTGCGGTAATATCGGTCCATGATCATTCACGCCGACATGGATGCCTTCTACGCCTCGGTGGAAATCCGCGAGCGCCCCGAGCTGCGCGGCCGGCCGGTGGCGGTGGGTGGCTCGGTCGAGGGCCGCGGGGTGATCGCCGCCGCCAGCTATGCGGCGCGCCGGTACGGCGTGCGCAGCGCCATGCCCAGCAGCACGGCGCTGAAGCGCTGCCCGGACCTGGTGCTGCTGCCGGTGCGCATGTCGCTGTACGCCGGGGTATCGCGGCAGATCCAGGCCATCTTCGCCCGCTACACGCCCCTCATCGAACCCCTGTCGCTGGACGAGGCCTTTCTCGACGTCTCGGCCAGCGAGCGCCTGTTCGGCCCGGCGGCGAAGATCGCCCGGCGCATCAAGCACGAGGTGCGTGAGGAGCTGGGGCTGGTGGTCTCCACCGGCGTGGCGCCGAACAAGTTCCTGGCCAAGATCGCCTCCGACCTCGGCAAGCCGGATGGCTTCGTCGAAGTGACTGCCGATGGCGTGCAGGCCTTTCTCGACCCCCTGCCGGTATCGCGCCTGTGGGGCGTGGGGCGGGTCACCGGCGCGGCTCTGCAGCAGCAGGGCATCCACACCATCGCCGACCTGCGTCGCCAGCCGGCGGAGACGCTGCGCCGGCAGTTTGGCGAGCACGGCCGGCAGCTGTGGCGTCTGGCCCACGGCATCGACGAGCGGCCGGTGGTGGCCGAGCACGAGGCCAAATCCATTTCCCACGAGACCACCTTCGCCCGCGACATCGACGACCCGGACACCCTGCGCGCGGTGCTGCTCGACCTCACCGAACAGGTGGCCTGGCGGCTGCGCCGCCACGGCAAGCGCGGCCGCACCGTGCAGCTCAAGCTGCGCTTCGACGACTTCCGCACCGTGACCCGCGCCCACAGTCTGCGTCAGGCCACCGACGCCACCCAGGCCATCTGGCACACGGTGTCGCGGCTGCTGGACCGCGAACTGGCGCAGGGCATCCCGCCGCTGCGCCTGCTGGGGATGGGCGTGAGTGGCTTCGGTGAAGACGTGGACAGCGGCCGGCAGGGCGATCTGTTCGCCGCCCCGGCGGCGGAGGGCGAGGCCGTGGACCGCATCGCCGATGACATCAATACCCGCTTCGGTGGCAAGGTGCTGCAGCGGGCGCGTGGTTGCCGGCAGGATCGCCGGTAATACACACCTGCCGGCTATGCTGGTTTTTTTGTGGGAGCGGCTGAAGCTGCTCCCACAAACCCTGTTTTGCAACCTGTCCCGGCTGGCTACGCAGCCGGCAGGTTAGGCTATGATAAACACCACCCTTTCAACCCCCTGGCGAGGCCACCATGAGCGAAGAATTCACCTCGGACGAAATCAATATCGTCGAATCCACCCTGCTGCAGGTGCAGGCCGATCACCAGGCGCAGCAAGCGGGCCATTGACGCCGTGGCCGACGACACCCGGCGGGAACAAGACCTGCAAATCTACCGCCAGCTGCTCGAGTTGTGGCAGGCGGAAAACCCCATCAAGACCATCAAGCTGCAATTCCTGCTCGCCAGCAATGCCCTGCTGCTGGGCTTCGTCCAACTGAGCGTGACCGCCCATCGGCCATTGATGCTGGGCGGCTTCGTGCTGTGCCTGATCTGGAGCCTGTCCATCGGCCGCACCGTGTTGTTCCAAAAGGCATGGGGGGTCCGCCTCGACGAAATCAGCCGCCGCTATCCCGATGACGAACGTTTCCAACTGCTCGACCAGCGCCGCGCCCTCGCACAGGCCCCGGCCTGGCTGCGGCTTCTGGGCGGCGTATCGGCGAAATACTATCTGCTGGGCGCCCCGCTGGGCATGGCGGGCGCCTGGCTGCTGGCGGCGATCGTGGTTGGTGGTCATTAACCGCCATGAGTCCGCTGGCCACACCCCTGATCATGGAAGAATAGGGACAAAAACGTATCGCCAGACACAGCCTCCTGGCGTATTCCATGCCCTGCAATACTGATTTCTCCACCCCCGGGGCGAGCCATGCCCGTGGTGAACAATGACGGGCCGGGATGGAAACACGGAGGCCCCGGAGCCACGGGGTTTTCAACGAGTTTCTCTGTGACCCCCGCGTTTCATATACCGTGGCTTGGTCGCAGGGCGGGCTGTTGTACGGCGGTGTGCTGATGTTCGTTTATGGGCTGGGGGCGGGCCTGCCGCTGCTGCTGTTGGGGCACGGGCTGGAACGCTGGCAGCAGTGGTTCTTTTCGCCACGGCATCGGCTGTGGCTGCGCCAGGTCTCCGCACTCTTGTTGCTGGGGGTGGGGGCCTATCTGCTGCGGACGGCCTGAATGGCGAGCCTTTCGGGCGGTGGCGAGACGAAAAAAGCCGGCATCACAACCGATGCCGGCTTTTTGTTGCAAGGGGGGAAATGTCTTCCCCCCGTCTTTGGTTGCCCGCGGATCAGATGGGTGCGCACACCTCGCCGATACCACCGGGGATGGTGATGCAGGCCTCCAGGCCACTGCTGCCGGCCCTGACCCGTCCGCCGCCGAGGGCGGTGCAGCTGCCGCTGTAGCAGTATTCACCACTCACTTCACCGCCAATGCCCAGGTTCCCCAGCAGCAGCTCGATGTCGCCGCGGAATTCACCCTTGGGCAGGTCAACAGTGGTGTTACAGCCGCGCTCGATATCACAGCTCCTGGTCACATCGCAGGTCTTGGCGTCCTCGCAGGATTTGGCGATATTGCAGCCGCCACTTCCAGTGATAACGCTCCAACCGCAAGTGGCAATGTCTGTTACCCAGCGCGTGCCGCAAATGGCGGCACTGGTGATGGTTTTGTAGCCGCAGATGGCGCCGTCGGTAACGGTATCGACACCGCAGATGGCGGCATCCGTTACCTTTTCATAGCCGCAAATGACGCCGTCCACGACCCACTTGGTCTCCTGCGAGAAGACGGGAATGGTGATGCCGGTGTTGCCGCGCATCTCGATGCCGCTGGCGTCGATCTGGCCGCTCATGCCGACACGGGTCAGCGGGGTGACGAGGTCGCCGCTGAGGGTCAGCCCGGCGCTGCTGACGTTCAGCTGCCCCTGGCTGATGGGGGTGCCGGCAATGTCCATCTGGCCGCTGA
>DRQN01000126.1 GCA_011371455.1 Gammaproteobacteria bacterium
AGCAGGGTGAGGCGTGCGATATTGGCGGGGTGTCGTGCCTGTCCCTGGCCGCTGGACATGTCTGAAATCCCTGTCTGTGTGTCGAGCTGCGGCGATTGCCGGTATCGCCGTTCTTCCGCCGCCATGGGCTGGGTCGGTGTGCCCTGCCGGCGGCCCGATCATTAAAGCATAACTTGCAGGACTGTAAAACCCTCGGCCTTTTCCAATATGAAATGAGCCTGGTAGTGTGATCCACGATTTGATTTCGCGTGGGCATGAAAAGCCTGCCCACCCTGTCTGCAATACTGGCTTTTCCACCCCCGGGGCGAGCCATATCCGTGTTGCTGGCCGCCGAGGGCGGGCAGGGTACCGATGCCGGCGGGCTGCCGGATATCGACGAGGTGCGCGAGTACAATACGGACCCCCACCTGTCGGACAGGGATCCACCCAACCCGGAAAGCCGTCCGTCCGGTCGCCCTTGACCCAACCGCTCCCAAAACCCTGACAGGGTATGGTAATCTACGCCGGCAATCGCCACCGTGCGGCGCATGGCCGCACGGCACTATCCTTTATTACTGATTCTGTCTTTTCATTCCAACTCAAAACCGCCACAGGCACGCATGGGGATCGCTCGTATGTCGTCAATCGAAACTGAAATTCCACCCAGACAAGGCAGTTATTCCCGCGAGGAATTGCTCAGCTGCGGCCGGGGCGAGCTGTTCGGCGAAGGCAATGCCCAACTGCCGCTGCCGCCCATGCTGATGTGCGATCGCATCACCCACATCGCCGACACCGGTGGCGCCTATGGCAAGGGCGAGATCATTGCCGAGCTGGATATCACCCCGGATCTGTGGTTCTTCGATTGCCATTTTCACAACGATCCGGTGATGCCCGGGTGCCTGGGTGTGGATGCCATGTGGCAGCTGGTGGGCTTCTTTCTCGGCTGGAGCGGTGGCCCCGGCCGTGGCCGCGCGCTGGGTGCGGGCGAGGTCAAGTTCACCGGCCAGGTGACGCCAGACAATAAAATGGTCACTTACCGTATTAGCATGAAGCGCGTCATCATGCGCCGGCTGGTGATGGGCATCGCCGATGCGGTAATGGAAGTCGATGGTCGGGAAATCTATTCTGCGAAGGATCTGCGGGTCGGCTTGTTTACCTCCACTGAAAATTTCTGAGGCAGCGAGGAAAGCATTGTGAGACGCGTTGTAATCACCGGCCTGGGCATCGTATCCAGCATCGGAAACAATAAGCAGGAAGTGTTGGACTCGCTGCGCGAGGGGCGCTCCGGCATCGAGTTCAGCCAGGAATATGCCGACCTCGGCTTCCGCAGCCAGGTACACGGGCCGGTGCGGCTGAACGTCGATGAGCTCATCGACCGCAAGCTGAAACGTTTCATGGGCGATGCGGCGGCCTTCAATTATCTGGCCATGCAGCAGGCCCTCGACGATGCCGGCCTCGGCGCGGAGCAGATCTCCAACCCGCGCAGCGGTCTGGTGGTCGGTTCCGGCGGCGCTTCCAACGAAAACGTGGTGCTGGCCGCCGATCTGCTGCGTTCCAAGGGCGTGCGCAAGGTTGGCCCGTTCATGGTGCCGCGCACCATGGGCAGCACCACCTCCGCCTGCCTGGGCACCGCCTTCAAGATCAAGGGCGTGAGCTACTCCATCAGTTCCGCCTGCTCCACCAGCGCGCACTGCATCGGCAACGGCGCCGAGCTGATCCAGATGGGCAAGCAGGACATCGTCTTTGCCGGTGGCGGCGAGGAGCTGCACTGGAGCCAGTCGGTGCTGTTCGATGCCATGGGCGCCATGTCCTCCAAGTACAACGACACCCCGGAGAAGGCTTCGCGCGCCTTCGACGCCAACCGCGACGGTTTCGTCATCGCTGGCGGCGGTGGCCTGCTGGTGCTGGAAGAGCTCGAACACGCCCTGGCGCGCGGCGCGAAGATCTACTGCGAACTGGTGGGTTACGGCGCCACTTGTGACGGCCACGACATGGTGCAGCCCTCCGGCGAGGGTGCGGTGCGCTGCATGCAGCAGGCGCTGGCCAACGTCGAAGGCCGCGTCGACTACATCAACGCCCACGGCACCAGCACACCGGTTGGCGACACCAAGGAACTGGGCGCGGTGGCCGAGGTATTCGGCGACGACATCCCGCACATCAATTCCACCAAATCCCTGACCGGCCACGCCCTCGGCGCGGCGGGCGTCAACGAGGCCATCTACTCCATCCTGATGTTGGAGAAGGATTTCGTCGCCGCCTCCGCCAACATCGAGGAAATCGATCCGGCGGCCGCCGACTTCCCCATCGCCCGCGAGCGCATCGACAATGCCGGCCTGAATACGGTGATGTCCAACAGTTTCGGCTTTGGCGGCACCAACGCCACTCTCGTTTTCCAGCGCTACGAGACAGCGTGAGCGGAGAGCCGGGCATCAACCTGGGCAAGTCCAGGGGGCGGCGCATCCTCGACCGGGTCGAGGGCTTTGCCACCAGCGTCGGCCCCGAGGCGCATTTTCGCGGCGCCATCACCGGCGCGGGTCACTGTATCGTCTACGGGCACGTCGAGGGCGATTGCGATATCGCCGGCACCCTGGTGGTCGCCGAGGGCGGTCGCTGGGTGGGCGAGATCGTCGCCGACAATGTGCTTATCGCCGGGCAGGTGGCGGGCAGCCTGGTGGCGCGCGAGAAAATGGAGATCGTTTCCACCGCACGTATTCGCGGCAAACTCGCCTGCCGCGTCATCGCCATTGCCGAAGGCGCCGTGCACGACGGCGAGCTGCAGATGGGGGATGTGACCCGCTTCGCCGATCGCCGCGATGCCGAGCCCTCGGCATAGCCGGCTTTTTTCCGCATGCTGACTGCCTTTCGCCAGCACCTTCTCAAGGACATCCTCTCCCTGCCCACCGCGCCCTTTCACGAGGTGCACGTGCTGCGTTGCGTCACGGCGCGCCTGCAGGACGCCGGCGTGCCCTTCTTCGAAGACCCGGCGGGCAATCTGATCGTCGGTGTCGATTCGCGCGCCGCCTATGGCCGCCTGCTGCGTGAGAAATCCGGCCAGCCCGTGCGCCTGTTCATCGCCCACATGGACCACCCGGGTTTTCACGCCGTGCGCTGGCTCGATGAAAAACGCCTTGCCGTGAAGTGGCTGGGTGGCTCGCCCGTCAGGCACCTGGCCGGCGCCCGGGTCTGGCTGTCCGATGGCGAAGACGGTCTGTTGACAGAGGGCCGACTGCGCAAGATCAAGCTGCTCAAGCAGGGCTGGGCGATGGACACGGCCGAGGTGTATCTGCCGCAGAGATTGACGCCCCGCCCGCCGGCGCGGCGCCTGTTTGGTGGCCTGCAGTTTCGCGCGCCGTACTGGCGCAGCGGCAAGCGTATCTATGCCCGCGCCGTCGATGATCTGGCCGGGGTGTTTGCCATCGTCGCCACCGCCATCGACCTGTTCAGGCATGGCAAGACCGGCGCGCCTCCCTTCCTGGGGCTGCTGACGCGGGCGGAAGAGGTGGGCTTTGTCGGCGCGGTGCGACACTTCGATCTGGGCTGGCTGGCGCAGCGCAGCCGGCCGCTGGTGTGTGTCAGCCTGGAGGCCTCGCGGACCCTGCCCGGCGCACGCATCGGCAAGGGGCCGGTGGTGCGCCTGGGCGACCGGCGCACCACCTTCGACCCGGGCGGCCTGCGCCTGCTGTCGGACCTGGCGGAGCGGCTGCTGCCGGGCAGGCACCAGCGACGCATCATGGATGGTGGCGCCTGCGAGGCTACCGCCGCCACCGCCTGGGGTATCCCCACCATCGGCCTGACCCTGCCGCTGGGCAACTACCACAATCAGGGCTTCGACGGTGGCATGGACTGCCCCAGGGCGCAGGGGCCGGCGCCTGAATTTGTCCATGCCGATGACGTCGACGGGCTGCTGCGGCTGTGCCGTGGATTGATGCGCCCGAATCTGGATTGGCAGACGCCCTGGGCCGCGACACAGGCCCGCTTGCGCAAGAACACGCAGCGCTTCAAAAGGTATACCTGAGTAATTTGGTCGTGTTCAGGGTGCGTTCAGTTTTTGCGGAGTACCTTCGCAGTATCGAGGAAACCGTCTCTGTGGAGGGTGGGTATGAAAAAGGCTTTGATCGCGTTGGGTTTGGCTTCCATGGCCATCTCGGGCTCCGCAATTGCCGATCTGGCCCTGGCCAAAAAGAGTGGTTGCATGGCTTGCCACAGCGTCGACAAAAAGATCGTCGGCCCTTCCTGGAAAGAGGTTGCTGCCAGATATAAGGATGACCCCGATGCCAAGGCCAAGCTGACCGTCCGGATCAAGAAGGGTGGCAAGGGCGTCTGGGGTTCTGCTCCCATGCCGCCTTACTCACCGCGTGTTTCCGATGCCAATATCGAGAAGCTCGTCGATTTCATCATGACTCTCTAAACCGCTTGTTTGCGCGGGACAAGGAAATGGCGCCCCAGGGCGCCTGTCCCATACCTGACTTTTCTCGAGCACGTCTTCCCCCCGGGGTGGCGGTCTGTCTCCCCCCATGACATTTCCTCTTTGCATTTCAATGCAATGGCGCTAATCTAGCCAGGATGTATCACCTTTCAGATTCAATGAATTCAATCCCTGCCGACCCGGCTGCCCTTCGAGAGATATAGTGCCATGCGTGTCTTGGTTGTAGAAGACGAATTGCGGTTGCGCGAAGAGCTTGCCACCCGTTTGCGGCAAGAAGGCTTTGTCGTCGATCAGGCGGCCGATGGCGAGGAGGGACAATACCTCGGGCGGGAATATCCCATCGATGTGGGGGTGGTGGACCTGGGCCTGCCCAAGCTGTCGGGCATTGACCTGATCCGCCAGTTGCGCAGTGAGGGCAAGGCATTTCCGATCCTTATCCTTACCGCCCGCGATCGTTGGCAGGACAAGGTCGAGGGCCTCGAAGCCGGTGGTGACGACTACCTGGTCAAGCCGTTTCACATGGAGGAGCTGCTGGCGCGCCTCAAGGCGCTGATGCGCCGCTCTGCCGGTTGGACCCAGTCGGAGCTGATCTTCGGTGCGCTGCATATCGATATCGGCACGCAGCAGGTGACCGTCGACGACAAGTCCATCGAACTGACCGCCTACGAGTACCGGGTGCTGGAATACCTGGTTCTGCGCGCCGGGCAGGTCGTCTCCAAATCCGAACTCACCGAGCATATCTACGACCAGGACTTCGACCGCGACAGCAACGTGATCGAGGTCTTCATTGGGCGCCTGCGCCGCAAGCTCGATCCCGAGGGTCGGCTGAACGTCATTGAAACCCTGCGCGGCCGGGGCTACCGCTTCGCCCTGACGCCGACCTCCGAAAGCCGTAACGCCTGATGCCCCTGTCTCTGAATACCCGCGTGCTGATTGCGGCCAGCGCGGTGCTGTTCAGCTTCTTTGGTCTGGCCGAGATCACCCTCGAAAGGATCTATCACGACAGCATCGAGCAGGATATGGAAGAGCGCATGTTCGGCCATGTCTATGCGCTGATTTCCGCCGCCGAGATGGGCGAGGACGGCCGCCTGATCATGGACAAGGAGCTGCCGGACACGCGCTTCTATGATCCGGAATCCGGTCTCTACGGGCAGGTGTCCAGTAACGACGGCGAATGGCTGTGGCAGTCGGAGTCCATGCGGGGCATGTCGATCCCCTTTACCGAAGGCCTTCCCCGCCTGGCCCTGGATGGCCGGCAGGTCACCCTGCCGGATGGCCACCGGCTGTACCTGTTCAGTTATGGCGTGGTGTGGAGTGATTCCCCCGAGCCCGGCCAGGACTACACCTTCAGCGTCGCGCAGGACATGACTGAATTCGATGCCCGGATTGCGGCCTTCCGTGGCAGCCTGTGGGGCACGCTGGGTGGCGTGGCGCTGCTGCTGCTGGCGGTGCAATGGGGCATTCTGCGCTGGGGGCTGCTGCCGTTGAAACACGCCGCCGATGAACTGCGCGCCATCGAGGAGGGGGTGCAGACACGCCTGAAGGGGCGCTATCCCCTCGAACTGCAGACCCTGACCAGCAACATCAACGGTCTGTTGTCCCATCAGCGGGAACACCTGGAGCGCTATCGCCGCACCCTGGGCGACCTGGCTCACAGCCTCAAGACGCCGCTGGCGATCCTGCAGAGTGCGGCGGAGAATCGTGACGGCAAGGAGGAGTTGCCAAGCGTGGTGCTGGAACAGGTGGAGCGCATGAACCAGTTGACGGGCTACCAGTTGCAGCGCGCCGCCACCTCGGGTTGGACGGTGCTGTCCGCCCCCATTGCCGTGCAGGCGGTGGTGGAGAAGGTGCTGGCCGGCCTGCACAAGGTCTATGCCGACAAGGGCGTGAAGACGCATACCGATTTGCAGCCCGGTCTGGAATTTGCCGGTGACGAGGGCGATCTGATGGAGATTATCGGCAACCTCACGGACAATGCCTTCAAATGGTGCCGCGGGCAGGTGCATGTGCAGGCGTGCTCCAAGGCCGGGCCGCGCAACGGGGAAATGGACCTGTTCATTCACGTCGAAGACGATGGACCTGGCATCCCCTCAGAAATGGTGCGCTATGTCATGCAGCGCGGGCGCCGGGCCGATTCGGACATCGCCGGACACGGCATCGGCCTGTCCATCGTGCGGGATATCGTGCAGCTGTATGGCGGTACGCTGGAAATCGGTGAAAGCGAGCTGGGCGGGGCGGCCGTGCACGTCTGGTTGCCGGCGGGGCCCAAGGGTTAGGAGAAGAGGGGGTGAAACCGGCGCCCACAGACCGGTGGCCCGCGGCGCCGGTTGGCGCTCAGTCTTCGCGGGTATAGGTGTCCGAATTGTAGATCTGGAAGACGAGATACACCAGCAGGGCGAAGCCTACCGCTGCGACGGTAGCCACCATATAAGTCAGCAAGTCGATCATAAGCACTCCTCTCAAAACAAGTCATTTAATGTGGAAGAACCCACCCTGACGCGCACAAACCTCCGGCGCCGGTTCGGGGCGAATCATGTTCATGACCCGAATCCGTGGATCCATGACGGCGAATGACACAACTCATTGATCCGTCTCGCTATATGAAAAATCTCGGCAATAATCCCCGCTGTTCCCTCGATTTTTCATTACGCGATACGCATCAAGCAGTTGCGTGCTTCATCCGCCCTGAACCCACGGACTCAGGTATGATTCGTTGATCACGCCACGGCATATGAAACGCGGAGGTCACGGAGTCACAGGGCCACAGAGAAATTCGTTGAAAACTCCGTGCCTCCGCGGCTCTGTGGCCTCCGTGTTTCCATCCCGGCCCGTCAGTATCCACCACGGGCATGGCCCGCCCCAGGGGTGGAGAAGTCAGTATTGCAGGGCATGGGATACGCTTTTGTCCCTGTTATCTTTCCATGATCAGGGGTGTGGCCAGCGGGCTCATGGCGGTTAATGTCCATGAGCGGCCTTTGCGGGCCTTCACCGAGCTTATTGTTGTTGTGCGGCCATGGTGCATCAAACGCTGGTTTGTCGCAACTCGGGGGCAAGTTTACTTGCCGGGAGGGTGATTTTATAGTGACAGCAGTGGCGGGGATGGGCCTGTCACGGGGGCTGAATCCATGGTGGCTATGGTCTGAGGGCAGGGTGATCCCCCGTTTTGTCTCCCCGCCTGCTGTGGCCGCAGGCCATAAATGCACACGGTCACGGCAAAGCGCCCGCCAATATCGTTTTTCAGGGTTTTTTTATCCATGTGTTTTTTCCATGAGCAACCAGCGAACCAGGGCCATGAGTGAGCGCTCTACCGCCCATCCGTCAGCGCCGGAAAAGCCCCTGGCGCGCTTGTGCTATGTCGATGACAGTCGCACCGCTGCCTTCGTCATGCGCCGCATGCTGGAGCCCGGTGGCTATCGAGTCGACTATTTCCTCTCCGCCGAACCCGCCGTTGTTGCCCTGATTCAGGGTGACTACGATCTTTTGCTGACCGACCTCAAGGTGTCCTCCTCGGGCATGGACGGCGATGACTTGATCCGTACCCTGCGTCAGAGCGGGCAGCCCCGCCTCAGCCAGCTGCCCATCATCGTCATCACCGGCTCCACCGATGCCGAGGTGCTGGTCAAGGCCTACGATGCCGGGGCCAATCAGGTGATGACCAAACCGGTCGACGCCGAAGCGCTGCACAGTCACATTCGCCGCCTGTTGGCCGCTGGGCAGGCGCCGGCCGCAGCGGAACCACAACCCACCCGCCGCGAGCCGGAGGCGGTTCCGGTGGTGACGCCGATCCAGCCAAGGCCGACCGTTGCGGGCAAGAAGGAAGAAAAGACGATTCCGCTACTGCAGGTGGCAAGCGTCCCCGCGGAAGGACCGTCCGCGCCGGCGTCGGGCGCACAACCGGCGGCAGATGCGCCATCGCCGGCGCCCACGGAAAATGGACCGTTGAGCATGATCGAACGGGCCGTGGCCAGCCACGCACAGGCTGCGCCGTCCCGCCCCCCTGCCGCGTCGGCGCCTGAATCCGCGCGCGACGAATCCCGGCAACCCAGGGTGCAGCCGCATGGGCAGGGCGAGGAAATTGATCGCCGGCGGCCCATGCCGGCGTCCGCTGAATCTGCCCGCAAGACCGAAGAGCCCGTGCAATCCCGTGACGAGGTGGAGATCATCATCGATCCCGAGGAGTTTCCGGACCACCAGCAAGGCCTCCACGGGGCTCGGGCAGACAGTCGCCACGAGGCCGAGCCGTTCGTTTTCGACACCGTGTCGGCGCGAGTGCCCGGCCGTTTGCAGCGGCTGTTTTCCGGCACCACCCTGTTGACCCTGCTGGTGCTGGCGGCATTGGGCTTTGCTGCCTATGAGGGCGGGCGCTCCTATTTCGAGCAGGGCCTGGCGGTGCGGACCACCTATCCTGAAACCGGCGAGATCTACCAGTCCCTCGTGGTGCCTGGGCAAGTGGTCAGCCGGCAGCAGGCAGCGATTCATGCCGCACGTGCTGGCCGTCTGGTGGCGGTACGGGTGCGGCCGGGAGACCGGGTACGGGCCGGGCAGCTGCTGGCGCGCCTGGATGAGCACGAGCTGCTCGCGCAGTTGCAGCAGGCACAGGCGGAGCTGGCCAGCGCCCGTGAGGACATCGCTCATGCCGAGCAGGTCTGGGAAGGCCTGCGCCGCGCCCATGAGAAAGGCACCGTGGCGGAACCGTTCGTGGAAGAGGCGGCGCAGAAGCTGCGGGTCGCGCGGGCACGCGCCAGTGTGGTCATGAGAGAGGCGCGTGACACCGCCCAGGCGCTGGAGAGACAGCGCATCACGGCCCCCTTTGCCGGCACGGTGTTGCGCAGCCAGGCCGAGGTGGGCCGCTGGGTCACGCCGGCCGATCCGCTGTTCGTGCTCGCCGACGAGACACAGCGTGAAATCGAGGTGCAGGTGGATGCCACCGCCGGCGGACGTATCCTCGCGGGGCAAGTGGTACTGGTCACCAGCGATGCCTTCCCCGGGCTGGAGTGGCAGGAACGGGTCATCCGGCTGGGCGGTGTGGAGGATGGCGAGGGTGATGCCGGTGTAATGAAGGCATACATCAGCCTCGGCACAGAGGCACCCGACCTGCGTCCCGGGCAGGCCGTGGACGCAGAGATTCGCACGGCCTGGCATTCGCATGCCATCAAGGTTCCCCTTGAAGCCCTGCTGAAACGCGAGAACCAGGCGTACCTGGCGGTGCTGGAAGATGGCCGCGTGCGCATGAAACCGGTGATCACGGGCATCGAGGATTTCGCCATGGTCGAGATCCGCCAGGGACTGGGGGGAGAGGAGGAAATCATTCTGCCGCGCGGCCACCTTTTGCATGATGGTGATCGGGTCTATCGGCTTGATGGTGTGGATTGATTGCGCAATGCATCGGCCCATGCCCCGTGGTGCGTTGCGGCATGTATTCGTGATGTGGGTCCGGGGTCGACAAGGCGCGGGTGTGGATATTTTTCTAACCACTGCCTGAATCCGTGGGGTCATGACGGTGAATTACACAACTCATTGGTCCGTCTCGCTATGTGGATCAAGTAGTTGCGTACTTCATCCGCCCTGAATCCACGGATTCAGGTAAAAAAGAGGTAATTTTGATGAAGTTGATATTGTTGGGCGCTCCAGGTGCGGGCAAGGGTACGGTAGCCAAGCTGTTGGCCGAGATGGATGGTTCGGTACAGATTTCCACCGGTGACATTCTGCGTGGCGCGGTGACCGCCGGCACTGAGCTGGGCAAGCAGATAGAGTCGCTGATGAAGTCTGGTGACCTGGTACCGGATGAATTGATCATGGATATCATGGAGCAGCGCCTGCAGGAGCCGGACTGTGAAAAGGGCTTTTTGCTGGATGGTTTTCCGCGCACCATTCCCCAAGCCGAGGCGCTCAAGGGGCTGCTGGCGAAGCTGGGCATCGAGCTGGATATGGCGGTCAATCTCGAGGTTGCGCGCGAGGTCATCCTCGATCGTCTGACGACGCGCCGCACCTGTTCGAACTCCGATTGTCAGGCGATCTATAACGTCAAGAGCAACCCCTCCCGGCAGGCGGGGATTTGCGACAAGTGTGGCAGCCCGGTGATTCAGCGCGATGACGAGACCGCCGAGGCCATTTCGCACCGCCTGCAGACCTACGTGGAAAAAACCGCACCGTTGATCGGTTTCTACGAGAAGGAGGGGCTGTTGCTGACGGTCGATGCGGCCGGCCCCAGCGAGACGGTGTTGGCGGCCATCGGCGCAAAGCTGGCCGCGGCGTAGACGGTTGCCGCCAGCGGCCTGCCAACGGCGCCGGTGGCAGGAACGAAGAGGGCCCATCTGCGGGTAGTGCGGATGGGCCTTTTGCTTTCTTCGGCAACTGTTTTTTTCCTCTGCGACGATCTGCAGCAGCTGTCTTCCGGCTTTGGGGATAAGATCCTGCCCATGTTTCGTTCACGCTGTAAATTTTTGTTTTTATAGCGCTATTTCCTTTAAAGAATGGAGAGGCCGCTGCCGACAAGAGGACATAACCAAGAACGTCAACGGAACGGTCCGTCGGCATCTGGTGAGTGGACCGTAGCCATATTTCCGGCAAAAAGCCCTGTGTGGTTTGGAGTTTCGATGAAGCCTGAAGCATCCGCGAGGATTTTGCTGATCGAGGGTGATGCCAGTCACGTGCGCTGGGCCGTCGATGCCTTGCGCAGTGCCGGTAATGGTGGCTTCGGATTGTTTCATGCCTTGGACCTGCCGGCGGCGGAATCCCTGCTCGGCACGGATCGCTTCGATGTGGTGGTGGCCGATGTCGCGAGTTTTGCCGGTGAAGGGCTGCGCCTGGCGCAATGGCTGGCGCGGCACCTGCCCGACACTCCCTTGATCCTGCTGGCCAGCCCGGCGCAAGAGGCATTGGCCAGGGCCCTGTGCACGGAGGGGGCGACGGATTACCTGCTGCGCGCCGAGACCAATCCCCAGTTACTGGTGCGCACCCTGAAATTCTGCCTCGAACGCCGCCGGCTGCACGGCCAGTTGGCGGCGGCCCGGCGGGATCAGGAGCACCTGGCCACTCATGATCCGCTCACCGGCCTGCCCAATCGCGCCCTGTTTCGTGACCGCCTCAGCGCCAGCCTGGCGCAGGCGGCGCGCAACGGGGAAAAACTGGCGGTGCTGTTCATCGATCTCGACCGCTTCAAATCGGTCAACGATACTTACGGCCACGATGCCGGTGATTACCTGTTGAAGCAGATGAGCGAGCGGCTGGCAGCCGGGGTGCGGGGGCGCGATATTCTCGCCCGTCTGGGCGGCGATGAATTCGGCTGCGTACTGACGGCGATTGGTTCCCCGACCAACGCGGAAAAAGTCGCCCGGCAGATTCTCGAATCCCTGTCGCAACCCATCGTGCTGAAAGGGCAGCGGGTGGCCTGTACGCCCAGCATCGGTATCGCCATCTGTCCCAGCGATGGTGTGGATGCCTGTCTGCTGATGAAGCATGCCGATGCCGCCATGTACACGGCCAAACAGCAGGGCCGTGCCTGCCTGCGCTTTTTCAATGCCGAGATCCATGCCGAAGAAATCCGCCGCCACACCCTGGAGGCCGATCTGCGCCATGCCATGGCGCGGGGTGAATTTTCCATTCACTACCAGCCCATCCTCGACCCGAAGACCGGCACGGTGAAGGCGCTGGAGGCCTTGCTGCGCTGGCAGCACCCCGAGCTGGGTATGATTCCGCCACTGGATTTCATCCTCCTGGCCGAATCCAGTGGCATGATCATTCCGCTCGGTGAATGGGTGCTGCGAACCGCTTGTGCGCAGAACAAGGCCTGGCAACAGCAGGGCCTGGCGCCGGTGCGGGTGGCGGTCAATCTCTCCGCACTGCAGTTCGGTGACGAACACGACCTGGCCGCCATGGTGCAGAAGGTATTGCAAGAGACCGGCCTGGCGCCCCGCTGGCTGGAGCTTGAGATCACCGAGGGCGCCACCATGAACAATCCCGGCACCTCCATCGAGATCCTTACCGCCTTGCGGGCGCTCGGTGTGCGCATCGCCATCGACGACTTCGGCACCGGCTACTCCTCGCTCAGCTATCTGCAGCGATTCCCCATCGATACGCTGAAGATCGACCGCAGCTTCGTCAAGGACGTAATGGTCAACAGCGAATCGGCGGCGATCACCAACTCCATCGTTCATCTGGCCCATTCCCTGGGGCTGGAAACGGTGGCGGAAGGCGTGGAGGGGGCGGACCAGGAGGCCTATCTGCGCGAGCTGAATTGCACCTATGTACAGGGCTATTACTACAGCAAGCCGCTGCCGGCCGATGAAACGGCTGCCCTGTTGCGCCAGGGCCGCTTCCGGCCGCCGGCCTCCGCGGCGGCGGTCATCGATATTCATGCCCCGTGGAAGCAACAGATTTCCGCGTTGCTCAGGACCAGCGACGGCCTGCCGGTCATGTCGGGGGTGGGGCAGAGGCTGTTGCAGCTGATGCAGGATCCGGATGCCCATGTGCGGGAGCTGAACAATATCGTCGTCAGCGATCCGGCCCTGGCGGCACAGATCATCCGTTATGCCAATGCGCCCTTTTTCGGCTTTCAGGGACGCATCGATTCGGTCGAAAAGGCTGTCATCACGGTGCTGGGTTATGAAGGCGTCATGGGGATCGCGCTGGGCCTGGTGGCCATGGGGTCCCTGCCCGCCAGCGGCAAGGCGATACTGACACGCGAAGGTTTCTGGTGGAAGGCGGTGGCTGCCGGCTCCATGGCCCAGGCATTGGCTTCGCAACGTCCCCTGCGCAAGCGCGTCAAACCCGGGCTGGCCTATTTGGCGGCCCTGTTGCGAGACATCGGCCATTTATTTCTGGTGAGCCGTTTTGCGGAAGCCTGCGACGCCGTTGCCGAGTGCCGGCGGCAGTCGCCGGATACGCCGCTCGTGGCCGTCGAGCAGCGCGTGCTGGGCAGTGATCATGCGCAGATCGGCGGACAGCTGCTGCGGGTCTGGCAATTGCCGGAAGAGGTGATCGCCGCGGTGGCCCATCACCACCAGGTGGACTACAGCGGGGACTTTGCGGACTATGCCCGCCTGTTACAGGTGGCGGATATCCTGCTGGATGGCGAGGCCGACGATGATCGCCGCGCCGAACGGCTGGCGGAGGCCGCCGGGCGCCTGGGCATCGATGTCGATCGTGTGCTCGATCTCTGGGAGAAGATCCTGTGTGATCGCGAAGGCCTGGAGTCCCTGGCCAGACAGCTTGCTGCCTGAGGCCGCGAAAACGCTTTTCAGCGGCCAGTCATAGGTTCGGCCATTTTCACCAGCGCCGTGCGTTAGCGGTGCAACTTGATCGTGCGCAGCTTGTTTTTCCTGCAGTTCAGGCGGGTATCGTCCTCGAAGGTACAGGTCAGTTTGTGTTCCGTTTCCTGCCAGCCTGTTTGCACCGGCACCTTGGCCCCGGAACTGGCGAACGCCTCGTCGGTGATGGTGACCTCCAGGACATTGTTGCGATAAGCGACCTTGAACGAGCCGTCGTCCTTGAAGCGGGACAGGGTGGACTTGGTCTGAAAGCTGATGTCCGCCATGCCGATATTGCGCGTCAGCGTTTTTGACTGGCATTCGATATGGTCACCCCGGTCTTCGCACTGGGTATCGGCAGAGGGCAGGTACTCGACGGCCCGGTCGTGCCTTTTCCAGCCGCCGGCCAGTATTCGCTGTTTGGTGCCCGGTGGCGGTGCGGGTTCTGCCGGAGGGGCGGGTTTCGCGGCCTTTGCTTGCAGTTTCCTTGCCGTTTCCAGGGCCTCCTGGCGAAGGCGGGCGATTTTTTCCTGACGCCGCTTTTGTAGTTGGGCCACGCGCTGCATGCCGGCTGCCGCCGGATCGTAGCCGCCTCTGAGGGCCTGCTTGTACCATTGCAGGGCCTTGTCGAGATCCTGTTCTGTTCCCAGGCCCTTTTCGTAGAGCGTTCCCAGATAGTACTGGGCGCGCACGTAGCCCTTGTCGCTGGATTTCTGCAACCAGTCACGCGCCTTGCGATAGTCTCTGCGAATGCCGGTGCCGTTCAGGTAGGCCAGGCCCAGCTTGTATTCGGCCTTCATGTTGCCTTTCTGGCTGGACTTGCTGTACCAACTGAAGGCCTTGCGCGGGTCGCGCCCGACGCCCCGGCCTTTTTCATACATCTCGCCCACGGCGTACTGCGCCTTGCTGTCTCCCTGTTCGGCCTTGGCCAGTTCGGCGTGGAATTTCTCTTCCAGGATGTAATCCACCTCTGCCAGCGCCACGTCGCTGGCGAGCGTCATCGTCAGCGCAAAAATGGTGTACTTGGCCCACCTGTCCATAATTACCTTCTCGCGTCATGGCCGGTAAATGCGGCTCGGTCGATTCGCCACTCGCCGTATGCGGGCATGGGTTGTCACGCCATTTGAGTACGGCGGTCGTCAGCGATGGCGTGGGTAAAGCCTGAACCCGTGGATTCAGGTAAAATATATTACCTGAATCTGTCCTGAAACCTCGGATTCATTGCCCCTCCCGGGGATATTCTTCTCCACGCCTTTTGCTCGCTACCTAACGACTTATCGGAACCGCTCAGCAATTGCTTAAGGCCTGGGGCGGTGGGTGGCTCCACGCGCGGTTTGCCGGCATGTCAGGCGTCGATGGGCTGGATTTCGTCGCGGAAGATGCAGCGGCTGTGCAGGCAGTGGTCGAGCCAGTCGCCGAGGAAGTGGTTGAGCTGCCACTTCTCGTCGCGGTGGTACATGCGCGGGTTGGGGTAGGTGTAGCGGGCGTCCAGGCGGTGGTGGCCCTGAAAGGCCAGCACCTCGGCGACGTGGGCATCGTGGTAGGTGCGGACCTTCATGCGCAGCGAGGGTAGCCAGCGGTGGCTGCTGCATTGCTGCAACTGCAGGGAAAAGGTGGTGGTGTACTTGCTCTTCTCCAGCACCTCCACGGCCAGGCGTGTGTCGCCACGGCCTTGCAGGCAGAGTGGGGCGGTGATCTCGCGGATGCCGGGAATCACCAGCAGCAGCTTGGAAAAATTGCGCTCGTGCAGGCGCGTGGCGTTGTGCAGGCGGCGTTTGCGTATCACGGCTTGGGAGGCGAAGCAGGGCATGGTTGAGTTGCGACAAACGCCTATTGTTGCCCAATCCAGTCCTTCATGCGAGCCCGCAGGCGAATATGCGCCTGGCTCAACAGTTGGCTGACGCGGGATTCGCTGACGTTGAGCACGCCGCCGATCTCGCGCAGATTCAGTTCGGATTCGTAGTACAAGGCCACGGTCATCTTTTCCCGCTCCGGCAGGGTGGCGATGGCCTCGGACAGGCGCTCGCGGAAATGCTGCTTCTCCAGTTGGTCCTGGATGCCGGGCCTGGTGTCCATGATGGACTGGCCGATGCTGTCCTCGTCGACGCCGATCTCGTCCCAGCTCAGCACGCGGTGGGTGGAGATGTCCTGCAGGGTCTTGAAATATTCTTGCTTGGAGATGCCCAGCGCCGCGACCACTTCCTCGTCGCGTGCGTCGCGGCCTTCGCGGTTTTCGATCTCGCGGATGGCGGCGGTGATGTCGCGCACCTTGCGGTGCACCGACTTGGGCGCCCAATCGTTGCGGCGCAGCTCGTCGAGCATGGCGCCGCGGATGCGGATGCCGGCGTAGGTCTCGAAACTGGCGCCCTGGTTGGCATCGTACTTCTTGGCCGCTTCCAGCAGGCCGATCATACCGGCCTGCAACAGGTCGTCCACCAGCACCGTGGCGGGCAGGCGGGCCTTCAGGTGGTAGGCAATGCGCTTCACCAGTGGCGCGTAGCGCATCACCAGTTCATCGTGCAGATTTTCCACCAGATTGTCGTACATGCAGTCCCTCGCAAGGTTGGGGCGTGTTGCTGCGGTCTGCCTTCTCAGCGGCAGTGACTGGGGGATCTTTAATGAGGGAAGGGGGCGGACAGACCGACGGGTCAGATTTCGCGACGGCCGGCGAAGGCGTGGGAGAGGGTGCCGCCGTCGACGTATTCCAGTTCACCACCAAGGGGTACGCCGTGGGCGATGCGGGTACTGCGGATGCCTCGGGCATGCACCATTTCGCTGATGTAGTGGGCGGTGGCCTCGCCCTCGACGGTGGGGTTGGTGGCGAGGATCACCTCGCTGATGCCGCCATCGGCCAGGCGCGCCTCCAACTGGTCCAGGCCGATCTCCGCCGGGCCGATGCCGTCCAGTGGCGAGAGGTGGCCCATGAGCACGAAGTACAGGCCGCGGTAGGCGGTGGATTGCTCGATGGCGCGCACATCGGCCGGTGACTCCACCACACACAGCAATGTGTGGTCGCGGCTGGCATTGGCGCACAGTGGGCAGGTCTTCGTCTCGCTCAGGGTGCGGCAGTGGTGGCAGCGGCCGATCTTCTCCACCGCCTCGCGCAGCGAGCGGGCCAGGCGCATGGCGCCCTCGCGGTCGTGTTCCAGCAAGTGAAAGGCCATGCGCTGCGCCGATTTCGGGCCGACGCCGGGCAGGCAGCGCAGATCCTCGACGAGACGGCTGATGAGGGGGCTGAATTCCAAGATTATTGGCGGTGTTAAGTATTGATAACAGATGGTTAGAAGGGCATCTTGAAGCCGTCCGGAAGGTTGATGCCAGCGGCCATGCCGGACATCTTTTCCTGCGTGTTGGCCTCCACCTGGCGCACGGCATCGTTGACCGCGGCGGCGACCAGGTCTTCGAGCATCTCCTTGTCGTCACCCATCAGGCTGTCGTCGATGGACACGCGCTTGATGTCGTGACGGCCGGTCATCACCACCGTCACCATGCCGCCGCCGGCCTGACCGGTGACCTCCATGTTGGCCAGCTCTTCCTGGGCCTTCTTCATGTTTTCCTGCATTTCCTGGGCCTGCTTCATGAGCTTGCCGAGACCACCTTTCATCATGATGTCTAACCTCGTTTTCGATTGGCAATGGGTGGGGATTATACCCGAGGGACAGGCAGCAGTTCAGGTTTTGGTTTTTGCCGCTCAAGTCAGGTAGGGTGAGCACGTTTTATGTGCCCACGCGGTATTGCTGCCGGCGTCGATTCGGGGCGAATCCTGTTTGTGGTTCATCGATCAAACCTCGGCCCGTCATCATCCACCGCGGGCATGGCCCGCCCCGGGGTGGGGAAGCCAGTATTGCAGAGCACTAGACCATGAAAAACACCATCGAAGCCTGCGTGGCGTTTGATTTCAAGGGGCAGCATCACGTGCTGTGTATCGACCTCGACCTGGATCAGGCGATGTCGGCGGCGGGCGCCCTGCCACCGATACATGCCCTGATCGCCCGCCACAATCACATCGACACCTATTCCTACGAATATGAAATGATGCTGGCGGAGGCGATTCAGATCCGCCGGGCCACGGGTGCGGTGAAGGATTTCATCCACGAGGGCCGGCTCGACGTGGCGGCATTCGAAGACCACTGGCGCGAAACGAAGGCGTTGGCGGCGTTGCGCGATATTGCCCGACGCAACCTGCAGGTCGATGCGCTGGACCGGCAGCCGGCACTGAAGGCGGCGCTGCTGGCGGCCTATCGCCTGGGTGAATCGGCCGGTCAACGCCGATGAGCACCGCCGGCGTTACCATCACCCGGCGTCCCAATGCCGCCGTTCCCGCCGGTTTGCCCGGCGAGTTGCCCCCCTTGCTGGCGCGCATTTACGCCGCGCGCGGTATCGCATCGGCCGACGAACTGGACTGTTCGCTGGCGAAACTGCTGTCCTTTGATGGGCTGCTCGGCATCGATGCCGCCGTCGACCTGCTGGCGCAGACCCTGTGCGAAGGGCAGCGCATCCTCATCATCGGCGATTTCGATGCCGACGGCGCCACCAGCTCGGCGCTGGGGGTGCGGGCGCTGCGCGCCATGGGGGCGGCGCAGGTGGACTATCTGGTGCCCAACCGCTTCGAATACGGCTACGGACTGACGCCGGAGATCGTCGCCGTGGCTGCGGCGCGCAAGCCCGATCTGCTGATCACGGTGGACAACGGCATCGCCAGCCTCGACGGCGTGGCGGCGGCCAGGGCGCTGGGCATGCGCGTGCTGATCACCGACCACCACCTGCCCGGCGAGGCCCTGCCAGCGGCGGACGCCATCGTCAATCCCAACCGGCCCGGCGATGCCTTCGCCGCCAAGGGCACGGCCGGCGTGGGGGTGGTCTTCTACGTCATGCTGGCCCTGCGCGCGCGGCTGCGCGAGACGGGCTGGTTCGCCGAACGCGGCATCGATGAGCCCAACCTGGCCAGCCTGCTGGATCTGGTGGCGCTGGGCACGGTGGCCGACGTGGTGCCGCTGGAGCACAACAACCGCATCCTCGTCGCCCAGGGCCTGGCGCGCATCCGCCGGGGCCAGTGCTGTCCCGGCATCAGTGCGCTGATCCGCGTCGCCAAGCGCAGCCCGCAGCAACTGGTGGCGGCGGATCTGGGCTTCGCCCTCGGCCCACGGCTGAATGCCGCCGGGCGGCTGGAGGACATGGCGCTGGGCATCGAATGCCTGCTTGCCGACG
>DRQN01000127.1 GCA_011371455.1 Gammaproteobacteria bacterium
CCCGAACGCTGGCACAGCTCTTCGTAGGCGCGGTAGATGCGGATCATCTGTTTCTGGAAGGGGTCGCCGAAGTCCTCGATGTGCTCGGGGCGCTGGCCCTCGTCCTTGCGTGAGTTGATGAACCACTGCGCCTGGCGCGGCGGCCACTGTGCCTCGTCCAGCTGCAGGTCACGAAGGACGCGGCGGATGGTGCGGTACTGGTCGTCGCTGTCGAGGATCTGGAAGGTCTGCGGCAGACCGGCATCCTTCCAGTGCATGCGCAGCAGGCGATGGGCCAGGGAGTGAAAGGTGCCCACCCACATGCCGCCCACCGGCAGCGCCAGCAGGCCCTCGATGCGCCCGCGCATCTCGGCGGCGGCCTTGTTGGTGAAGGTGACGGCGAGGATGCTGTAGGGCGATACCGCCTCGGTGCGCACCAGCCAGGCGATGCGATGCACCAGCACACGGGTCTTGCCGCTGCCGGCGCCGGCCAGCACCAGGGCGTGGCCGGGCGGGGCGCACACCGCCTGGCGCTGGGCCTCGTTGAGATCTTCGATGATGGGGGATACGTCCATAGGGCGGTGATTCTAGCAGATGGACATCGGCCCGGCCCGTGGGGAACGCGGGGCTCCAACGCGGCGCAGAATCTGTTGTGTTTTCACCTGAACCCGCGGATTCAGGTGAAAATCAGGTTTTTCAACGGCCTGTGGGCAATAGCCATGAAAATGCCCCGCCTTGCCCCCATGATCACTGTTGGGCAGCCGGGTGAATGCCTGATATGTCTCGCAAAATTGATCGAAAACAAGGGCCGAGACGGCGCTTTCGTAGTAGATTCGGCCTCGGTTCGCCGGACTGGCGCAGACTATTTTTCAGCGTGATTGGCAGGTATGCTGCCGCAGCCGGTACTTGATTTCCAAGCCAACCAAGGGGACGTCGCCATGACTAGATATTTGACTATTGCCATCGGGCTCAGCGCCATTCTGCTGCTGGGTGGCTGCGCGGTAACCGCAAAGGACATGGAAAAGATGAACGCCGATATCGTCACCGCGCAGAAAACTGCGGATGAGGCGAAGACCATGGCCGCCAATGCGCAGACCACCGCCATTCGCGCCGAGAAGATGGCCGAGGAGGCCAAGGCGGCCGCCGATCGCTCCGCCGCGGATATCGCCCGCGCCCAGGCCACCGCCGACCGCGCATTGCGCGAGGCCGAGGCGGCCAAGGCCGAGGCCCAACGGGCCAGCGAAAAGGCCGACCGCATGTTCAAGAAGGCTATCGCAAAATAGCCCTCTCACCGCCCCAGGCCCAATTAGTGGCCGGGGCGGCCTTGCCTCGAGACTTCATTGATCGCGGTATCCTGTGGTGCCGCGACGATGAAGCCCTCGACCCCGAACTCGTCGCGGATGAGCTGCGCGGTGACGAACAACGCCAGGCAGTCACGAAACGGCCCCACTCTCACGCGGCACAGGCCGTCGCTGCCACAGGCGCGAACGCTGGCCGAAGACACCGATGCCCGCAGCCGTTTCGCCAGGCGCTCCGCGCGCGCCTCGTCCTTGAACGCCCCCAGTTGAAGCAGCCAGCCCTTGCCGAATTCGGGCTGCGGGCATTGCGCCACGATGGGTTCCGGCACGCCGCTGTGGCGATTGGCCACGGCGATGATGCGATCCCAGTCCCTGTCCGCCAGCCGCCGTTCGGAAACGTGCACCAGCTGTGATACCACGGAGGTGAGATTGACACCCTGCTCATTCTTTTCCTCCGACAGCGGCGCGTGGGCCTCCAGGAACAACACGCCACCCTCCCTGCCGATCTTGTAGGGCTCGTTTTCGATGCGCACCGGCGTGTTGCGCGGCACGCGGGCGAACAGCACCTCGATATCTTCCGGGTAGAGGCGGATGCAACCATGGCTGACACGCATGCCGATGCTGAAGGGCCGGTTGGTACCGTGCAGCAGGTAGCCTGGCTCGCTGAGCATGAGGGCGTAATCACCCAGGGGATTGTCGGGCCCCGGCGGAATCACCCGCCGCGCCGTCATTCCCTCGGCCGCCATCTCGGCGACGATGGAGGCGGGCGCCGTCCAGCTGGGGTGCTCGATCTTTTCCACCACCGAGAATTCTCCCAGCGGAGTCGACCAACCCTCGCGGCCGATGCCGACGGGGTAGGTCACCACCTCCCCCGGCTCGCCCGGTCCGGGCTCAGGGAAGTAATACAACCGCATCTCCACCAGGTTGATGACGATGCCCCGCCAGGGGCGCGGCGGCAGAATGAAGCGGGTCGGCACCACCACCCGGGTCCCCACCGCCGGCAGCCAGGGGTCGACCCCCGGGTTGGCCGCCACCAGTTCATTGAAGCCCACATCGAAGCGGCGGGCGATGTCCATCAGGGTCTCCCCCTCGCGGATCATCGCGTATTGGATCCGGCCGACCAGATTGTCGCCGCCCGCCGGCAGGGGAAAGCTCAGCGCCCTCGCCCCGCCCGCCAGACACATTGCCGCGGCAAACAGGATCAACAACCCGGCCCGGCGAAACGGGAGGAAGGGCCGGACAAAACGGCCGGATGCTCGCAGCAAAGCTAATCCTTTTTCTTCAGGTTGCGGGTATCGAGCTGCACCAACACCGAGTCGCGCATCTCATCGGTGAAGTGCGGGCGGTCATCGCCGCTCATGCCACCCAGTTCGTTCTCGCGGCTGGCGATCAGCACCAGGCACTCGCGGATGTCATTGATGGTATCTTCCGACAGGGGGTGGCGCATGCCGGGCGGGGTGTAGGTATCCTTGGCCACGTTGGTCAGGGTACGGCGCATGGCGCGCAGGATGCGCAGTTCGACAGAGGGCTGTTCTTCGCTCATGCTGTTTTCTCATCGGGGGCGGTGTGGGAAGACTTAGTGTGGCATATTTCGTGGAACTTTTGCCGCTATTGACCCGGCACAGTAAGCGATCGTGTTCAGCCGCCGTGTAACTGTGGCGCCGCTTCTGCGTCGGCACCATCACACCATCCGCAACAACCCAGGAAACGTGACATGAATTCCCGCCGTACCGTTTTGCTCCTTGTCGCCACGCTGATCGCCGCCTTCTTTGTTTTCGACCTGGGCCAGTACCTGACTCTCGACTTTCTCAAGTCACAGCATCAGGCATTCCTCGACTATTACGCCAGCCATCAGCTGCCGACCATCACCATCTATTTTCTGTTATACATTCTGGTCACCGCCCTGTCGCTGCCCGGCGCCGTCATCATGACCCTGGCAGGCGGCGCCATTTTCGGCCTGCTCTACGGTGTCGTGATCATTTCCTTCGCCAGCACCATCGGCGCCACACTGGCCTTTCTCATTTCGCGCTTCCTGCTGCGCGACTATGTGCAAAAACGCTTCGGCGACAAGCTCAAGGCGGTCAACGACGGCATCGAACGCGATGGTGATTTCTATCTGTTCACCCTGCGCCTGATCCCCATCTTCCCCTTCTTCATTATCAATCTGGTGATGGGCCTGACCCCCATGAAGGCGGGACGTTTCTATGTCGTCAGCCAGATCGGCATGCTGCCGGGCACCATCGTCTATGTGAACGCCGGCAGCCAGCTGGGCAAGCTGGACTCTCTGTCCGGCATTCTGTCACCGGGCCTGCTGCTGTCCTTCGCCCTGCTGGGCCTGTTCCCCCTGCTGGCGAAAAAGTTCGTCGAATGGCTCAGGCGGCGCAAGCTCCGCCAGCACTACCCGCAGCCTGAAAAATTCGATTACAACCTGGTGGTGATCGGCGGCGGCTCGGCGGGGCTGGTCTCGGCGCTGATCGCCGCCACCGTGAAGGCAAAAGTGGCGCTGATCGAAAAACACAGAATGGGCGGCGACTGCCTCAACACCGGCTGCGTGCCCAGCAAGGCACTGATCCGCTCGGCGAAGATGCTCGGTTATGCCCACCGCGCCAGGGACTTCGGTCTGCAAAAGACCGAGGTCAGTTTCGACTTCGCCGAGGTCATGGCGCGCATTCAGCGGGTGATCAGGAAAATCGAGCCGCATGATTCCGTGGAGCGCTTTACCCGGCTAGGCGTGGACGTCAAACAAGGCCATGCGCAAATCCGCTCACCCTTTGAAGTCGAGGTCGGCGGCGAGATCCTCACCACACGCAATATCATCATCGCCACCGGCGCGCGGCCCGCGGTGCCCGATATTCCCGGCATCGAGGCAGTGGATTTCCTGACCTCGGACTCCCTCTGGGATCTGCGCCAGCAGCCCCGGCGCCTGCTGGTGCTCGGCGGCGGCCCCATCGGCTGCGAGCTGGCGCAGAGCTTTCAGCGCCTCGGCAGCGAGGTCACCCTGGTACAGCGCGGCGAACGTCTCCTGCCGCGCGAAGACGCGGAGATCTCCGCCATGGTCATGCAGCGTTTTGCCGGCGAAGGCATGACCGTGCTCGCCGGACACACGGCCAGGCGTTTTGAAGACGCCAACACCCTCATCTGCGAACACGCCGGCAAGGAGATCGAGATCGCCTTCGATCGCGTGCTCATCGCCCTCGGCAGGCAGGCCAACACCGAGGGCTTCGGCCTCGAAGCACTGGGCGTGCGCATCACCCGCGGCGGCACCATCGAGGCCGACCCCTTGCTGCGCACCAACATCCCCAACATCTACGTCTGCGGCGACGTTACCGGCCCCTACCAGTTCACCCACACCGCCTCGCATCAGGCCTGGTACGCCTCGGTCAATGCCCTGTTCAG
>DRQN01000128.1 GCA_011371455.1 Gammaproteobacteria bacterium
GCAGGCCATGTATCTGTTGGCCGCGCTGACGGCCTTGCTGGCCTTCGTCGTCGCCTGGCGCTGGATTCATCCGGCGCGCGAGCCTTCCCCGGGCGCGTAGCGGCCTTACCCCTTGCAGGCGGAAAATCCGTGATGGCCGTCACACTCTGGGTGATGCGACCAATAGCGTGAAAATTGCCTCTAAAGGGCGCTCGGGCCGGGACGATGAAGGAGGTGGCCTGCCGGTGAACAGCAGGTCACCCTACACAACAGGCTCAAGAGGAAACAAACGTGAACGAACGACGCTATGGACCTTCCATTGGTTCGCATCTGGGTAAGCCCATCTATGAGTTCATCCAGGAACAGGACACCCGCTATGTCTTCGACCGGCTGGCGTACTGCGATACCGAGGGTTGTCCGCTGGATCAGGTGAAAAAGAACGAGTTGTTGTTGAACCCAGGACTGATCTACAAAAAGGCCTCCTGAGTATTTTCGACCGGTCGTGGCGGGGCCGCGGCCGGTGTCTTTCTTCCTCTCTTCCCGCTACTTTTCGTTAGCCTCCGCCGCCCGCCGCACCAGTTCATCCGCTTCATCGGCCCTCAGCCAACGCCAGGGCAGGGGAATCAGCCCCGGCACCTTGCGCTGGTATTGTCGATAGACCTCGCCGTACTGCCGAACCAGTTTGTTTTCCTCCAGGCAAGAGCCGATCACCAGGTAGGCCGTCGCCAGGGCGTAAAACACCGCCTGATTGAGATATTGATCGCGGCTCCAGAGAATCAGCAGGGCGAGGAAATACCAGGGATGGCGCACGAAACGGTGCAAGGCGGCGATGTGCAGCGCGTCCGGGTCTTCCACCTTCTGGTGGCGCTCGCGCCACTGGCGCAGGCCGAGGAACACCGACAGGTCGTAGGCCCGGCTGGCCCAGACGAAACCGCCGAGGGCGAGTGCCGACAGGGTCATCGCCAGCCACTGCCACGGCCCCTGCCAGGCCCAAAGCAAGGGGCCGGGATCACGGTGCACCAGCCATAGCAGGGGCAGCAGCAGGACGATGGAAAGGGCGTTGAAGAGCAGGCGGTAGGCGGGCAGGAGGGCGGGAAAGTGGCGCTGCACAAAGGCCTTTACGCGCAGCGAGGCCAACAGGGAGTGCAGGATGAAATAGGCCACGCTACCAATAGTGAGGGGAATCAAGGTATCGTTTGGCGTGTCGAGCATAGGCGTTACCTTAGCAGATCGTGACCGCTTAGCCGTGGTGGGTGTGTCGTCTACACCGAAACGGTCATGAACCCGCGGATTCAGGACAGTGTCCAGGGAAATGGGGCTCAGCGACAAAAAACACCTTCCCGGAGATGAACGATGACTGATGAATGCGCTGTAGGCATGACGATCGATGGTAACGAGGCCGCGGCCTACATCGCGCATCAGCTCAATGAGATCATCGCCATCTATCCCATTACGCCAGCCTCGCCCATGGGCGAGCATGCCGATGAATGGTCGGCGGCGGGGCGGCCCAACCTGTGGGGCGCGGTACCCGAGGTGATCGAGATGCAGAGCGAGGCCGGCGCCGCCGGCGCGGTGCACGGTGCCTTGCAGGCCGGCGCCCTGACCACCACCTTCACCGCCTCGCAGGGCCTGATGCTGATGCTGCCGAACATGTACAAGATCGCCGGCGAGCTGACGCCGACGGTGTTTCATGTCGCCTCGCGCACCGTGGCCTCGCACGCCCTGTCCATCTTCGGCGATCACAGCGACGTGATGGCCGCGCGCAGCACCGGCTTTGCGCTGCTGGCCGCCAGTTCGGTGCAGGAGGTGATGGATTTCGCCCTGATCGCACAGATCGCCACCCTGCGCGGGCGTATCCCGGTGCTGCATTTCTTCGATGGTTTTCGCACCTCGCACGAGATCAACAAGATCGAGCCCCTGTCTGCGGATATGCTGCGGGCGCTTGTGCCCGTGGATGCCATCGGGGCGCACCGTGCCCGCGCGCTGTCGCCGGAACATCCGGTGCTGCGCGGCAGCTCGCAGAATCCCGATGTCTTCTTCCAGGCGCGGGAGACGGTCAATCGTTACTACGACGACTTTCCCGCTATTGTCAGCGATGCCATGCGGCAACTCGGCGAACGGACCGGCCGGCGTTACCAGCTGTTCGACTATGTCGGCCATGCCGAGGCGGAGCGGGTGCTGGTGACGATGGGCTCGGGCAGCGCCACGGCCCATGAGACGGTCAAGCATCTGCAGGCCCGGGGGGAAAGGGTCGGGCTGGTGAAGGTGCGCCTGTTCCGCCCCTTCTCGCCGCAGGCCCTGCTGGCGGCCCTGCCGCCCACGGTGCGGCGCATGGCGGTACTGGATCGTTGCAAGGAACCCGGCGCCGATGGCGAGCCCCTGTACAAGGACGTGCAGACCGCCGTGGCGCGCCATGCCGAGAGATTCGCCCAGCGCATAACGGTAACTGGGGGGCGCTATGGCCTGGCCTCGAAGGAGTTCACCCCGGGCATGGTCAAGGCGGTGCTGGACGAGCTGAAAAAGACCGAGCCGCAGCATCCCTTCACCATCGGTATCAACGACGACGTCACCCACCTGAGCCTGGACTGGGACCGGCGCTTCCGTACCGATGTGCACCTGCAAACCTATCAGGCCGTGTTCTATGGCCTGGGTTCCGACGGCACCGTCAGCGCCAACAAGAACAGCATCAAGATCATCGGCGAACAGACAGACCTGCATGCGCAGGGCTATTTCGTCTACGACTCGCGCAAGGCCGGGGCCGTCACCATTTCCCATCTGCGTTTCGGTCCCGACCCCATTCACGCCGCCTACCTGATCGAAGACGACGACGCCGACTTCGTCGCCTGTCATCAATCCTCTTTCCTGCCGCGCTACCGGATGCTGGACAAGGCCGCCGAAGGGGGCATCTTCCTGCTCAACACCGTCACCCCGGCGGCGCGTGTGTGGGCGCAGCTGCCGGCCGCGATGCAGCGCCAGATCATCGACAAGAAGCTCAGGTTCTATGCCATCGACGCCTACCACATCGCAGAAAGCAACGGCCTCGGGCGGCGCATCAACACGGTGATGCAGACCTGTTTCTTCGCCCTGTCCGAGATCCTGCCGCGCCAGCAGGCCGTCGCGGCCATCAAGCAGGGCATCGAAAAAAGCTACCACCGCGCCGGGCAAACGATCATCGAGGCCAACTTCCGCGCCGTGGACGAGACCCTGGCCTCGCTGCATGCCATCGCCGTGCCCGACGAAGCGCCCGCGGAAGCGGCGGGCGATGCCCATGAGCCGGCCGGCGAACTGCCCGAGTTCGTGCGCACGGTCACCCTGCCGCTGCTGCGCGAGGAGGGCGACCGGCTGCCGGTGAGCGCACTGCCCAGCGATGGCACCTTTCCCGTCGGCACCGCCGCCTTCGAGAAGCGCAACCTGGCGCCGGAGATCCCCA
>DRQN01000129.1 GCA_011371455.1 Gammaproteobacteria bacterium
ATTCCGACACACTGTCGGGCGCCTGCTCCAGCGCGGCCTGCACCGCATGCAGGCCGAACAGGTAGTCGCTCATTCGCTGGCCGGTTTCGGCTTGCGGCGCGGACGGCGGCGCCGTTTCTTCTTCGCCGGCTTGTCGGCAGACTCATCCGCTGGCGTGGTCTCGGCCGGTGCCTGCTCCGTGGCCTGCGCAGCGGCATCCGCGCTCTTCTTCTTGCCGCGCCGGCGGCGTTTCTTCTTTTTCGGTTTTTTCGCGGCTTCGCCGTCCTCGCTTTGCGCGCTTCCCTCGCTGCCGGCGGCGGTCGCCTGCGGCTGGGCGCTCTCGCCAGGTTTCTTTTTGCGGCGCTTTCGGCTCTTTTTCTTGCGTTCCGGGCGTTGCTCGCCCTGCACCTTGTCGGCCATCTCGAAGTCGATCTTCTTCTCGTCCAGGTCGACGCGCACCACGCGCACCTCGACCTTGTCACCAAGGCGATAATGCTTGCCGGTGCGCTCGCCGCGCATGATGTGTTGCGCCGGGTCGAAATGATAATAGTCGCTGGTCAGCGAGGTGACGTGCACCAGGCCCTCGACATAGATGTCGTCCAGTTCGACGAACAGGCCAAAGCCGGTAACCGAGGTGATGATGCCCGGAAACACCTCGCCCACCTTGTCCATCACGTACTCGCACTTCAGCCAGTCGGTGGCGTCGCGGGTGGCCTCGTCGGCGCGGCGCTCGGTCATGGAGCAACGCTCGCCCAGATGCTGCATGTCGGACGGGGCATAGTCGAAGTCCGCGGCCTTGCCGCCGCGCAGGACGTGGCGAATACCACGGTGCACCAGCAGATCGGGATAACGACGAATAGGCGACGTGAAGTGCGCGTACTCCTCCAGCGCCAGGCCGAAGTGGCCGAGGTTCTCCGGCTGATACACGGCCTGGTTCATGCTGCGCAGCAGCACGGTCTGGATCAGATGTGCGTCGGGGCGCTCGCGCACGCTGTCCAGCAGGGTGGCGTAATCCTTCGCCGTGGGCTTGTCGCCACCGGGCAGATCCAGCCCCAGTTCGCCGAGAAAAGCGCGCAGGTCGGTCAGCTTGCTTTCCTTGGGTGTGTCATGGACGCGATACAGGGTCGGCATCTTGTGCTTACTGAGGAACCGCGCCGCCTCCACGTTGGCGGCGATCATGCATTCCTCGATCATCTTGTGGGCGTCGTTGCGCACCAGCGGCTCGATGCGTTCGATCTTCTTGTCTTCACCGAAGACGATGCGGGTCTCTGTGGTTTCAAACTCGATGGCGCCGCGCTTCTTGCGCTGCTTGACGAAGGCGCGATACAGCTTGTGCAGGTTTTCCAGGTGCGGCACCAGGCGCGCGTAGGTCTTGCGCAGCCCCGTGTGGCCGTCGATGATGGCCGCCACTTTGTCATAAGTAAGGCGCGCGTGGGAGCGCATCAGCCCCTCGAAGAAGCGGTGCCCGGTGACCTTGCCGCTGGCGTTGACCTGCATCTCGCAGACCATGCACAGGCGGTCCACCTTGGGATTGATGGAACACAGGCCGTTGGACAGCACCTCCGGCAGCATGGGAATCACACGACCGGGGAAATATACCGAATTGCCGCGCTCGATGGCCTCGGCGTCCAGCGCGCTGCCGACGCCTACATAGTGCGAGACGTCGGCGATGGCCACCAGCAGGCGCCAGCCCTTGCCCTGCGGTTCGCAGTACACGGCATCGTCGAAGTCACGCGCGTCCTCGCCATCGATGGTCACCAGCGGCAGCTCGCGGATGTCCTCGCGGCCTTTTTTGTGAGTGGGCAGCACACGCGGCTTGAGACCGGCGACCTCCTCCTCCACTTCCTGCGGCCACAGATGCGGCAGGCCGTGGGCGCGGATGGCGATATCGATCTCCATGCCCGGCGCCATGTGGTCGCCCAGCACCTCGAGGATGCGGCCCACGGGCTGACGGCGGCGGGTGGGCTGCTCGACGATCTCGACCATCACGATCTGCCCCTCGCGGGCGCCGGCGAGGTCTTCATCGGGGATCAGGATATCGTGTGGCACGCGCTTGTTGTCCGGCGCCACCACGGCAATGCCACCCTCCATCAGCAGGCGGCCGACGACCTGGTGGGTATTGCGTTCCAGCACCTCCACCACCGAGCCTTCGCGGCGGCCGCGGCGGTCGATGCCGGAGACATGCGCCACCACGCGGTCGCCATGGAACAGTGCGCGCATGTCGCGGGGGCCAAGGAACAAGTCGTCGCTGCCATCGTCCGGCACCAGGAAACCGAAGCCATCGGGGTGGGCGATGACGCGCCCTCGCACCAGATCCATCTTGTCCAACGGCCCATAGGCATTGCGGCGATTGCGCACCACCTGGCCGTCGCGCTCCATGGCGCGCAGGCGGCGGGTCAGCGCAATCTGCGACTCCTCGTCATCCAGACCCAAGTGCTCCGCCACCTGCTGCCAGGTCAGCGGCTCGCCAGCCTCTTCCAGCAGTTCGAGGATGAGCTCGCGGCTGGGGATGGGGTTTTCGTATTTCCGTGCCTCACGCTCGGCGTACGGATCGGTAACAATCGTTTTCTTCTTTCGTTTAGTCATCCGGGTATTCTACTCGATACACGAGGTCAGTGGCGCATGAAATGTACTGTTGGCGACAGAAAAAGTTCTCCCGGACGTTGACAACAATCGAGCGGATCGGTAAAGTTCGCGCCCAGTTGTGAAGGCCGTCCTGGTTGGTTCGCAGCAATGATCACCTGCCGAGGTGGTGAAATTGGTAGACACGCTAGCTTCAGGTGCTAGTGGGGGAAACCCCGTGGAGGTTCAAGTCCTCTCCTCGGCACCAATTCAATAGCCCATCGCAGGCCACCAGAAACCACAAAAAGTGCTGATTTTTCAGCGCTTTTTTCGTTTTACCTACACCCATCGCCTTGTCCATCATTGTCTCTCATGGTCGCAAAAATGGAGCGCGAATGGAGCCTGTGTGGAGCGCGAAAATGGTATCTATCCACGCCCTATCGCAGCCCGTCGGCCGCTCGTCAGCATGTCATGCCGCCCATACGGCCCTTCGTTTGTCTATCCACCTTGATCTGAAATCTCACGCCGCTCGACTGTTAACACGGCGGCAAAACCTATCGTGTTATTGACAAACAGCGCGAGGGAAAAACGGCCTGGATAGAGTCCGCATGCTCTTGCTGCTGTATCGACTGTTACCGGGTTCGCCCTCGTCCTCCTGCTTTCCCCTTGAGTCCTAATCCATAGGGCGACCGCCTCGCACCCCGCCCTGAATCCTTCCCAAATTTTCAACGACGAAAGCTGGCATGTTGCTGCCGGCTTTCGACCGTTTTTTCTTTCCCACCGAAGAATAGTATGGCTTCGCAACATGCACTGAGGAGCACAAACGGTGAGCGAAACAATCTCTTCAACCTATGAATATCTTCTGACGCACTATGGGCCGCTGCTGACGCTCAAGCACTTGGCCGAAGTGATGCATACCACACCAAACGGTGTGCGTATGGCCATTGCACGTAAGCGACAGCCTCTGGCCATCGCACTGGCTAATGCGAAACGGCAGTTGGGGCGTCGTGTGTATTTCGAAGCGCGGTTGGTGGCGGAAATCATCGATCAGAGACTCGAGATAAAACGACATCAAAACCCTTCGACCACGGAGAAGAAACGCCCCACTGAAACCGACGTTTCGTTACCCACTCAAGGGCGTTCTTTAACCTGTATATAAATACAACTAATACCAACGCATGAAGTACTGGAAATGCCAGCGCGAATACACAATTTGGCCATTTTTTCCGACAAATCGACATATTTTTCCGCCTTAAGAGCCGATCAAGAAGGCTACCTCACCGATAAGGGAATACCTGCTGTCATTACCTGCAAGGAGGTGTTGTAGCCATGAGTTTTGATTTTTCACAAGTGAATCTTCAGTACTTTATCCAGGCCCGTGATCTCGCCAAACAAGATCCGGAACTCGTTGCAACCATGCTCGGCATACCAGATGAGATGGCCCGTCTGCTGGCTGGTTTGACCCCAAAAGAACTCGCACATGTTTCCCTCATCAAACAACCGTTGCTGCTTCCGCGCCAGGAAGCATGGTGGTGGTCGCGTTTGTTTACCGCCGTACGTGAAGGCCGCGCGGAGGAAATCGAGGCCATCATGGAACACGCTCCGTTGATCACGGTGCCGTAAAGGAGAGGGCGTGTGAATGAACTCCGTAGTCTGTTCGGCCCTGTTTCTCTCTGTCCCGCCACCATGTGGTGAGCGGGTCGCCCGTGCCGGCTGCGATGTCGAACTTTGTGGCTATGCCACGAGAATCATGGAGGCCACCCATCTCATTCATCTCGGCGCGCGAGCAGGGCTCGTCTGTCAACTCACCCAACTTGAAAAAGCCACAGTAAACCGCCTGTATCGGCAATTCCATGGTGTGCCCTCACCGCCAGGACAGATGCCCTTCACCGATAGCTGGTACAGGCGAAAGCGATGTGCGCATGTTGCAGGCCACACTCGTCTGGCGGCTACACCGGCGACTGTCATGAACGAGGCGAAGCGCTGCCCGCCTCCTGGTCGATGTGTTTGAAGCGTATATCCAACTTGTGCGCGAACCCTTGCTCGACCTGACTCACACGGTATTCGTACCCCGCCTTGTCGCTATGAAGACATGGCACGAATGCGTGTGCGAGTTCTGTGGCATGGCCTATCTGTGTGCGGTGGACAGCAACAGCATCGCCTGTTCCGGCTGCCGGCTCTATCACCGTCACCGGTGCTACCAGTGCGGTTCGCCGTTGGCACCGCAACTCAAAGGACGCCGGCGTGTGGTCTGTGGCGATTGCGGAAACACCGACAATGGAGGAACCCGGCATTGAATGAGAGAGGAATCCATCGAGAACCCAGGCCGGCATGTTCTCCACGTTCCTGGAGGATCCCATGGCCTTGAAAATCACCATCACCAGCACCAAGGGAGGTGTCGGCAAGACGACGTTGACCGCCAATCTGGGTGGCCTGCTGACCGATCTCGGGCAGAAGGTATTGCTCGTGGATGCGGATGTGCAACCCACGTTGTCCAGTTACTACCCTCTGGAGCAACAAGCCGAACGCGGCTTGTCCTCGCTGATCACGGAGGGTGTGGTCGAAGGCGTCATCAGCCGCACAACGATCCCGTGTCTGGACCTGATCCTCTCGGATGATCCGGAGGGGATGCTCCAGAACTGGATCCTGCACACTCCGGATGGGCGTGTCCGCCTGAAGCACTTGCTGGCCCGCTTCGACCAGGACTACGACTTCATCCTGCTGGACACCCAAGGCGCTGTCGGCCCGCTGCAGGATTCCGCCGTCCTTGCTGCAGATCTCCTGGTCTCGCCGATCCCACCGGAAATCCTCTCGGCACGGGAGTTCGCCCGTGGCACGGTGCAGATGCTGGACAGGCTGCGTCCTATGGCCTTCCTCGGTGCGCCGCTGGGTCCGTTGCG
>DRQN01000130.1 GCA_011371455.1 Gammaproteobacteria bacterium
GGTGGCGGCGATGACGATCACGCCCTCGTTGCCCTCGAAGCCGTCCATCTCCACCAGCAGCTGGTTGAGGGTCTGCTCGCGCTCGTCGTGACCGCCGCCCAGGCCGGCGCCACGGTGGCGGCCGACGGCGTCGATCTCGTCGATGAAGATGATGCAGGGGGCGTGCTTCTTGGCCTGCTCGAACATGTCGCGCACGCGCGAGGCGCCCACGCCGACGAACATCTCCACGAAATCGGAACCGGAGATGGTGAAGAACGGCACCTTGGCCTCGCCGGCGATGGCCTTGGCGAGCAGGGTCTTGCCGGTGCCGGGCGAGCCCACCATCAGCACGCCGCGCGGAATCTTGCCGCCCAGCTTCTGGAACTTGCCGGGATCACGCAGGAACTCCACCAGTTCGGCGACTTCCTCCTTGGCCTCCTCCACGCCGGCGACATCGGCGAAGGTCACCTTCACCTGGTCCTCGCCCAGCATGCGTGCCTTGCTCTTGCCGAAGGACATGGCGCCTCGGCCACCGCCTCCACCCTGCATCTGGCGCATGAAGAACACCCACACGGCGATCAGCAGCAGCATGGGGAACCAGGAGATGAACACCTGCATCAGCAGCCCCTGCTGCTCCGGCGGCTTGGCGTCGATGATCACGCCATTGTTGAGCAGATCGGCAATCAGGCCGGGGTCGTCCGGACTGTAGGTGGTGAAACGCTCACCAGCGGCAGTAATGCCGTGGATAGTGCGGCCCATGATTTCCACCTTGGCCACCGCGCCCTCTTTGACGGCGCTGATGAACGCGGAATATTCCATGGGCTTGGTAGCATTGGGCCGCGGACCAAAGTTGTTGAACACGGACACCAGGACAATGGCAATGACAACCCACAGAATCAGATTCTTCGCTAAATCACTCAAACTGGCTTGCCTCTAATCAATGATTTCAGTTGTTTCAGGTACATTATACGGAACGCAAATAACAAGCGCACCCGGGTAACCTTTCGTCAATATTACCTTAGCGTAACGGTCGACTACTAGCCGAAGGTCTTCTTGCCTTGGGCCAGCAGGTAAACCTCGCGGGACTTGGGGCGGGAAGCCTGGGGTTTGCGGATCACGACCTTCTGAAACGAGGCGCGAACCTGCTTCAGGAATTCGTCGAAACCTTCCCCCTGGAACACTTTGACCAGAAAGTCGCCACCGGGTTTCACCACCTCGCGGGCAAAATCCAGCGCCAGCTCCGCGAGATACATGGCGCGCGGCTGATCGACGGCCTTCAAGCCGGTGATATTGGGGGCCATGTCCGACATTACAAGGTCCACGCCGCGCCCGTTTATCGTCGCCAGCAACCGATCATGCACATCCTGTTCCGAAAAATCACCCTGAATGAAGTCGACGCCCTCGATGGGCTCCATGGGCAGGATGTCCATGGCGATCACCGCACCCTTGCGCCCCACCATCGGCACGGCCACCTGCGACCAGCCGCCGGGCGCAGCGCCCAGGTCGACGATCACCTGCCCGGGTTTGATGATGCGCCGTTTTTCCTGGATTTCCAGCAGCTTGAACACCGCGCGCGAGCGATAACCGGCCTTTTGCGCCTGCTTCACATAGGGATCGTCGAAGTGGCGTTTCAGCCAGTTCTGGCTACTTTTGCTGCGCTTCATGGGTTTTGGTCAGCTGTTGGAGGGTGCGGCGGGTACGAAGCACCAACCACAGGGCGCTTGTCCCGCCAAAAAAGGCAAGGATCAACAGCTGGTTTGCAAAATCGGCTGTGATAGAATCCACCGCCAGCCACAGCAGCAGCCCGACGAGGAGGATGATCCCCAGCTCCAGCTTGACGCGGTTGAGGGGGCTGGCGGCGACACCAAAACCCTTCCCCGCCGACGGGCATTCATTTTTTTTCTGCGGAACCTCTTGATTCATATGTCTTTGACTTCCAAACAAAAACGTCATTTGCGCGCCCTCGCGCACAAGCTCAAACCCGTGGTCATGGTCGGCAATGCCGGCCTCAGCGAGGGCGTGATCGGCGAGATCGACGGCAGCCTGGCGCACCACGAGCTGATCAAGGTCCGCCTCGGTGGCATGGGGCGCGACGACCGCACCGCGGCGATCGAAGAAGTCTGCCGGAAGACCGCCAGTGAACTGGTCGGCAGCATCGGCCACATCGGCATCTTTTATCGCGCCAGCGAGCAGAAGCTCATCCCCCTGCCCAAGGCCTGATCAGGCCTTCGCCGCGGGCCGCACCCCGCTCCCCACCAGCAGCAGACCAAGGATGCTGTTGATCAGGAACAGCACCGAGGACACACCGTGCAGACGCCCGAACTCGATGGCCTGCACGCTGCCCGGGCCGATCCCCTGCGCCTTCAGCGCCTGCATCTGTGGCTGCAACGCGAACAGGCCGATGGCGACGATAAGCAGCATCGCCGCCAGCACCCACAGGCGCCACGCCGTGAGGCTGCGACCGCGCTCACGCAATACCACAGCCAGCAACAGCACACCACCGCAGACCAGACCCACCCAGCTCATCAGGCTGAACACGCTGCCCGCCAGGTCGCCGGCCAGCATGCGGTCGTCCAGCGAAGCGAACAAGGCGGGAACCACCAGGTAGCCGGTGATCCACAGGCCGCCCACCCACAGGGTCAGCAGGACGTTCTCACCTGCGCTCAGAAGGCGGCCCACCTCAGACGTAACGCACGGCGATGATTTCGTATTCCTTGATACCGCCCGGGGCCTGCACCTCGGCGATATCGCCCTCCTCCTTGCCGATCAGCGCGCGCGCGATGGGCGAGGTGATGGAGATCATCCCCTGGGCGATATCGGCCTCGTCCTCGCCGACGATCTGGTAGGTCACTTCCTTGCCGGTTTCTTCGTCGACCAGGTCCACGGTGGCGCCGAATACCACCTTGCCGCCAGGGTTCAGGGTCGTCACATCGATGATCTGGGCGTTGCCCAGCTTGCCGTTGATCTCGGCGATACGCCCCTCGATAAAGCTCTGCTGCTCACGGGCCGCATGGTACTCCGCATTCTCCTTGAGATCGCCGTGCTCACGCGCCTCGGCAATGGCGGCAATGACCTTGGGCCGCTCGACGCTCTTCAGATGCTGCAGTTCCTTGCGCAACATCTCCGCCCCGCGTGCCGTAATCGGTACCTTACCCGTCATTTTGAAATCTCCTCATGAAGATCCTGTAATCGGTTGATTTTGCTGAAGTCACTCTGCTGCATGGCCCGGCACATGGCATCCGCACCAGCGAGCGTGGTGGAATAGTTCACCTTGTGCTGCAGGGCAGTGCTGCGGATCGCACCGGAATCGGCCACCGCCTGCTTGCCCTCGGTGGTGTTGATGATCAGGTCGATCTCGTCGTTCTTGATCATGTCGACGATGTTGGGCCGCCCCTGTGTCACCTTGTTGACCCGCTCACAGGCGATGCCGGCCTCGTTCAGCCGTTTCGCCGTGCCCTCGGTGGCGACGATCCCGAAGCCCAGCGCCACCACCTTCCGGGCCACCGGGATCAGACGCTTCTTGTCGGCGTCTCTCACACTGATGAAGGCGCGCCCGCCCCTGGGGAAGCTGACCCCCGCCCCCAGCTGGGCCTTGGCGTAGGCCTCGGCGAAGCTGCGGCCCACGCCCATCACCTCGCCGGTGGACTTCATCTCCGGGCCGAGGATGGGGTCGATGCCCGGGAACTTGTTGAACGGGAACACCGCCTCCTTCACCGAATAATAGTCGGGAATCACCTCGCCGCCGATGCCCTGCTCCCGGAGCGTCTTGCCGGCCATGCAGCGCGCGGCCACCTTGGCCAGGGGCACGCCGGTGGCCTTGGAGACATAGGGCACGGTGCGCGAGCCGCGCGGATTGACCTCGATGACGTAGATCTCGTCGTCCTTGATGGCGTACTGGGTGTTCATCAGGCCCACCACGTCGAGCTCGCGGGCCATCTTGCGGGTCTGCTCGCGCAGCCGCTCCTGCACCTCCGGGGAGAGGCTGTAGGGCGGCAGCGAACAGGCCGAGTCGCCCGAGTGCACGCCGGCCTGCTCGATGTGCTCCATGATACCGCCCACCAGCACCTCGTCGCCGTCGCAGACGGCGTCCACGTCCACTTCGATGGCGTCGTCGAGGAAGTGGTCGAGCAGCACCGGCGAGTCGTTGGAGACCTTCACCGCCTCGCGCATGTAGCGCTCCAGCTCGGACTCCTTGTAGACGATCTCCATGGCGCGCCCGCCCAGTACGTAGGACGGACGCACCACCAGCGGGTAGCCGATCTCGCGGGCCAGCTCGATGGCCTCCCCGGCGGAGCGGGCGGTGCTGTTGGGCGGCTGCTTGAGGCCCAGCTTCTGCACCATCTGCTGGAAGCGCTCGCGGTCCTCGGCGAGGTCGATGGAGTCGGGCGTGGTGCCGATGATGGGCGCCCCGGCCCGCTCCAGGGCGCGGGCCAGCTTGAGCGGGGTCTGGCCGCCGTACTGCACGATCACGCCCTTGGGCCGCTCGCGCTCGATGATCTCCAGCACGTCCTCCAGGGTCAGCGGCTCGAAGTACAGGCGGTCGGAGGTGTCGTAGTCGGTGGATACGGTCTCCGGGTTGCAGTTGACCATGATCGTCTCGAAGCCGTCGTCACGCAGGGCGAAGGCCGCGTGCACGCAGCAATAGTCGAACTCGATGCCCTGGCCGATGCGGTTGGGCCCGCCGCCGAGCACCATGATCTTGTCGCGATCCGAGGGATTGGCCTCGCACTCCTCCTCGTAGGTGGAGTACATGTAGGCGGTATCGGTGGCGAACTCGGCGGCGCAGGTGTCGACGCGCTTGTACACCGGGCGCACGCCCAGCTTGTGACGGTGGGCGCGGAATTCGTCCTCCGTGATGCCCAGCAGCTTCGCCAGGCGGCTGTCGGCGAAGCCCTTGCGCTTGAGCTGGCGCACGCGGCGCGCATCCATGGCCGCCATGCCCTGTTCGCGCACCTCGCCCTCGAGACGGATCAGTTCCTCGATCTGCACCAGGAACCAGGGGTCGATGAGGGTCAGATCGAAAATTTCCTCACGACTCAGGCCGGCACGGAAGGCGTCGCCCAGGTACCACAGGCGATCCGGGCCCGGGGCCTTGAGTTCCTGGCGCAGGGTGTCCATGGCATCCTCGGCGGCGAGGTCGAGGATCTCGCTGAAGCCGTCCACGCCCGTCTCCAGGCCGCGCATGGCCTTCTGCAGCGACTCCTGCTGGGTGCGGCCCATGGCCATCACCTCGCCCACGGACTTCATCTGCGTGGTCAGGCACGAGTCGGCCTGGGGGAACTTCTCGAAGGTGAAGCGCGGGATCTTGGTCACCACGTAGTCGATGGTGGGCTCGAAGGAGGCCGGGGTGGCGCCGCCGGTGATCTCGTTCCGCAGCTCGTCCAGGGTGTAGCCCACCGCCAGCTTGGCCGCCACCTTGGCGATGGGGAAGCCGGTGGCCTTGGAGGCCAGGGCCGAGGAGCGTGACACGCGCGGGTTCATCTCGATGATGATCATGCGGCCGTTGGCCGGGTTGATGGCGAACTGCACGTTGGAACCGCCGGTGTCCACGCCGATCTCGCGCAGCACCGCCAGGGAGGCGTCGCGCATGATCTGGTATTCCTTGTCGGTGAGGGTCTGCGCCGGGGCCACGGTGATGGAGTCGCCGGTGTGGATGCCCATGGGGTCGAGATTCTCGATGGAGCAGATGATGATGCAATTGTCCTTGCGGTCGCGCACCACCTCCATCTCGTACTCTTTCCAGCCGAGGATGGACTCCTCGATGAGCAACTCCTTGGTGGGCGACAGGTCCAGGCCACGCTCGCAGATTTCGACGAACTCTTCCTTGTTGTAGGCGATGCCGCCGCCGGAGCCGCCCATGGTGAAGGAGGGGCGGATGATGGTGGGATAACCCACCTGGGCCTGCACCTGGAAGGCCTCCTCCAGGCTATGGGCCACCGCCGACCTGGGCATGTCGAGGCCGATCTTCTGCATCGCCTGGCGGAAGCGCTCGCGGTCCTCGGCCTTGTCGATGGCGTCGCGGGTGGCGCCGATCATCTCCACGCCGAACTCGTCGAGGACGCCCTCGCGGGCCAGGTCCAGGGCGCAGTTGAGTGCCGTCTGCCCGCCCATGGTGGGCAGGATGGCGTCGGGGCGTTCGCGCTCGATGATCTTCGCCAGCGTCTGCCAGGTGATGGGTTCGATGTAGGTGGCGTCGGCCATCTCCGGGTCGGTCATGATGGTGGCCGGGTTGGAGTTCACCAGGATGACGCGGTAGCCCTCCTCGCGCAGGGCCTTGCAGGCCTGGGCGCCGGAGTAGTCGAATTCACAGGCCTGGCCGATGACGATGGGGCCGGCGCCGATGATGAGGATGCTTTCTAGGTCGGTTCTTTTTGGCATGGATGCTTACACATTGGGTCCGCAAATGAACGCGAATTAACGCAAATTTATAGGTTCATGGTTTCGTCGTAGTTCCAAACGATCCGGCTTATGCCCAGCCTGGGACTACCAAAGTTGAGCAGCAGGCCGACATTCAGATTGGCAGCACGCAGGTAATTCATAACCTGTGCCTGGTGCTCTCCCGAAAGTCGCGCCATCGCCTTCAATTCAACCAGCAGCCGATCCTCCACGACGATGTCGGCAACATACTTCCCAACCACCTTTCCCCGGTATCTCACGACCAGGGGCTTCTGCCGTTCAAAGGCAATCCCCTTTGCCTCCAGTTCGCAGTACAGAGCACTTTCATAGACCGCTTCGAGAAAACCGGCCCCGAGCGTGCTGCTTACCTCGAATGCACAATCAATGACGCTTTCCGAAACCGACTTTCCCTGTCGCATTTTCTTTTCCATTTGCGTTTATTCGCGTTTATTTACGGACTCCATCATCTCGATGAAACGGTCGAACAGCGGCGCCACGTCGTGGGGGCCGGGGCTGGCCTCGGGGTGGCCCTGGAAGCCGAAGGCGGGGCGGTCGGTGCGCTCCACGCCCTGCAGGGAGCCGTCGAACAGGGACTTGTGGGTGACCCTCAGGGTCGCCGGCAGGCTGGCCTCGTCCACCGCGAAGCCGTGGTTCTGGCTGGTGATCATCACCCGCTGGCTGTCCAGGTCCTGCACCGGGTGGTTGGCGCCGTGGTGGCCGAACTTCATCTTCACCGTTTTCGCGCCGCTGGCCAGGGACAGCAGCTGGTGGCCGAGGCAGATGCCGAACACCGGGACGTCCGTCTCCAGGATCTCGCCGATGGCCTGCAGGGCGTAGCCGCAGGGTTCCGGATCGCCGGGGCCGTTGGACAGAAACACGCCATCGGGGTTCAGCGCCAGCACCTCGCTGGCCGCGGTCTGCGCCGGCACCACGGTGACGCGGCAGCCGCGATCCACCAGCATGCGCAGGATGTTGTGCTTGACGCCGTAGTCGTAGGCCACCACGTGCAGCGGCAGCTTCTCCTCCACGGGGTGCGGCGCGCCGGGCAGGCCTCCCTCCAGGGTCCAGGTGCCCTGGGCCCATTCGTAGGGCGTGCGGGTGGTGACTTCCCTGGCCAGGTCCATGCCCTTGAGGCCGGGGAAGGCCTTCGCGGCGGCGACTGCGGCCTCGGTATCGATGTCGTCGCCGGCGGCGATGCAGCCGCCCTGGGCGCCCTTCTCGCGCAATACGCGGGTCAGGCGGCGGGTGTCGATGTCGGCAATGGCCACCACCTCGTGCCGGGCCAGGTATTCCTCCAGCGGAAGCTCGCAACGCCAGCTGCTGGCCAGCAGCGGCAGGTCGCGCACCACCAGGCCGCTGGCCCACACGAAGGTGGATTCCTCGTCCTCGTGGTTGGTGCCGACGTTGCCGATGTGGGGATAGGTGAGGGTGACGATCTGCCGGCTGTAGGAGGGATCCGTGAGGATCTCCTGATAGCCGGTCATGGCCGTGTTGAAGACGACCTCGCCGGTGGTCTGGCCATCCACGCCAATGGATTCGCCCCAGAACAGTGTCCCGTCTTCCAGGGCCAGTAACGCCGGTTTTCTCAAGCTGACCTCCACCATGCTGCGCGACTCGTAGATGTGCAAAGCGGGAGGGACGATGGCTCGTCCTTCCCGCTTGGATTCCATACTGCCTGAACCGGCGTAGTTTACTCGATTGCCTGCTCGGGCGTCTATATAAATGGAGTTCCACAGACAATAGCAGCGGCGAAAAAACGACGCCGATGCGTGCCTGCAAGCAAAACGGGAAGGACACCAATGCGCCCTTCCCGTCGATTCACAGGCGTGCGGAACGATGCCGCTTAGTTGGCGCTGGCCGCCTCCGGCGGGTTCTCGGCATCGCCATCGGCCTTGACGGCGACCAGCCTGTCCCGCCCGGCGGCTTCCACCAGCGCATCACCGGTGTAGCCGGGCAGGCGGAAGTACTCCTCGCGGCTGGAGGCCTTGAGCACGTAATCGTGGTCGCGCTTGCCTAACTGGTAATCGATGCTCTCGCCGCCCTTGCGGGTGACGGTGAGTTGCAGCACCGGCTTATCCAGCGCGTAGTCGGCCTGCTTTTCCCGTCCCAGCACGGCGCCGATGCGCAGCTCGGCGAGCTTGTCCGCCAGTTCGCCGGCCGCTTCGATATCCAGTGCCTCGTTGTCGGCCAGGCCCTGCGCCGCCCAGCCGGTGTCGCCCTGGGGCCGCAGGGTGAGATCGGCCACCTGGATGGTGGCGATCTCTTCCCGCGGCAGCGCCAGGATCGCCTTGTCTTCCCAGTCTTCGCGCTTGAGGGGGACGTCGTAGCTGGCGAATTCCAGGGCGTAGACGGCATCGTCGCCGTCGCGGCGCAGATGACCGCGGCGCACGCCGGGCGAGGTGCCGACGTAGAGGGTGGCCACGATGTCGTCACCGGCGGCAAGGCGTATGCGGCGTTCGAAGTCGTCTTCCGCCACCTTGAAGCGCTTCAGGGCGCTGCTGCTGGTGGCCACCGGCAGGCCATGCCTGAGGCCCTGCAGGCGTTCCAGCAGGCGCGTCACCTTGTCCGCGTCGGCGGGGAAGTCGTCCTGCGCGGGCAGCACCCAGCCATCGCTGGTCTTGCTCAGCGACAGGGACTTGCCCTCCCCGCCTTCAAGGGTGATGCGGTCCACCGCTCTGCCCGCCAGGTCCAGCAGGGGGGCATCGCCGGGGTGGGCCGCCAGGCGCGGACCTCCGAGGTTGAGGCCCAGGGCCAGCAGCAGTTGCGCGGCCAGCAGGATGGCCAGGAATCGAAGGGTTTTCTGCATCTGCATGATCTAAACCTCCGCCAGAATCGCTTGATAACGCCGTTGGTCCGCGCGGCGCACCCGCTGCCGCCACAGCCACACGGCGAACAGGCCCAGCAGGGCGAGACCGTAGTTGAGGTATTCCCAGAACAGCTGGTCGCTACGCTCCATGGGCGCCAGGGTGCGGGCGAACTGGGCCCGACCGCGGATGGCCAGCAGGCCGCGATCCTCCAGCGACCAGTCCACGGCGTTCTGCACGAACACCGTCGGCTGGGTGTAGAAGGTGCCCAGTCCCTGGGAGACCAGGTTGAGGGCGGCGTCGCTGGCGAAGGTGTTGGCGCCCACCAGCACCAGTCTCGCCGAGTCGGGCGAGCGTTCGATGACGCCGGTGATGGGAGCCGGCGCCTCCTTTTCCTTGCCGTCCTCCGGCTCTGCCGCCGGTTCGCCGGCGAGGGGGGAATCCTTGCCCTTGAAGAAGGAGTCGAAGCGGCCTTCCACGGCCACCGCCAGGGTGCGCGGACCGCGCTCGCCGCTCACCGCAAAGCCCGTCTGCGGCCAGGCGCGGAAGTCCGGCACCATGTCGAGGCCGCCGGAGGCCCAGCTCTCGACCGAGCTGTGCAGCAGCTCGGTCACGCGGCGGCCCTGATTCTTCTCCGCGTCCACGTGGATCGGCGAAGCCCAGTTGAGGGTCAGCTGGCGCAGCCCGGCGGTGATGGGGTGATCCGCGGCGAGTTGCTCGTCTCGCAGGTCCGGGAAGTGGGGGTAGGACAGCATGCGGATCTCCTGTATCGGGATGGATCCGATGTAGCGCGTCACCGGCA
>DRQN01000131.1 GCA_011371455.1 Gammaproteobacteria bacterium
CCTGCTGCCGCGCCTGCTCGGCTGGGAGGATCAGGGCCTGGCCTTCGATGTCGCCGTGCATGTCGGCACCCTGAGCGCGGTGGTGCTGTATTTCCGCCGTGAGCTGGTGCCCATGGCGCGCGACTGGGGACGCTCGTTGCTCACCCGCCAGCAGACCCGGGACAGCCGCCTGGCCTGGGCGGTGCTGTGGGGCACCATTCCCGTGGGCCTCGCCGGGCTGGCCTTCAAGGGTTATATCGAGGGCGAGCTGCGTTCGGAGTTGGTGATCGCTACCACCACTATCGGCTTCGGCCTGTTGCTGTGGTGGGCGGATGCGAAGGGCCGCGGCGCGCGCGACGAGTATCACCTCGGCTGGAAAGACATCCTGATCATCGGCATCGCTCAGGCCGTGGCGCTGATTCCCGGCACCTCGCGCTCCGGCGCCACCATGACCGCCGGGCTGATGCTGGGCCTGTCGCGCGAGGGCGCGGCGCGCTTCTCCTTTCTGCTGTCGATCCCGGTGATCGTGCTGGCCGGCGGCCTCAAGGGCCTGGACCTGATCGAGGAGGCGGCGCCGGTGGACTGGGGGGCGATGATCATCGGCGTGGTCACCTCGGCCATCACCGCCTATGCCTGCATCCACTTCTTCCTCAAGCTGCTGGAACGCATTGGTATGCTGCCCTTCGTGATCTACCGTCTGGTGCTGGGTGGCGTGCTGTTGGCGCTGTTTTTGTAAGCACCGGGACCGCCTCCCTTCGGGTAGCGAAGGGGTGTCCCGTTTCCGTGCCTGAATTCAGCCGCCGTCACGCCGGGCCATGCGTTTGTCCCAGGTCTTGAAGCGCTTGCGGCAGTATTTCAGCAGGGCCTCGTAGCCATCGAAGTAGAGTTCGAAGCCCTCCTCGGCGGGGGCATCGTATTCGCAGTAGTCGTTGCTGTGCTCGCGGCAGACCGTGGGCCGGGTTTCGTAGATGCCGCAGCGGCCGTTCTTCTGCAGGTGCAGGCAGGGTGCTTCCACCAACAGGTACCAGCCATCCTCGTCCTTGTAGATGCGCACGTCGCGGTGCGATATCTGCCACAGCAGGTGGTCGAAGTCGTGCATGCTGCGCGGCGTTTCCAGTCGTTCGGTGAAATAGGTGCAGCATTTTGCGCCGTGGCAGAAGCTGCATTTGTTCTCGGGGGTGATGTCGAGGGTTTTCCGGGTCATGGGATTTTGTGCGGCTGGCTTCAAAAGCCGACATCCTACCAGCTTCGTCCCCGGTGCGGCGCTTGCCGGTGTGGCGGGGTATAATGCGCGCTTGAATTTTCTGTGTTGGTCCCAATCTTGAGCAGCCGGGATACACATGAACAGCCAAGAGGATGTAGCAATGCCGATTTACGAATACGCCTGCGAAGCCTGCGGCCATCACCACGAGGCGCTGCAGAAGATGAGCGACGATGCCCTCACCGAATGCCCCGAATGCGGCAAGCCGGCGCTGAAGAAGCTGGTGTCCGCGGCCGGTTTCCGCCTCAAGGGCGGTGGCTGGTACGAGACCGATTTCAAGGACGGTGGCAAGAAGGGCGCCGACAAGGCGAGCAGCACGGACAGCGCGCCGAAAAAGGCCGCCGCAGGCGGCTGCGGCTCCGGCGGCTGTGGTTGCCACTGATGCGCGCCGCTGAGCCGCTCCACGCCCGGCGTATCGCATGAAACGCTATCTCATTGCCGGCCTGCTGGTGTGGGTGCCGCTGGGGGTGACCGTGATGGTCATCAAGCTGCTGGTGGGTATGATGGACCGCAGCCTGCTGCTGTTGCCTGAGTCCTACCGGCCGGACAACCTGCTGGGCTTTCACATCCCCGGCCTGGGGGTGGTGCTGACCACCATCATCGTGCTGGTCACGGGCATGGTGGTGGCCAACCTGTTCGGCCGCAAGCTGGTCAAGCTGTGGGAGACGCTGCTGGCGCAGATCCCGCTGGTGCGCACCATCTACACCGGCGTGAAGCAGATCCTGGAGACGGTGTTTTCCTCCAGCGGCCAGAGTTTTCGCAAGGTGCTGCTGGTGGAATACCCGCGCAAGGGGCTGTGGACCCTGGCCTTTCAGTCCAGCACCAGCGTCGGCGAGGCGCAGGCCAAGACCGGGCGGGAGGTGGTCAACGTGTTCATTCCCACCACCCCCAATCCCACCTCCGGCTTTTTCATCATGGTGCCTGCTGACGACGTCATCGAGCTGGACATGAGCGTGGACGATGGCTTGAAGATGATCATTTCCGCCGGCGTGGTGGTGCCGGAATGGGCCCCGGATGCCTTGCCGGACGGCGCCAAGCCAGCCACCAGGAGCGACGCGGAAACCGCCGCCTGAGTTGCATCGGCGCCGGTCAATCCGTACCATTCCCGTCTTTTTTTTCCGAAGGACCAGACACATGCGAAGCCACTACTGCGGGCATCTCAACGAATCCCATATCGACGAAGAGGTCACCCTGTGCGGCTGGGTGCACCGGCGCCGCGATCACGGCGGGGTGATCTTCATCGATCTGCGCGATCGCGAGGGCATCTCGCAGGTGGTGTTCGACCCGGACGCCGAGGAATCCTTCGCCCTCGCCGAGACCGTGCGCAGCGAGTTCGTGTTGCAGGTCAAGGGCCGCGTGCGGCGCCGCCCCGAGGGCACCGAGAACCCGGACATGGCCACCGGCCAGGTGGAGATCCTGGGCAAGGAGCTGGTGATCTTCAACCGCGCCGAGACCCCGCCCTTCCAGCTCGACATCGCCGACGACGAGGTGGCCGAGGAACACCGCCTGCGCTACCGCTACGTGGACCTGCGCCGCCCGGCCATGCTGCAGCGCCTGCGCCTGCGTTCCGAGATCACCCGCACCCTGCGTGAATTCCTCGACGATCGCGGCTTCCTCGACATGGAGACCCCCATGCTGACCAAGGCCACGCCGGAAGGCGCGCGTGACTACCTGGTACCCAGCCGCACCCACCCCGGTCACTTCTTCGCCCTGCCGCAGTCGCCGCAGCTGTTCAAGCAGCTGCTGATGATGTCCGGCATGGACCGCTACTACCAGATCGTGCGCTGCTTCCGCGACGAAGACCTGCGCGCCGACCGCCAGCCCGAGTTCACCCAACTCGACATCGAGGCCTCGTTCATGGACGAGGACGAACTGATGGGGCTGATGGAGGACATGATGCGCGAGCTGTTCGCCAAGACCCTCGAAGTCGCGCTGCCCAAGCCCTTTCCGCGCATGAGCCATGCCGAGGCCATGCGGCGCTTCGGTTCCGACAAGCCCGACCTGCGCATCCCCCTGGAGCTGGTGGACGTGGAGGATCTCATGGCCGGGGTGGAGTTCAAGGTCTTCGCCGGCCCCGCCAACGACCCCGAGGGCCGCGTCGCCGCGCTGCGCCTGCCCCGGGGCGGCGAGCTGACGCGCAAGGAGATCGACGACTACACCAAGTACGTCGGCATCTACGGCGCCAAGGGCCTGGCCTACATCAAGGTCAACGAAGTGGCCAGGGGGCGTGACGGCCTGCAGTCGCCGATCCTCAAGTTCCTGCCCGACGAGGCCATCGACGGCATCCTCTCGCGCACCGGCGCCGAGGACGGCGACCTGATCTTCTTCGGCGCCGACAAGGCCAGCGTGGTCAACGAGGCCCTGGGCGCCCTGCGCGTCAGACTGGGCCACGACCGCGAGCTGGTGGAGCGCGGCTGGCGCCCGCTGTGGGTGGTGGATTTCCCCATGTTCGAACACGAGCCCAAGGCCGGCCGCTGGACCGCCCTGCACCACCCCTTCACCGCGCCGCGCGAGGAAGACATCGACAGGCTGGAGAGCGATCCCGGCGAATGCCTGTCGCGCGCCTACGACATGGTGCTCAACGGCACCGAGGTGGGCGGCGGCTCGCAGCGTATCTACCGCGAGGAAGTGCAGAAACAGGTGTTCCGCCTGCTCGGCATCGACGAGGAGGAGGCCCGTGACAAGTTCGGCTTCCTGCTCGATGCCCTCAAGTATGGCTGCCCGCCGCATGGCGGTATTGCCTTCGGTCTCGACCGCCTGGTGATGCTGATGACCGGCGCCAGCTCCATCCGCGAAGTGATGGCCTTCCCCAAGACCCAGACCGCCGCCTGCCTGCTCACCCAGGCGCCGTCGACGGTCAAAGGCGAGCAGCTGCGCGAGTTGGGCATCCGCCTGCGCCAGGCCAAGACGGAAGAGGGCGGTAAGGGGGCGTAGTCTTCGCGGTTGCTAGAGATAGGTTTTGGCCACAGAGACACGGAGAACACAGAGTTGAATAACAATATTTCTCTGTGTTCTCCGTGTCTCTGTGGCCAATCAGTCTGAACCCTCGGCAGCCATGATGCCGTAAAAAAACCTACACCTGCCGGCAACGGACAACCGGCAACTTTCCGGCTCGTTTGAGCTCTAAGTTGAAAGTGATACCATCGGCTGAAATTGGTATCCGGGAGTTGTAACCATGTCTGCCAATCCCCTCGAAATGCAAAGCTTCACCCGCCTCGGTGAAGA
>DRQN01000132.1 GCA_011371455.1 Gammaproteobacteria bacterium
ACTAAGCACTAAGCACTAAGCACTTAACCGTAGGGGTATCGCGTGTCTGACGGCCGCATGATGGTGTTCACCGGGAACGCCAATCCACAGCTTGCACGATCGGTGGTGAACTACCTCAGCCTGCCTTTGGGACGGGCCAATGTCGGCAAGTTCAGCGACGGTGAGGTCGCGGTGGAGATCATGGAGAATGTGCGCGGCCGCGACGTCTTCGTGGTGCAGCCCACCTGCACGCCCACCAACGACAACCTGATGGAATTGCTGGTGATGATCGACGCCCTGCGTCGCGCCTCGGCCTATCGCATCACCGCGGTGATTCCCTACTTCGGTTACTCGCGCCAGGACCGCCGGCCGCGCTCGGCACGCGTGCCGCTGACCGCGCGCCTGGTGGCGGACATGATCACCACCGCCGGCGCTGACCGCGTGCTCACCGTGGATCTGCACGCCGACCAGGTACAGGGCTTCTTCGACAAGCCGGTGGATAACATCTACGCCTCGCCCATCCTGCTCGGCGACATCTGGCGCCAGGAGTACCCGGAGTTGATGGTGGTGTCGCCGGACGTGGGCGGCGTGGTGCGCGCCCGGGCCCTGGCCAAGCGTCTCGACGATGCCGACCTGGCGATCATCGACAAGCGCCGCCCGCGCGCCAACGTGTCCAAGGTGATGAACATCATCGGCGACGTGGAAGGCCGCTCCTGCGTGCTGGTGGACGACCTGGTGGACACCGCCGGCACCCTGTGCAAGGCGGCCCAGGCGCTGAAGGACAACGGCGCGGCGCGGGTCATGGCCTACTGCACCCACCCGGTGCTGTCCGGCCCGGCGGTGGAAAATATCGGGAATTCCGTGCTCGACGCGCTGGTGGTCACCGACACCATCCCGCTCAGCGAGGAGGCCGCGGCCTGCACACGCATCCGCCAGCTGTCCATCGCCGAACTGCTGGCCGAGACCATGCGTCGCATCAGCAACGAGGAGTCGGTCAGCTCGCTGTTCATGGATTAACCGAATTATTCGCCGGGCGGGTGCCCGGTGGTAATCCGCGTCCCTGGTCGCAAGGGGCGCGGTTTTTTGTCACTACGATTGGAGCAAGACAATGAAAGTCGATTTTACCCTGAATGCCGAAAGCCGCAGCGACGTGGGGAAAGGTGCGAGCCGCCGCCTGCGTCGCCAAGGCAAGATCCCGGCCGTGATGTACGGCGCGGGCGAGAATCCCGTCTCCCTGAGTCTGGATCACGACAGCTTCATGCACCGCCTGGAGCATGAGGCCTTTTACTCCCACATCCTCACCATCACCGTCGATGGCGACAAGGCCTACAAGGCCGTGCTCAAGGATTTGCAGCGCCACCCGGCCAAGAACCGCATGCTGCATGCCGATTTCCTGCGCGTAGGCGAAGACGATGTCATCCACATGTCCGTGCCGTTGCACTTCATCGGTGAAGACGTCGCCCCGGGCGTCAAGGTCGGCGGTCTGGTCTCGCACCTGATGACCTCGGTGGAGATCATCTGCAGGGCCGGTGATCTGCCCGAGTTCCTCGAAGTGGATCTGTCCGCCCTCGAGGCCGGCGAGTCTCTGCACCTCAGCGACATCAAGCTGCCGGAAGGTGCCGTGATCGCCGCCCTGCAGCAGGGCGAAGATCACGATCTGCCCGTGGCCAGCATCCACATGCCGCGCGGTGCCACCAGTGACGAAGGCGCCGCAGAAGGCGAAGCGGATGGCGAGGAAGCGTCCGCCGAATAAGGCGTTTTCACGTAATCCGCAGGAAGCCGGCGTTGTCCAACTCTGTGCAGCTCATCGTTGGCCTGGGGAATCCCGGGCCGAAGTACGCGCAGACGCGGCACAACGTCGGCTTTTTGTTTGTCGAGGAGCTGGCGCGAAGCCAGGGCGCCACGTTCCGGCCCGAAGCGAAGTTTCACGGTGAGGTGTGCAAGCTGCACCTGGGCGACCACGAGCTGTGGCTGCTCAAGCCAATGACCTTCATGAACCGCAGCGGACAGGCCGTGGCCGCACTGGCGCGTTTCTACAAGATACCGCCCGAGGCGATCCTGGTGGTGCACGACGAGCTGGACATCCCGGCCGGGCAGTTGCGTCTCAAGCTGGGCGGCGGGCATGGCGGGCACAACGGCCTGCGCGACATCATCAGCCAACTGGGCAGCCGCGAGTTCCTGCGCCTGCGCATCGGCATCGACCATCCGGGCGCGGCCCGCGAAGTGACCAACTATGTATTGGGCAAGGCCAGCCCCGATGATCGCCTCAGCATCGAAGCGGCCATCGACGAGGCCCTGCGCAGTCTGCCGCAGATTCTCGACGGTGACCTGCAGGCGGCGATGAATCGGCTGCATAGCCGGAAATAGGGTGCTGAGGACTGAGTGCTGTGGGGTTGGAGTGGACTCCGATGATCATGTGCCAGGCATTTTTCGTCCGCGAATGAACGCGAAAGATTTCAAAGAATGATGTTTCATTTGCGTGCATTGGCGTTCATTCGCGGATAAACCAGAAACACGAGCCAGAGATACATCCATGGGATTCAAATGCGGTATCGTCGGCCTGCCCAACGTGGGCAAGTCGACCCTCTTCAATGCCCTGACCAGGGCCGGCATCCAGGCCGCCAACTACCCCTTCTGCACCATCGAGCCCAACGTCGGCGTGGTGGCGGTGCCGGACCCGCGCCTCGATGCCCTGGCGGCCATCGTCAGGCCCGAGCGGGTGGTGCCCACCACTATCGAGTTCGTCGACATCGCCGGCCTGGTTGCCGGCGCCTCCAAGGGCGAGGGCCTGGGCAACCAGTTTCTCGCCAATATCCGCGAGACCGACGCCATCGCCCACGTGGTGCGCTGCTTCGAGGACGATGATGTGGTGCACGTGGCGGGCCGCGTCAGCCCGCTGGACGATGTCGAGGTGATCAACACCGAGCTGGGTCTGGCCGATCTCGAATCGGTGGAAAAGGCCATCACCCGCCAGGCCAAGGTGGCCAAGTCCGGCGACAAGGAGGCCAGGGCCCGTCTCGCCGTGCTCGAGCCCCTGCGCGACCACCTGGACGAGGGCAAGCCCGCCCGAACCCTGGAACTCGACGATGACCAGCGCGCCCTGCTGCGTGATCTGCACCTGCTCACCATCAAGCCCACCCTGTACATTGCCAACGTCGCCGAGGACGGTTTCGAGGACAATCCGCAGCTGGACCAGGTGCGCGAGCTGGCCGCCAGCGAGGGCGCCGAGGTGGTGCCCGTGTGTGCCGCCATCGAGGCCGAACTGGCCGAGTTGGACGATGAGGAACGCGACGAATTCCTGCAGGAATTGGGCCTCAGTGAACCCGGCCTCAACCGCGTGATCCGTGCCGGCTACGACCTGTTGCACCTGCACACCTACTTCACCGCTGGCGTAAAGGAAGTACGTGCCTGGACCGTGCATGTCGGCGCCACCGCGCCGCAGGCCGCCGGCGTCATCCACACCGACTTCGAAAAGGGCTTCATCCGCGCCGAGGTCATTGCCTATGACGACTTCCTCGCCGGCAATGGCGAGCAGGGCGCCAAGGAGGCCGGCAAGTGGCGGCTGGAGGGCAAGGACTACGTGGTGCAGGACGGCGACGTGATGCATTTCCGCTTCAACGTCTGAGGCAAGGCTAAGGCTGGACAAGGAGGGTGGGAAGCCGTAGAATTCCGCCTCCTTTTTGATCCCCCCAAGGGGGTACGCGGTAAATGGCTACGTAGCTCTGCTGGTTAGAGCACATCACTCATAAGGAACGGGTCGTAGCCGGAGAGAAGAAAGGATAAAGGGCAGCAGGTCCTGGCAGTAACATAGAAAAACAGTCGGGTAATTTTGCAACGATTTGACCCGATCACAAAGTTAGTATTTCAAAAAAGGCTATGTAGCTCAGCTGGTTAGAGCACATCACTCATAATGATGGGGTCCCCTGTTCGAATCAGGGCATAGCCACCATATTCCATTTTCACGACGTTTTCGGGTTGTCCAAAAACAGCCCGAAAATGCCCCGTGACCATCTCGTGACCACCGCTGAAAAACGGCGTTTATGTGGACAGCGTTTTTGCGTCGATTTTGACCCGATCCCTATGTGGTCGCAGGCGTTCACTTCGTAGCAAAAAATGGCTGGTTGCCGAGGCCATCTCCAAGAAAACAATATCAAGCGTCACTTGATGAACAGTCTGGCTGGTTGATAGCGTGAAAACTCTGGTTTAAGGGGCATGGCACATACGCACCACTAGTCGCCATCGAGGCAGGGCCGGGTCACGGTAAGTCTATTCTTGCTGCCCAACTTCTCGATTTCCTGGATACCACCTACATCTGGTATCAACTGAGCCAGGAAGACCATGACCCCATTGGTCTGCTGTCCACGCTATATGCCTGTTGCCTCCAACATGTCTCCGGGTTCAAGTGAGCAGTATTAGAGCCGTTGCTTGAGCGGGACGAGGTGCCGGCGAACTATATCGCCACCCCCATCAGGCTGCTTGTGCATAGCCTGTCCGAGTCTCTGCAGGCTGCAGACGGGAAGTAAACTTTCGGTATACTTTCCGACGCACGTTCGGCAAATGTGTGAAAGAGCTACCGCACCCGCCCTCCGGGGCGGGTTACCTCCGCCACTCCCATACGCTACGCGCATGGGTCCCCGCCATTTCCCTGCACACCCGACGCAACCCCTGCTGCAGGCGTAACCCTCTGATTTTGTGATTGAAAATCATATCCAGATGCCGTAGTTGTTTGCATGGCGGATGGTATGTGTCTGAGTTGCCTTGAGAATCAAAGGGTTACGATGGGCGCGAGGCTGATGTACTGCGTATGCAGATTTCGTGAATAAATACAGAAAAGGGCAGTTTTCTTGCTATGATGGGGCTGACATGTATAGAAATTCTATGATTTATATACAAGTGTGGACAGGGGCGTGGTCGAGATGACGACGCCATCGATCCCCTTCTTGCCGCCCGAAACAGAGCTGGAAAGCCGCGCTGTATTGAAAAAGCTTGCCCCGGCGCATCGCTACCTGGCCGAACTGAAAGGTATGGCAGCGACCATCCCCAATGAGCACATTCTCATCAATACCCTGGCCCTGCAGGAGGCCAAGGACAGCTCGGAGATCGAGAATGTCATCACTACGCAAGACGACCTGTACAAGGCCAATTTGTTTGCGGACTACATCAAGAATCCCGCCGCCAAGGAAGTGAACCGCTATGCCTCGGCGCTGAAGCTGGGGTTCGAGAAGGTCCGGCGAGACCGCCTGATTACCGTCAACCGCATCATCGAAATCCACCGTGTTCTGGAGCAGAACGACGCCGGCATCCGCACCCAGGGCGGTACCGTACTCAAAAACGAAACCACCGGCGAGACGGTATACACCCCGCCGCAGACCCATGAGGAAATCGTGCGTCTGATGAGCAACCTGGAGCAGTACATCAACGACGACGCCCTCAGCGACGCCGACCCACTGGTGAAGATGGCCGTCATTCACCACCAGTTCGAGAGCATCCACCCCTTCTACGATGGCAACGGCCGAACCGGGCGAATCATCAATATTCTGTACTTGGTGGCCAAGGGGCTGCTCGATATCCCTGTGCTCTACCTGAGCCGCTACATCATCCGAACCAAGGATGACTACTACCGCCTGCTGCAGGAAGTACGTGATACGGGAGACTGGGAGTCCTGGCTGATCTACCTGCTCGAAGGCGTGGAGCAGACCGCCCGCCAGACCATCTGGATCATTGCCCGCATCAAGGAAATCATGCAGGACTACAAGCACCGCATTCGTGCGGAGTTGCCCAAGATCTACAGCCAGGACCTGCTCAACAACCTGTTTCGTCACCCCTACACCAAGATCGAATCCGTGCAGCAGGATCTCGGCGTGTCACGCCTCACGGCCACCAAATACCTCGAGCGGCTGACGGAAAAGGGCTTTATCGAGAAGCACAAGGTCGGGCGTTACAACTACTACGTCAACCGACCCCTGATGGATGTCTTTGTCGATATCCCAGAAGCATCAAAAGACGGATGAGGGGCGTCAGATGGCCTCGAATTCAGATGGCCTCGAATAAAGCTGTGCTGATTGTGACGCCACGCTGGGGTATGGTTTGACTGCGTCATCTGTAATATCGGTGGCGATACTGGAATGAAAATTGTGAAAGACAACGGACTCACCTTTTATCAAAGCCAGTACTTTGCCTGGCAGTTAACTCGCCAGGCCGCTGGTGATTCCGTGGATTCCCTGGGCCCCACACTCGTCGATGCCCAGGTTGATCTGAATCCGCACCAGTGTAAAGCCCCCAAATGTCTGGACACTGTTTTGCACAAAATTCACGCCGCCTCCGGCCGCATCGCCGTGAAGGTGATCAACCACCTGGGGGATGAGGTGATGAAGGCGATCAAGGTATGATGGGCGCCGGAGGAGACCGCCATGGCCAGTGCTAGCCAGTTGATTGCCTTATTGAAGTCCCACGCAGAAGGGGATGATGAACGTTTCTATTCCGTCGCCATGCAATTGGCCGCCCACGAGGCCAGGATCGGCCACGGCAAGTTGGCGGAGGAACTGCGGGCGTTGGTGGATCAGGCCAAGGCGCGGCGCGGGCTGCCGCCCAAGGGCGGTGACAAGACCGTTCCCATCGGGCGGCCCCGAGGCGAGCTGGCCGAGTTGCTGGGGGTTTCCTACCCCGGCAACCGGCTTGGCGAGATGGTGTTGGATGATCACCTGGAATACCAGCTCAAGCGGGTGATTCGGGAGCAGCGTCAGGCCGAGCGGCTGCTCTCCCATGGCCTTGCCCCCCGGCGCAAGCTGCTGCTGGTCGGGCCGCCGGGCACCGGCAAGACCCTGACGGCGGCAGTGCTGGCCGGCGAACTGGGCCTGCCACTGCTTCAGGTGCGCCTCGACGGCCTGATCACCAAGTACATGGGCGAGACCGCCGCCAAGCTGCGCCAGGTGTTCGATGCCACGGATCGCACGCGTGGCGTCTATTTCTTCGATGAGTTCGACGCCATCGGTTCGCAGCGTGGGTTGGCCAACGATGTGGGCGAGGTGCGGCGTATCCTCAACAGCTTCCTGCAGATGATCGAGCAGGATGAGTCTCACAGCCTGATCGTGGCCGCCACCAATCACCCCGAGATACTGGATCAGGCACTGTTCCGCCGCTTTGATGACATCCTGCACTACGGCCTGCCCGACGAGGCCCGGATTGCCGCCTTGCTGAAGGCGCGTTTGGGGCGGCAGGCACGAAAGGGTGTCTCCTGGAACCGGTTGGCCAAAAAGGCGAAGGGTTTGAGCTATGCCGAGATCGTCCGTGCCTGCGACGAGGCGCTGAAAGAGGCGGTCATCGAACAGAAGAAGCACCTCAGCGAGCCGGATATACGGCTCGCCATCGAGGAACGTGCCGAGGCCCGGTCACGATTCAATAACCAAACCAACTGAACCTGAGCGCTCATGGCAGAAGACGGACCTCAGCCCAGACGGCATTTCATTCTTGACCATACGGCGCAAGCGGAACCCTTCCGGCGCCCCGGAGGCGGCGGTGGCGGCAAGGAGGTCCCGCGCCGGAACCGGCAAGCGCACGGCAGTGCTCTGTTGCAGCAGATGGAGGGCCTGGAACCGGCTCTTGAGCAGGCCAAAACGCTCCAGCAAGAAAGCGGGGTGGAGGAAGGTTTCGGCTTGCAGATCGAGTTCGAGAGTTTCCCGGATATTGAGTTGGCCTTCGAGTCGCTGGCGGCCGAGAGCTCGGGCATCGAGCTGCGCAATGTTCGCCATGAAGAGGGCAAGACACTTGCCACAGTCTTCGTACCCGACGGCAAGCTGCAGGTCTTGGAAAACAAGATCAAAGCCTACCTGGAGAAGGACACGCCCAAGGGCGAGCCGCGCAACCAGAAACTGATCGATGCCATCCGTAATATCCGCGTTGCCAGTATCCGATCTCTCTGGACGGATGATCCTGAGGTATTTCCCACCGAGCCTGATGAGGCCTTCTGGTGGGAGGTGTGGTTGCCGGTAGGCGGCGACCGGCTTGGCGTAGTCGGGCAGTTCAAGCAAATGGCGCAAGGCTTGGGTTTCCGGGTAGCTGAAGGGCGGATCGAATTTCCTGAGCGTACGGTTTTGTTGGTCTACGGCTCCCTGGAACAGATGCAGCGTTCGGTGCTGACCTTGAACAGCATCGCCGAGCTGCGGCGTGCGAAGGAGACTGCCGATTTCTTCGATTCGCTGCCTCCGGAAGAGCAGCCGGATTGGGTGGATGAGCTGCTTCAGCGCATGACTGTACCGAACGAGGGAGTAGCAGTGCCGCATGTCTGTCTGTTGGACACCGGCGTGAACATTGCGCATCCACTGCTTGCTCCGTTAATTCGGGATGTGGATACCCACACAGTGGGGCCGGGTTGGGGAACCGACGACCAGGAGGGGCATGGCACTGAAATGGCCGGGTTGGCGTTATTTGGAGATCTGACGCCGGTGCTGGATTTACCGGCACCCGTTGAAGTGGAACA
>DRQN01000133.1 GCA_011371455.1 Gammaproteobacteria bacterium
AAACCGCCGCCCCACAAATCGCAGGTACCCCACATTTCATGAGTCTTCAGAGGTACGGAGTTCACAGAGAAATGCGCAAACAAGATTTCTCGCAGAGGCGCTGAGATGCAAAGGAAAACACAAAGGATTTTCTTTGCGCGCTTGGCGGGCTTGGCGAGAACCCATTTTTTTCTCTGTGCCCTTCGTGCCTCTGTGGTGAAAACGACCCCTAGCGTCCCGATTGGTTTAAACTGTCGCCCCACAAATCGCAGGCACCCCATATTTTATGAGTCTTCTCACCTGGATCATCATCTTCAGCCTGCTGGGCGGCGTGCTCAGCGTGCTGGTGGCGGCCAGCTTTCTGCTGTTGCCGGCCGCGGTGCGCTCGCGGCTGGTGCCGCACCTGGTCAGTTTCGCCATTGGCTCGCTGCTGGGCGCGGCCTTCCTCGGCCTGTTGCCCCATGCCCTGATGGCGCCGGGGGTGGAGGACTTTCACGAGGTCTTCCTCGCCGTGCTGCTGGGCCTGCTGACCTTTTTCATTCTTGAAAAGCTGGTGCTGTGGCGCCACTGCCATTCCGATACCTGCGAGACCCATTCTCTCGCCGGCCATGATCACGGCCACGGCAAGGCGGCGAGTGGCTGGATGATCCTGATCGGCGATGGCCTGCACAATTTCGTCGATGGCGTGCTCATTGCCGCCGCCTTTCTCACCGATATCCACCTCGGCATCGTCACCGCCCTGGCCATCGCCGCGCATGAGATCCCGCAGGAAGTGGGTGACTTCGTGGTGCTGCTGCACAGCGGTTTTTCGCGCGCCAAGGCACTGCTGTTCAACGTCTTGTCCAGTCTTACCACGGTTGCCGGCGCGCTGCTGGCCTACTGGAGTCTGGGCGACATGCAGAACGTGCTGCCCTACGTGCTGGCGGTGGCGGCCTCCAGCTTCATCTATATTGCCGTCGCCGACCTGATTCCCGGCCTGCACAAGCGCGCCGAGGCGCGTGCCACGCTGGAACAGGTGGCGCTGATCGGCGCCGGCGTGCTGCTCATCTACGTGACCCATTCGACCCTGCATTGACCCGCATCAGGAGAACCCCATGAACGAACACTGGTACATGCTGACCCTGGTGGGCCGCGACCGTCCGGGCATCGTCGCGCGCGTCACCCACGCCCTGTTCGAGGGCGGTTGCCACCTCGGCGAGACCTCCATGATGCGCCTCGGCGGCAACTTCACCATCATGATGATGGTGCGCTTCGCCGGCACCACCCATGCCCTTGAGCAGCTGGTGGCAGGGGAGGCCGAATCCCTCGGCCTGCGCCTGCACGTGGACCGCGTCGAAGGCGGGCTGCACCGGCACCTGGAGCCGGACGTGCGCATCACCGTCTACGGCGCCGACCGCGCCGGCATCGTCGCCCAGGTCACCGGCGCCCTGGCCGAGGCCGGGCTGGACATTCTCGACCTCATCTCCGACGTTGGCGGCACGGAAGAGGCGCCCATCTACATCCTGCACATCGAGGGCCGCGCCCTGGAAGGCATCCCGGCGCTGGAATCGGCGCTGGAGATCGTCAAGGGCAAGGGCGTGGAGGCCCGGTTGACGCCCGTCGACATCATGGTGGGTTGAGGTGGCGGTGCTCGACATCCTCAAATACCCGGACGAGCGCCTCAAGCAGGCGTCACAGCCGGTCACGGTCTTCGACGACGCGCTGCGCACCTTTGTCGCCGATCTGGAAGAGACCATGCGCGCCGGCCCCGGCGGGGTCGGCATCGCCGCGCCGCAGGTGGGGCGCTTCGAGCGCATCGTCATCGTCGACATCTCCGCCCTGCGCAAGCTGCCCAAAGGCTCCTCCCATTCCGGCCGCCTGCTGCTGATCAATCCCGAAATCACCGAGTGGGAAGGCATGGTGATGGGCCGTGAGGGCTGCATGTCGGTGCCGGACTACACCGGCAACGTGATCCGTGCCGAGAAGATCCGTTTCACCGCCTGTGACGAGTCCGGCACACAGCGCGAATACGAATGCACGGGCTTCGAGGCGCGCGCGGTCCAACATGAAGTGGATCACCTCGACGGCCTGCTGTTCCTCGACCGCCTGGTGAGCCGCCGCAGCGACCTGTTCCGGCGCAAGGTCTACCAGAAATGATGGCTGCGGTACGGGGAGGGAAGCTCATTTGCCACGGAGACACTGAGCGCACAGAGGACATGCATTCATGTTTTTCTCCGTGCTTCTCTGTGCCTCTGTGGCTGAAACAATAACTTGGGGATTGAACTGATGCGAATCGGTCATGGTTTTGATGTACACCGCTTTGGTGCGGGCGACCACTTGATGTTAGGCGGGGTGCGCATTCCCTTCGACAGGGGGTTCATCGCCCATTCCGACGGCGACGTGGCCATCCACGCCCTCTGCGACGCCCTCCTGGGCGCCGCCGGGCTGGGCGACATCGGTTGGCATTTTCCCGACAGCAGCGCCGAGTTCGAGAACATCGACAGCCGCATTCTGTTGCGCCGGGTGGTCGAACAGCTGGCGGGGCAGGGCTATGGCGTTGGCAATGTAGACCTTACCCTCATCGCCCAGGCGCCGAAAATGGCCCCGCACATCGACGCCATGCGCGCCAATCTCGCCGCCGACCTTGGCGTGGAGACCAGCCAGGTCAACGTCAAGGCCACCACCACCGAAGGGCTGGGTTTCTGTGGTCGCGGCGAGGGTATCGCCGTGCATGCGGTGTGTTTGCTGACCCTGTGAAATCGGAATTCACTACAGAGGCGCAGAACGGGTTAACAAGAAAAATACAATAAATTGTGTGGCATCACCTTGCGGTGTAGCGAGAAAAGAGCGATGCCTACATAAAGTTCTTTCAACCGCAAAGGTCGCCAAGAAACGCAAAGCTCAAACAGCAGGAAATCAAAGCGTTGCGTCCCTTGGCGACCTTTGCGGTAAATCTTTTTGCGCGGTATTGAACCTGAATCCGTGGGTTCATGGCGGCGAATGACACAACTCATTGATCCGTCTCGCTATATGAATCAAGCAGCTGCGTACTTCATCCGCCCTGAATCCACGGATTCAGGTTGAGAATAAGGAATCCTGTTTGGATACCCCACCTTTGAACAACCTTCCCGACTGGCCCCGCGCCTTCGGCCGCCCCGATGCCAGCGCCCAGGTGCGCGCCCGTGCCGAGGATTTTTGCGTCGATGAACTGCGCGACGGCGAAGCCGATGGCGAGGGTGAACACCTGCTGCTGCACATCCGCAAGCGCAACCGCAATACCGAGGAGGTGGCCCGCGCCCTGGCGCGCCACGCCGGGGTGCGGGCGCGTGACGTGAGCTATTGCGGCTTGAAGGACCGCGTGGCGGTGACCACGCAGTGGTTCAGTGTCTGGCTGCCGGGCAAGGCGGACCCGGACTGGTCACCCCTGCTCGGCGACGACCTCGCGCTGCTCAGCCAGGCGCGCGCCCGCCGCAAGCTGCAACGCGGCGGCCTGCGCGGTAATCGATTCACCCTGCGGCTGCGCGAGGTGCGGGGCGATCGGGCGGCATTGGAGGAACGGCTGGCGCGGGTGGCCGAACAGGGCGTGCCCAACTATTTCGGCGAACAGCGCTTTGGCCGCGATGGCGGCAACCTGGCCGCTGCCACGGCCATGTTCGGCGGGCGGCGGGTGAAGGACCGCCACCGGCGCGGCCTGTTTCTGTCCGCGGCGCGCTCGTTTCTGTTCAACGAGGTGCTGGCGGCGCGGGTGTGCGCGGCCAACTGGCACCAGGCACTGCCAGGCGAGGCCCTGCAGCTGTCCGGCAGCCGCAGTTTTTTCGTCGCCGAAGCCATCGATGACGAGATCGATGCACGCCTGGCCAGCGGCGATGTGCTGCCCAGCGGGCCGCTGTGGGGCAGGGGTGAATTGCCGTCGCTGGGTGCCGCGCGGGCGGTGGAAGAGACCGCGCTGGCGGCTTACGGTGATTTTCGTGAGGGCCTGGAAAAGGCCGGCCTGAAACAGGAACGCCGCGCCCTGCGCCTGCCGGTGGCGGATCTGCAATGGCAGTGGCTGGCGGAGGGGCAGGATCTGCAGCTGGTCTTCAGCCTGCCCGCCGGCACCTATGCGACCGCTGTATTGCGAGAGTTGGTAAGGCCTGAAACGTAACCTCCTTGGGCGGTGGGGCTGGATTTCACC
>DRQN01000134.1 GCA_011371455.1 Gammaproteobacteria bacterium
AACAGTTTTCTTAGACAGACATCTGTAATTTACCCATATAGGCAGAAATCTGCCTATACACTCTTCCCGTGCCTGCTAAGTTAGCACAACTCCCACGACGATGAAGTGGTAATTTTTGGTGTTTTTCCCCTGCCGGGTCGCTTAGGATTGCTCCATGAACGATCCAAGAGTTTCCCGCTTTTGGGACATTTTCGTAGAAAAATTAAAGACCTACGAGACCAGGCCTGATCTTGCCCGGTGGTATGTTCGTCATGCTGAGCAGTACATCAAGGCCTTTCCCGAGCAACGCCTGGCGACCCACACGCCGCAGATTCTTGAACAATATCTTCAGGAAAAAGGCAGAAACTCTCGCCTCAAGGACTGGCAATACAGGCAGCTGGTGACAGCCTTGAGGGTGTTGTTTGTCGATCTCGTCAAGACTCCCTGGGCCGCCACTTTCCCCTGGCAGTTCTGGATCGATGCGGCGCGGGATTTGCCTTCGAGCCACCCGACTGTGGCGCGAGACTATACGGCACCGGCTGAGGCCGATGCATCGGATACGGCCTTTGAGAAATCCTTTGCGGGTGTTGTTGGCCAGTTGCAAGCGGCCTTTCCGCAGCACGTGGAACGCATGCTCGCTGAAATCCGTGTGCGCCATTATTCCATTCGTACCGAGCAGGCTTACCTGAACTGGCTGGCCCGTTTTGTCGCTTTCAACGATATGCAGGATCCCGCCACGCTCGACACGCTTGCCATTCGCCGTTTTTTGGAGCACTTGGCGGTAAACCGGCGGGTTGCCAGCAGTACCCAGTCTCAGGCGCTCAATGCCCTGGTGTTCTTCTACAAGCAGGTAATGAATTGGACGGCGCTCGAGCTGGGTGAGTTTGCGCATTCGAAAAAGCCGCGACGTCTTCCCGTGGTGCTCACTCGTGACGAAGTGCAAGCGCTGCTTGCCGCCCTTGCCAATCCCACCCACCAACTCATGGCGAATCTGTTGTATGGCTGCGGGCTGCGCCTGATGGAGTGTGTGCGGCTGCGGACTCAGGACATCGATTTCGGCTATCAGCAGATTCTGGTGCGCAACGCCAAAGGGGGAAAAGACCGGGTTGTGCCCTTGCCGAGAACGCTGGTCACATCGCTGCAGACACAGCTGCAACAGACGAAGGCGATGCATCAGGCGGATTTGGACAATGGCCTGGGGGAGGTTTATTTGCCGGATGCCTTGGCAAGAAAGTATCCGGCGGCGGCGAAGGCATTCCAGTGGCAATACCTGTTCCCCTCCCCCCGGATTTCCACCGATCCGCGTTCAGGCGCGGTGCGCCGGCATCATGTGCACGAGAATGGTCTGCAGAAGGCCATCAAGCAGACGGCGGGCAAGGCGGGCATCAACAAGCGGGTCAACTGCCATGCCTTGCGGCATTCCTTCGCCACGCATCTGCTGGAGTCCGGCTATGACATCCGCACGGTTCAGGAACTGCTGGGCCATGCGGACGTGTCCACCACCATGATCTATACGCACGTGTTGAACAGGCCCGGGGTGGCCGTTGCCAGCCCCTTGGATCTGCTGGCCGCTGCGGATTCGCGCAGGGACGTGCCGGGCGGACAGGCACCGGAAACGCCATAGATAGCTGCCGGGCGGCCAACAGGCCGTTATTGTTGCGTTACCCCATCGCCACCGGCAGCACTTCATCCGCCACGGACTTGTATTCCTGAATCTCATGGAAGTTGAGATAACGATAGATCTCGCCCGCCATGGGTTGCAGGTGTTTTACCGCTTCCTGGTATTCCGCCACCGTGGGCAGCCGGCCCTTGGCGGCCACCACGGCGGCCAGTTCGGCTGACGACAAATAGACGTTGGCGTCCTTGCCCAGGCGGTTGGGGAAGTTGCGGGTGGAGGTGGAGACCACCGTGGCGCCATCACGCACCCGCGCCTGGTTGCCCATGCACAGGGAGCAGCCGGGCATTTCGGTGCGCGCGCCGACGCGGCCGAAGATGGCGTAGTAGCCCTCTTCCATGAGCTGGTGTTCGTCCATCTTGGTGGGCGGCGCGATCCACAGGCGAACGGGCACGCTGCCGCTGTTTTCGAGCACCTTGCCGGCGGCGCGGTAGTGGCCGATGTTGGTCATGCAGGAGCCGATGAAGACTTCGTCGATCTGCTCGCCGGCCACTTCGGAGAGGGGCTTGATGTCGTCCGGGTCGTTGGGGCAGGCGAGCAGCGGCTCGGTGATCTCGGCCAGGTCGATGTCGATGACCTCGGCGTATTCGGCGTCGGCGTCCGGCTCCAGCAGTTGCGGGTCGTCCAGCCAGGCCTGCATGGCGTCGATGCGGCGCTGCAGGGTGCGCTTGTCCTCGTAGCCCTCGGCGATCATCCACTTGAGCAGGGCGATGTTGGATGCCAGGAACTCCATGATGGGTTCCTTGTCGAGGCGCACGGTGCAGCCGTTGGCGGAGCGCTCGGCGGAGGCGTCCGACAGCTCGAAGGCCTGCTCCACCTTGAGGTCCGGCAGGCCCTCGATCTCCAGCACGCGGCCGGAGAAGACGTTCTTCTTGCCGGCCTTCTCCACCGTCAGCAGGCCCTTCTGGATGGCAACGTAGGGGATGGCGTTGACCAGGTCGCGCAGGGTGATGCCGGGCTGCATCTCGCCCTTGAAGCGCACCAGCACGGACTCGGGCATGTCCAGCGGCATCACGCCGAGGGCGGCGCCGAAGGCCACCAGGCCGGAGCCGGCGGGGAAGCTGATGCCGATGGGGAAGCGGGTGTGGGAGTCACCGCCGGTGCCCACGGTGTCGGGCAGGATCATGCGGTTGAGCCAGCTATGGATGACGCCGTCGCCGGGGTGCAGGGCGACGCCGCCGCGGTTCTGGATGAACTCGGGCAGCTCGTGCTGCAGCCTGATGTCCACCGGCTTGGGGTAGGCGGCGGTGTGGCAGAAGCTCTGCATCACCAGGTCGGCGGAGAAGCCGAGGCAGGCCAGTTCCTTGAGTTCGTCGCGGGTCATGGCGCCCGTGGTGTCCTGGGAGCCGACGGTGGTCATGCGTGGCTCGCAGTAGGTGCCGGGGCGGATGCCTTCGACGCCACAGGCGCGGCCCACCATCTTCTGCGCCAGGGTGTAGCCCTTGCCGCTGTCGGCCGCCGGCTGCGGGCGGATGAAGACCTCGGAGGGCGCCAGGCCCAGGGCCTCGCGGGTCTTGTCGGTGAGCGAGCGGCCGATGATCAGCGGGATGCGGCCGCCGGCGCGCACCTCGTCGGCCAGGGTGCTGGGCTTGAGTTCGAAGGTGCTGACGGTCTCGCCGGCCTCGTTGGTGATCTTGCCCGCGTAGGGGTGGATGGTGATGACGTCGCCCATTTCCAGTTTGCTCACGTCGCACTCGATGGGCAGGGCGCCGGAGTCTTCCGCGGTGTTGAAGAAGATGGGGGCGATCTTGCCACCCAGCACCACCCCGCCCTGGCGCTTGTTGGGCACGAAGGGGATGTCGTGGCCCATGTGCCATAACACGGAGTTGATGGCCGACTTGCGCGACGAGCCGGTGCCCACTACGTCGCCCACGTAGGCCAGGGGGTGACCCTTGGCCTTCAGCTCTTCGATCTTCGCCAGGCCGTCGGGCATCTTGGCGGCCAGCATGGCCTTGGCGTGCAGGGGGATGTCCGGGCGGCTCCAGGCCTCGGAGGCCGGCGACAGGTCGTCGGTGTTGGTCTCGCCCGGCACCTTGAACACGGTGACGGTGATCTGCCCGGGCAGCGGCTCGCGGCTGGTGAACCACTCCGCCCCGGCCCAGGCGTCGACCACTTCCTTGGCCCAGCTGTTGGTCTTGGCCTTGTGGAGCACGTCGTGATAGGCGTCGAACACCAACAGGGTATGCGACAGGGCATGGGCGGCGATGGGCGCCATGTCGTCATCGTCGAGCAACTCGATGAGGGGCGCGATGTTGTACCCGCCCAGCATGGTGCCCAGCAGTTCGGTGGCGCGCTTGCGGTCGATGAGCGGGCTCTCGGCCTCGCCCTTGGCCACGGCGGCGAGGAAACCGGCCTTCACGTAGGCGGCCTCGTCAACGCCCGGCGGCACCCGGTGGGTCAGCAGTTCGACCAGGGTCTTGCCTTCACCGGCGGGGGGATTTTTCAGCCGCTCCACCAGTTCCGCTACCTGTTCGGCATTCAGCGACAGCGGTGGCAGGCCCTGCTGGGCGCGTTCTTCGACGTGTTGGCGATAGGCTTCGAGCATGTTCGTTCCTGTGTCTGGGGGTGGGCGGCGCCTGCCTGTGCGCGGCGCGGTCATTGTTTTCGCTGCCGGGGCGCCGTGCGCCGAAACGCCGGGAACCGCGGCAAATGGCGCTCGATTATAGCCGATGCGCACCCATGCAGGCGAACGCGGGCGGCGAATGGTGTATCATTCGCCCCCGATTTTGCACTTCATCGTGTTCACCCCTTTCAGATTTTCCGGAGCCCCCATGGATCTCAGCAGCTTGACGGCGATTTCCCCCATCGACGGCCGATACGGCGCCAAATGCAACGACCTGCGGCCCATCTTCAGCGAATACGGCCTGATCCGGCACCGTGTGCTGGTGGAGGTGCGCTGGCTGCAGATGCTGGCGGCGAACCCGGGCATCCCCGAGGTGCCGGCCTTCAGCGAGCACGCCACCCGGGTGCTGAACGACATCGTCGACAAGTTCCGCGAGGAAGACGCGCAGCGGGTGAAGAACATCGAGCGCACCACCAACCACGACGTGAAGGCGGTGGAGTACTTCCTCAAGGAGAAGATCGCCGGCAACGCCGAGTTGGAGGCGGTGAGCGAATTCATCCACTTCGCCTGCACCTCCGAGGACATCAACAACCTGTCCTACGCCCTGATGCTGCGCGAGGCGCGCACCCAGGCCCTGCTGCCGCAGATGGACGAACTCATCGACGCCCTGCGCGCCCTGGCCCACGAGCATGCCGCCCGGCCCATGCTGTCGCGCACCCACGGCCAGCCCGCCTCCCCCACCACCGTGGGCAAGGAATTCGCCAACGTCTGCGCGCGCCTGATGCGCCAGCGCGCGCAGCTCGCCGCGGTGCCCCTGCTGGGCAAGATCAACGGCGCGGTGGGCAACTACAACGCCCATCTGTCGGCCTACCCGGAGCTGGACTGGCCGGCCATCGCCGAGGACTTCGTCACCGGCCTGGGCCTGAGCCTCAATCCCTACACCATCCAGATCGAGCCGCACGACTACATCGCCGAATACTTCGACGCCGTGGCGCGCTTCAACACCATCCTGCTCGATTTCGACCGCGACGTGTGGGGCTATATCTCGTTAGGCTACTTCAAGCAGAAGACGGTGGCCGGCGAGGTGGGGTCGAGCACCATGCCGCACAAGGTCAATCCCATCGACTTCGAGAACTCCGAGGGCAATCTGGGCCTGGCCAATGCCGTCTTCGACCACCTGGCCGCCAAGCTGCCGGTGTCGCGCTGGCAGCGCGACCTCACCGACTCCACGGTGCTGCGCAACCTGGGCGTGGGCGTGGCCCACTCGCTCATTGCCTACCAGTCCACGCTGAAGGGTATGGGCAAGCTGGAGGTGAACCCGCAGCGCCTGGCCGAGGACCTCGACGCGTGCTGGGAGGTGCTGGCCGAGCCGGTACAGACGGTGATGCGCCGCCACGGCATCGACAAGCCCTACGAGAAGCTGAAAGAACTGACCCGCGGCACCGGCATCGACCGCGAGCGCCTGCAGGCCTTCGTCGAGTCGCTGGACATCCCGCAGGAGGCCAAGGACCGCCTGCTGGCCCTGACCCCGGCCGGCTACATCGGCAACGCGGCGCAGCAGGCGGCCGATATTTGAGCGCCAACCGTCAAATTCCAGTCGGGCCGCCAACGAAAAGCCGCCGACCCGGCGGTTTTTTGACCGCCCCCGCGGCCAGACCCGGCCCAGGAGCCGCCAAAATCCGCACATGGGAAGATTGGCACGAAGGCTGCAACCAACACTGCGTGACCGGACTTGCCCCCGAGCCCGGCCACAACATCACTCTCCCTTTTATGGGGGGCACATGCTGCCCCCCCTTTTTTTCTCCGCCCACTCCGGGACCAATGCGCCCTAATCACCAAACAAGAATTTATTTATTTATAATATAGTGAAATGATTCACTGACCGTTCAGCTTGGATCCGGATAATCTGTCCCCGAAGTGTGGAGGCAACTCCTCCCCTCCCTTGTGATTCGTCCCCGCACTTCAACCTCCTCTCTAGGCTGCACACCCCCACCGTGCAGCCTTTTTTTTGCCTGGATTTCCTGCCTGCAAACAGGTCATTATTCCCGTCCCAATAGCGTAAACTAGCCCGCATGACCGACCACAGCCCCCTGCTCGGCGGACTCAGCCCCGCCCGCTTTCTCGCCGACCACTGGCAGAAAAAACCCCTGCTGGCAAGAAACGCCCTGCCCGGCTTCACCACCCCCATCAGCCCGAACGAACTGGCCGGCCTGGCCTGCGAGGAAACGGTGGAGTCCCGCATCGTGCTGGAGCGCGGCGGCCCGCAACCCTGGGCGCTGGAGACCGGCCCCTTCGACGAAGACCGCTTCGCCCGCCTGCCCGATACCCACTGGACCCTGCTGGTACAGGAGTGCAATAGATATCTGCCGGAGCTGGCCGCATTGCTCGAATCGTTCAACTTCATCCCCAACTGGCGGGTCGATGACGTGATGGTCAGCTACGCGCCCACGCACGGCTCCGTGGGTCCACACATGGACCAGTATGACGTATTCCTGATCCAGGGCCTGGGCCAGCGCCGCTGGCAGATCAGCACCGACCCGGTGACCGACGACAACGTCATCCCCGGCATCGATCTGCGCATCATGCGCGACTTCCAGCCCACCGACGAATGGGTGCTGGCACCCGGCGACATGCTCTACCTGCCGCCCGGCGTGGCCCACTACGGCGTGGCGCTGGACGACTGCATGACCTTCTCCGTGGGCTTCCGCACGCCGACGGTGAGCGAGCTGCTCACCGGCTTCCTCGACGAACTCGCCGGCAGGCTGGACGAGCGGCAACGCTATCACGACCCCGACCTGCCCTTGCAGGCCCACCCCGGCGAGATCACCGCCGGCGCACGCACGCGAATTCGGCGCATCATCCGCGACGCCCTGGCCGACGACGCCGCCATCGACCAGTGGTTCGGCCGCTACATCACCGAGAACAAATCCGGGCAGAGCGCCGAACCGCCGGAACACCCCCTGACCGCGGACGCCTTTCTGCAACGGCTGCGCGACGCCGACGCCCTGTGGCGCAGCGAAGACGCCCGCTTCGCCTTCATCGACGACGGCGCGGACGACATCACCCTGTTCGTCGACGGCCAGGCCTGGCCGGTGCCGCGCACCCTCACGGAAGCCGTGGCGACACTCTGCGACCGACGGCGGCTTACCCCCGGCGACTTCGGCGCGGCGCTGCGCGACGCTACCTTCATCCAGCTGCTCGGCCAGCTCTACAATGCCGGTTATCTCGAACTGCCACAGGAACACAACGCATGAAAAAGACGATCCGCATCGAACGGGTCAGCTGGCAATCCGCGGAAAGCGACCTGCGCGCCCTGCGCGAGGCCATCTTCATCAACGAACAGCAGGTGCCGGAAGAACTGGAATGGGACGGCCGGGACGACGGCAGCACCCACGTGCTGGCCTTCGACGAGCAGAATCATCCCATCGGCACCGGCCGCCTGCTGCCCGATGGCCACATCGGCCGCATGGCGGTACTGGCGCCGTGGCGGCGTCAGGGAGTCGGCAGCGCCCTGCTCACGGCGCTGATCGCCATCGCGCAGAAAATGCGCCTGCCCAGCGTCGAACTGGACGCCCAGACCCAGGCCCTGGGCTTCTACCAGCGGCATGGCTTCCAGCCCGTCGGTGACGTGTTCATGGACGCCGGCATCCTGCACCAGCGCATGCAGCGGACCTTGTCCGACTCCGCGCCGACTGCGACAGAAACGACGCTGGACCTGTCGGCGCAGAAACTGGGCGAGAGCCGCGACATCCTCTACCTGCGGACCCGCGCCGACAACCGCGAGGTGGCGCTGCGGCTGGTGCAACAGGCGCATCGCTCGCTGCACCTGTTCACCCACAACCTCGACCCGGTGCTGTACGACACCCGTGAATTTGTCGAAGCAGTCAAGCAGTTGGCCATCCAAAGCCCCCATTCCAAGGTCTATATCCTGCTCAAGGATCCCAGCACCGCCGTCACCCGCGGCCACCGCATCGTCGAGCTGGCGCGGCGCATCAGCAGCCACGTGTTCATCCACCGCGTGGCGGAAGAAGACCAGGATCGCATCGACAGCTTCATGGTGGTCGACGAAGTGGGGATCCTGCGCCGCGCCCACGGCGCGCGCTTCGAGGGCACGGCGGAATTCAACAACCCCGGCGAAGCCCGGCAACTGCAGAAGTCCTTCAACGATGCCTGGGAACGCAGCGTACCCGAGGCCGAACTGCGCAGGCTGCACATATGATCCGCGCAGCCGCCACCTTTCTGATCTGCATCCTGGTATCCGCCCAGGCCACCGCCATGGGCAATTACCCGGAGGCCAACGCCTGCCCGCCAGACAAGCCCTACTACGCCATCTGCACCCACAGCCTGCACAACCTCGAAGGCTGGTTCGGGCCGCACTGCCACACCACCCGGGCAGAAGCGGAAAAGGACATCGAAGCCCACGCCCGGGAATACCACCAGGGCAACACACGCTGGACCGGGGTCGCTAAAACCCGTTAGTCAGGTAGAGTGGGCACGTTTTGTGTGCCCACCCTACTAGACTATTTACGGTTATCCGCTTTCTTCTCCGGCCAGCCCTGCCACGCATAATGGGCGGCCAGCGCATCGATCTCGCTGAGGCTTATGTCGGCCAGCATGGCATTCATCATGGAGTGCCTGCGCATACCGTCACGGTAGGCGATCAGCGACTTGACCAGATAGGGCTGCAACTGGCCGGCGATGATGGGCTTGTCCGGCTGCTCGCCATAGCCGCCCGGGCCATGACAACGGTCGCATTTCATCACCCAGCTGGCGGGCGATTCCGGCAGGCGCACCGTGGGCCGGGCGCCGCTCAGCGAGGCATACCAGGTGGCGACATCCCGCACCGCCTGCTTGTCCAGCGCCTTGACGGCATCGGTCATGGCCTCAACCGGGCGTTCGCCGCTGGCGTAATCGCCGATGGCTGAAACCAGATAGGCGGCATCCTGCCCGGCCAGGCTGGGCACCTTGGGGTCCGGGCTGATGCCCTTTTCGCCATGGCAGGCACTACAGGCGGCAGCAATTGCCTCACCGGCCGCGGCGTCACCCTTGCCGCGCTGCGTGTTCTCCGCGGGCTCGCGGGTGGCATAGAACAGGCTGACCTTTTCGATCGCCACGTCACTAAGGGTGCGGGTGAACATGCGCATGGTCTCATTGTCGCGCTCGCCGTCCCTGTAGGCCTGGATGGCGGCAAACAGGTACTGCGGGGCGAGGCCGGTGAGGCGCGGGATGCCCGGCTGGCCGCCATTGCCATCCTTGCCATGACAGCCATCGCAGGAGGCCGCCAGCCGGCCGCCGTCGGCAATGGGATCGAACTCGCCCGGCTTGCCGCTCCCGCCATTGCCCGGCAAGGCCGGCTTCTGGCGCGAATAATAGGCGGCCAGATTGGCGATCTTCTTGTCACTGAAGCCGGCCACGGCCTGCTGCATCATGGCATGCTTGCGCGCGCCGTCACGGTAATGCTGCAAGGCGGTCTTCAGATAGCGGCCGTCCTGCCCGGCAAGGCTGGGGATGTCGGGGTTGATGCTGTTGCCATTGGCGCCGTGGCAGCCCACGCAACGGGCCGCCGTCTTGCGGCCCCATTTGACGCTGCCCTGGATCGACAGCGCAGCCTTGCGGGGCTTGAGGCTGGCAAAATAGGCGGCAAGGTTGTCGATGTCCCGCTCCGTCAGGGAATACTTGAAGTTCTTCATGATTTTGGCGCCTTGGCGCTCGCCGGTGAGGTAGGCGCGCAGTGCGCGCTTGAAATAGTCCGGCTGCAGGCCGGCGAGGCTCGGCACCCCGGGACGGGTGCTAACGCCCTTGCCGCCGTGACAGGAGGTGCACTGGCGCGCAATGCGCTTGCCGGCAGCGGCAGCGCGCCTGTCGATGCGCCCGGCCGTGACCGGCTGCGCCGGTGTCACGCCTTTCCATGGCGTATCCAACCTTGCGTAATGCTCGGCCACAACCTGCCGTTCGGCGTCCGTCAGCGCCACCACCGAGTCACGCATGGGTTTATGCAGCCGAGCGCCGACCACGTATTCACGAATCGCGGCCACCAGGTACGGCCGGTGCTGGCCAGCGAGAAAAGGGGCACCGTTGAGGCTGGTGGCGCCGTCCTTGCCATGGCAGCGGTCACAGTCGGCGGTCAGCGCCTGCTCATCAGTGACCTCGGGCACGGGGGTGGCGACGGTGTTGCCTTCGCTACCGCTTTCCGAACCACAAGCCGTCAGCGCCACCAGCAGAAAGACGGCATAAACAAATCCAGGCTTCATGGTCAGTTTCTCTGTTTGAAAACAAGTCATCGCTGCAACTGCCGCAGATCTCGATCTTTCTCTTCAATACCGATCACCTGGGCTTGTACGGGGCGCCGGGCGGATGGAAGAAGCAGACAGGAGGGCCCCGACAGGTTTGAGGTTAACGCACTCGGGGGGGCAGACAAAGGCCGCGGCGAATGGAATTTTTAATGCCTGGATAAGGGTATCACCTCCGCGGCGGCCCGCAAACGACGCTGGCCCAGCGATGGCGGGCGGCAAATGGCTGCGCAAAAAGAAGCCGCGACTCCGGGAGGGAAGCCGCGGCTGACTCAAACAAATAGGGGGTTTGTCTGCGAGTGGGTGAAACAATAACGCAGGCCACTTTTCTCGAAAAGTAATATATATCTATAATTTTATCACTATTCGAGATTATCAAGCAGCACACCCGCAGGCGCTTAACTGATCAGGATATCCCAATCGGTGGACTCGAGTATGGCGCGCCGCACGAATTCCCGCAGCCAGCCGTCGAAGAAATCGATGGGATTATAGGCATCCGTCAGCACCATTGCCGGCGTGTCGGCGGGAAACCGGTAGCGGCGCCCCAGCTGATCGCGCAACAACGGCAGCACACTGGGATGGCCGCTAATGGCGCGGCGATCCAGTTGCAGGCGGCGTTCCTCTCCCTGGTAGGCCATGATGATCAGATTCCCCACCCCCTGCTCGGAGGTCCGTGGGTCGAAGGCCGGATACACGGCCACCTGATCGAAGGCCGCCGCCAGGGTCTTCACCACCGAGGCGGTCATGTAGGTCTCGCGCTTGAGGCTGCCGATGAGATTCACCGCCAGCACCCCGCCCGGGCGCAGGCGGTCGCGCATCAGGCCCAGCGCCTCGACGCTGAGCAGATGCGCGGGGGTGATGTCGCCACTGAAGACGTCCAGCACGATATAGTCATAGCGTCGGTCAGTGGCATTGAGGTAATAGCGCGCATCCTCGACCACCACCTCGCCGCTGATGTGAAATCCGAAATATTCACGCGCCACCTCCTCCACCGTCGGATTGATGTCCACCACATCACAGTGCACCCCCTGGCGCTCGAACCAGGTCGGGATCATTCCCATGCCGAGGCCGATCATCAGGCAACGCTCACCCCGTGGCGCCAGGCCACGGCTGAGGTACTGCATGAAATAAATATATTCGTAGGTGGACTGGCCGCTGCCAAGATCCATGCCCCCCTGCACCATGCCGTCGATGATCATTTCACGGTGATGGATATCGCCAAACTGGTAATCCACCACCTTGAGGCTGCCGTAGTAGTTTTCCTCACTGTGTACCAGCTTCACGGTGGTGCCGTCCGCCATCACCCGCGACACCGCCTGCTGGGGCTGATACAACAGCACCGGCAAGACGAGAAAGGCCAGCGCCCACCAGCGGCGCTGGAAGAAGGCGAAATAACCCACGGAGAGCAGAACCAGCAGCCCGCCGGTGAAGGCAAAGATCTGATCCACGCTCAGATAGGCGATGAGAAAAAAGCCGGTGGCGACGGTGCCGACGGTGCTGCCGATGGTCGACAGGGCGGACAGCCCGCCCACCACGCGGCCGATGTTGTGCAGTTCACGCGCCGCCAGCTTGACCAGGAAAGGGAACACACAGCCCAGCAACAGCAATACCGGGCCAAACAACGCCAGGGTGCTGGCAAAGGCGCCCGTGCGCAGGCCCAGGGGCAGGCTGGCCTTGAGAACAGGCCCCTTCAGCACCGGCACCAGCAGGGCCAGCACGCCAGCCACGAAGAGGATGGCGAAAAGCCACAGGGCCGGCCGGCGAGTGCGGTCCGCCACCGCGCCGCCCAGCGCATAGCCGATCGCCAGGGCCAGCAGCGCAACGGTGATCAGCGAGGTCCAGACGAACAGGCTGACACCGAAAAACGGCCCCACCACGCGCGAGCCCATGACCTCGATGACCATCACCAGTGCGCCGCTGACAATGGTGGTCAGCAACAGATAGGCCAAAAAGATCCGTGAATCGTAATGTTTTTCCTGCATATCCCCCATTCCTCTGATGGCCGGCATGGCGCCGGCTGAAAGTGCGCCTGAATCCGTGGATTTAGGCGAATGAAGTATGCAACGGCTCGGTGCGTATCGCGTAATGAAAAATCGAGGGAATAGCGGGAACTATTGCCGGGATTTTTTCATAGCGCGAGACAGATCAACGAGTTGCGTAATTCGCCGTCACAAACCCACGGATTCAGGATGATTTATGCGACGCCCACCGGCTGCCGCAGCGACAAACCCAACAACCGGGCGGCATGCCCCTGGTTGACGGCGATCTCGGCCAGGCCATTGGCATTGCTGTACCAGAACCCCTGCCCCGGCGGTACGTCGGAAAAGGTCCGCGCCCGTGACACTGCCTGCTCTCCCAGCCGCAGGCGGGCATCCGCGGGCAGACGGCTGGCACGCAGGCCGGTGGTGGCGTTGCCGAAGTCGTCGATATAGACGATCTGCGCCAGATCCTCCGGCCAGTCGGCCGTCGCTTGCCGCGCCAGCCGGCTGCTGTCCGGCATCTCGCCGCGGGCCAGCGCCGCCGCCACCGGAGCGAACAGGTCACGACCGTGGAAGCTGGCCGACAGCTTCGGCGGCCGCCACAGGATTTCGCGCCATTCGGCCGCTGCCTGCCGGCGGGCCACCACCTCGAACAGGCCGTTGTCCGGGCCGACGAACCAATACTCGCCGGCACGCAGCATCACCGGCCGGCGCTCGGCGCTGCCCACGCCCGGGTCCACCACGCCGAGAAACACCGTGCCGGCGGGAAAGGCATCCACCAACGCCGCCAGCAGATAGGCCGAAGACCGCGCATCGAAGGCCGGCGCGTCGTGCATCAGGTCCACCAGCGGCACTTCGGGCGCAGCGTCCAGCAGCACCGCCTTCATTTGTCCGACATAGGGGCCGCGCAGGCCGAAATCGGTGAACAGGACGATCATGCCGGCCGGTAACGCGTGGGATCGGCCACCCCGGCGGCGGCAAAGCCCGCCGCGCGCAGGTGGCAGGAATCGCAGCGGCCGCAGGCGCGGCCCTTCTCGTCCGGGTCATAACAGGAAAGGGTGAGGCCGTAGTCCACCCCCAGACGCGTGCCCTGGCGGATGATATCGGCCTTGCTGAGCCGGATCAGCGGCGTGTGGATGCGCATGCCCTGCCCCTCCACGCCGGCCTTGGTGGCGAGATTGGCCAGGGTCTGAAAGGCATCGATGAATTCGGGGCGGCAGTCGGGATAGCCGGAGTAGTCCACGGCATTGACGCCGATGAAGATGTGGCGCGCCGCGAGCACCTCGGCCCAGCCCAGCGCATAGGCGAGAAAAATGGTGTTGCGCGCCGGCACATAGGTCACCGGAATGCCCTCGGCGGCCTCTTCACCCGCCGCGGACTTGGGCACCGCGATGGCGCTGTCGGTGAGCGCCGAGCCGCCGATGGCGCGCAGGTCCAGCGTGATGACGCGCTGCTCCCGCGCGCCCAGCGCCGCCGCCACGCGCCGCGCGGCGGTCAGCTCGACGCGGTGACGCTGACCATAGTCGAAGCTCAGCGCATAACAGTCGTAGCCCTCGGCGCGCGCCATGGCCAGGGTGGTGGCGGAGTCCAGCCCGCCGGAGACCAGCACCACGGCCCGCGGCTTTTGTTCGGTGGCGCTCATCGTCCCTGCTCCTCGCCCCAGAGCATCTTGTGCAGCTGCAGCTGAAAACGCACCGGCAGGCGGTCCTGCAGGATCCACTCGGCCAGTTGGCGGGGTTCCAGTTCACCAAAACAGGGGGACATCAGGATCTCGCAGCGATCGGCGAGGGCGTAGCGCGCGATCACCGCGCGTGCCCAGTCGTAATCGGCGCGCGAGCACAGCACGAACTTGACCTGGTCCCGCGCCGCGAGGTGGGCGATGTTGTCCCAGCGATTCTTCGCCGCCTCCCCGGAGCCCGGCGTCTTCAGGTCCATCACCCGGATCACGCGCGGGTCCAGCGCCGAAATGTCCAGCGCGCCACAGGTCTCCAGCGAGACCGCGTAACCGGCGTCACACAGGGCCGCGAGCAGGGCCGGACAGCCCTTCTGCGCCAGCGGCTCGCCGCCGGTGACGCAGACATGGCGCGCCTGATAACGGGCCACCTCGGCAAGGATATCCGCCAGCTCACGCCACTCGCCGCCCTGGAAGGCGTAGCTGGTGTCGCAATAGACGCAGCGCAGCGGGCAGCCGGTGAGACGCACGAAGACGGTGGGGCAGCCCACGCTGCGCGACTCGCCCTGCAAGGAATGGAAGATCTCGCTGACCCTCAGCGCCCCCGGCGGAGACGACTGCGATACGCTGTGCGGGGTGCGGTCACTCATGGAGCGGGGGGAAACACGGAAGTGGTCCACGGGCCAGGCCGGGTCACCCGGCCGCCAGACGGAATCAGGGCTCGAGCTCCTGCAGACGCTTGCTCGCCAGGCGTGCCGCCGTCGTGTCAGGGTAGTTCATGCGCACGCTGTTGAGGGCCAGACGCGCCTTGTCCATCTCGCCCAGTTCCTGGTAGGTGTAGCCCATCTTCAGCAGGGCATCGGGGCGCTTGGGGCTGTCCGGGAAATTATCGACCACCTTGGCGAACTCGCCCAGGGCGGCCTTGAAATTGCGTTGCGCATAATTGGCCTCGCCCAGCCAGTACTGGGCATTATCGGTGTAAGGCCCCTGTGGATAGGTCTGCACGAAGGTCTTGAAGGCCGCCAGCGCAAGGTCGTAGCGTCCCTCCTTGAGCAGATTGAAGGCACGCTCGTAATCGTCGTATTCACGGTGCGAATCCACCTCGACGGCGGTCGTACCGCTCGCCGGCGCCGGCAGGACAGGCACCCGTGCCGCCGCCGTCGCCTGCGGCGAGATCGGCGGCGCCACCGATAACGTCGCCGCTCCCATCGCCGTCGGCCCGTCCGGTAACGAAGCCGGGGGCGGCGGCGCCGCAGCAGACACCGCCGCCCCAGTCGCGGCCTGTGCCTCCTCCAGCTTGGCCAGGCGCCGGTCGATATCCAGGTACAGATCGCGCTGACGCTTTTTCAGGCGCTCCAGTTCATGGCCCTGTTCCTCCAGCTGCCCCAGCAATTGCTGGTTTTCCCGCTGCAGGCTCTCCAGCGCCAACGCCATGTCCACCAGGGTGCGGTTTTCCAACAGGCGCTCGACGCGCGCCAGGCGCGCCTCCAGGGCCTCGACGGCCTTGGCGGGCACGCCCGGCTGGGTCGAGGCCTCGATCACCGGCGCCGGCGCCGCCACCACCGTTGCTGGCGACAGCAGCACGGTGGCGGCGAGAAGGTAGCTGGAAGGATGGCGTTTCAACACGGCGTATACGGACTGGCTTAGCGCAGGTAGACGATAATGGCGCGACGGTTCAGCGCCCAGGCGCGTTCGTCATGGCCCAGGGCGGCAGGACGTTCTTCACCGTAGCTGATCACGCGGATCTGGCTGGCGGAAACACCCTGCAGGGTCAGCATGCGCTTGACGGCATTGGCACGGCGTTCGCCGAGGGCGATGTTGTACTCGCGGGTGCCGCGCTCGTCGGTATGACCCTCGATGGTCACGTTGACGCTCGGGTGGCTGGCCAGGTATTCGGCGTGGGCGTTGAGGATGTCACGGAACTCGTCCTTGATATCGCTCCTGTCGAAGTCGAAATAGATCACACGCTTGCTGAGCAGGCTGCTGGGATCATCCAAGGGGTCGACAGTGGCGATCACTTCCTCTTCGGCTTCGGCGCCACCACCCATGCGCTCACCCGCCAGGCCGGAATCTTCACCGGCGCCCCGCGTGGAGGCCGATGAGCCTTCTCCAGTGGTAACTTCAGTCGCCCCGCCGGCGACGCCCGCGGTCTCGTCCTTGACCTCGCCCGAGGTACCGCAACCCAGCAACAGTAGCGCCGGCAGAATGGCAAACGCAGCCTTGGCCCAAAATTTCATGTCGAACTCCTTCGTATATTATTTATTTATTGAATGGGGACCATGCCGGTTCCCGAACATCACCCTCTTGCACGGTCAGGCGCTGGCGAACCCGTCCATCGACGGAGACCGCTGCCAGCACACCTCGCATGCCAGAATTCGTTGCATAAAGAATCATACTGCCGTTGGGCGCAAAGCTGGGCGATTCGTCCAGCGCCCCGTCGGTCATTACCCGCAGGTAGCCCGTTTCCAGTTCCAGCACGGCGACGCGGTAGTCACCGTTGACGCGGTGAATCATGGCCACCTTCTTGCCGTCCGGCGATACCGCCGCGCGGGCATTGTAACTGCCTTCGTAGGTCAGCCGTTTGGCCTTGCCGCCCGAGACCGGTACACGATAAAGCTGGGGCCGCCCACCCCGATCCGAGGTGAAGATGATGCTCTTGCCGTCGGGCATCCACGCCGGCTCGGTATCGATGGCCCAGTGGCGCGTCAGGCGCCGTATCTTTTTGCTGACCAAGTCTATGACATATATCTCGGGGTTGCCATCCTTTGACATGCTCAGGGCCAGCGACTTGCCGTCCGGCGACCAGGCCGGCGCGCCGTTCAGGCCAATGTTGGACGACACCAGCTGACGCCGGCCGCTGGCCACCTCCTGTACGAACACCACCTGGTGGCCACCATCCTCCAGCGAGGAATAGGCCAGCTTCTTGCCGTCCGGTGACCAGGCCGGGGTGAGGATGGGCTCGCTGGAGTTCATCAGGGCCTGGGCGTTGTGGCCGTCGGAGTCGGCCACCCACAGGGTGTAGCGCCGCTGCTTGCCGACATCGCTGGCGGTCACGTAGGCCACCTCGGTGTTGAACGCACCCGGCTCGCCGGTCAGGGCCTCGTAGATGATATCGCTGGCGTGGTGCGCGGCGCGGCGCAGGCGGGTACCGCTGACCGACATCATGTAGCCATCGAGCTGCTTGCCCTTGAACACGTCGTAGATGCGGAAGCGGATCCTGTAACGGTCACCACCCAGGTAATCGATGTTGCCGACCACCAGGTAGTCACTGTCGATCAGGCGCCAGTTCTTGAAGTTGATATCGGAATCACTGTCCGGACGGGCCAGCATGTCCTTTTCCGGCAGCGGCTCGAAACGTCCCGAGCGGGCCAGGTTGTTGCTGATGATCTTGGCAATGTCCTGCGGCGGCCGCGGCTCCGGCCCGGTCCACTTGAAGGGCACGACGGCCACCGGCACCGCGCCCTCGATCCCTTGAGTGATCTCGATATTGAGCGCGGCGTGGACGGCGCCGCCCAGCAGCGACAACGTGAGCACGACGATGTACAGAAGGCTTTTTTTCAATTTGCGCATACCCGGGATGACCGTTGACTACCGTGGTTTGAAGTTGAAAATGATTTCCCGCTCGAACAGGCGCGGGTCCTTGGGCATCGGCAATGGCGACGATTTTTTCACCGCCGTCTCCACCGAGCGGCGGAAAGCATCGTCACCGGTGCACTGGGTGACCTGCACATCGACCACCTCGCCGCCCGGAATCTGTTTCACCAACACCTTGCACGACAGGCCCGCGCGTGCGCTGGGCGGCTTCAGCCAATGACGTTCCACCTTGGCGGCGATGGCGGCGATGTACTGCGCGCGCAGGGAATCCAGGCGGCGCTTCCTGGCGGCATCGAGGCGCGCCTGTTCGGCGGCGATCTCGGCGCGCCTGGCAGCCTCCTGCTCACGACGCTTGCGGGCCGCTTCCAGTTCCCGCTGGCGTTTGACCTCCATTTCGGCCAAACGTTGTTCCTCGGCCTTGCGTTTTTTCTCCAGCGCCGCCTGTTCGGCCTTCATGCGCTCGAGTTTTTTCTGTTCTTCCGCCTTCTTGGCGGCCAGGCGCTGCTCCTCGGCCTTGCGTTTCCTTTCCAGTTCCTGCTTGCGGCGTTTTTCCGCCTCGCGTTCCTTTTTCAGCTTGGCCAGGCGCTGTTCCTCGGCCTTGCGCTTCTTTTCCGCCTCGCGGATCTCGCGCTCCAGCTTGCGCTTGCGGGCCTCTTCCTTCTTGCGCTCGGCTTCCGTCTTCTCCTTTTCCAGCGCCTCGGCCTTTTTCAGCTTCTCCAGCTCGGCCTGAACCTGTTTCTCGTCGACCGCCACGGCCTGAACGATGTTCACCTGCGGCGAGGCCGGCGGCGGCGTTTCATGCAAATCCAGGCTGACGAACAACACCACGCCCAGCACCACATGCACCAGCACGGCATAAAACATGGCCAGCGGGTCTCGGGCGATTTCCTTCAGCAACTCTCTCACGGTATTACTTTTTCCCTGTGTCTTCAGGGGCGTCGGTGATCAACCCCACGCTGGGCGCGCCCGCCTTCTGCAACAGGGACATGGCGACGACGACCTTGCCGTATTCCACATGCGTATCGCCGCGCACCATCACCGGCGTCTTCGGCTTGTGACGCAGCACCGCGGCGACACGCGTCACCAGCATCTGGTGGTCGATGGGCTTGTCGACGTCGTCGCCGACGTTGAGGTAGTAGTCGCCGCTGGCCGTCACCGTCACCACCAACGGCTCGTCCGTCTCCTCGGTCATGACCTTCGACTCGGCCTGCGGCAGCTCCACGTTGACGCCCTGGGTCAGCAGTGGCGCGGTAATCATGAAGATCACCAGCAGCACCAGCATCACGTCGATGTACGGCACCACGTTGATCTCGGACATGGGCCGGCGCTTCTTGCGTTGCGGCATGCAGGCCATCAGCAGCTTTCCACCCGGGTAATCACTTGTGCGACTGCCGCTGCAGAATGTTGGAGAACTCTTCGAGGAACACCTCGTAGCGGCCGATGATGCGCTCCAGCTCGGTGTTGAAGCGGTTGTAGCCGATTACCGCCGGGATGGCCGCGAACAGGCCCATGGCGGTGGCCACCAGCGCCTCGGCGATACCCGGCGCCACCATGGCGATGGTCGCCTGCTTGACATTGCCCAGTGCACGGAAGGAGTTCATGATGCCCCACACGGTGCCGAACAGGCCCACATAGGGGCTGGTGGAGCCGACCGTGGCGAGAAACGGCAGGTGTACTTCCAGGCGGTCCGTCTCGCGCGCCAGGGCGATGCGCATGGCGCGCTGCGCACCCTCCAGGACGAAGGCGGGGTCGATGTTGGGTTGCTTGTGCAGGCGGGCATATTCCTTGAAACCGGCCTCGAAGATGGCCGCCATGCCGCCGTCGTGGCCGTAGTGACCGGAGGTCACCTGCGAATAGAGACCGGCAAGGTCACCGCCGGACCAGAACTTTTCCTCGAACTCGTCGGCGGCCGCGCGCGCGCGTGCCATCACCTTGCGTTTCTGGAAGATCACGTTCCAGGAAAACAGCGAGGCGATGAGCAGCAACAGCATCACCAGCTGCACCAGCACGCTGGCGCCGGTAATCAACGAAACAATCGACATATCAGCGGTCACTGAGAATCTCCCTCCGCACATTTTCGGGAAAGGGCCGTGGACGCAAGGTCACGGCATCAACACACACGATCTTGACGCTGCCCCGGCACAGGACGCCGCTCTCCTTGCCATCTTCCGCCACTTGGCAAACCTCCTGTTCGATCACCACGCTGGCCCGCCGGGCCTGTGCCGGCCACACGCTCACCTGCAGCTGCTGGTTGAAGCGCCCTGGCTTGAGAAAGTCCACTTGCGCCGAGGCCACGGCAAAGATCACGCCGTGCGTTTCGAGCAGCGTATCCTGCTCGATGCCCCGCGCCCGCAGCCATTCGGTGCGCGCCCGTTCCATGAACTTGAGATAATTGGCGTGGTACACCACGCCGCCATTGTCGGTGTCTTCATAATAAACCCGCACCGGCCAGCGAAAGTCATCCATGAGATTGATACGATCCGTATTTGAGCCCGAACCCGTAGCTTTCAAAACGGATTCAGGTTGAAGAAATGTCAATCAGCCAGCAAAGACCGCGGCCGAATGAAATAATTCACCGCCGGGCCCATCTGACCGCCAGCAAAGCGCGCATTATGCGCGATCACTCAGCCTCGAACAAATCCCCGCCGCTACCGACCTTCGCCGGCGCCGGCAGGCCGAAATGCAGATAGGCGCTACGGGTCGCCACGCGCCCGCGCGGCGAGCGCATCAGGAAGCCCTGCTGGATCAGGTAGGGCTCCAGGACGTCCTCGATGGTGCCGCGCTCCTCGCCGATGGCGGCGGCCAGATTATCCACCCCCACCGGGCCGCCATCGAACTTGTCGATCACCGCCAGCAGCAGCTTGCGGTCCATCATGTCGAGGCCGTGCACGTCCACGTCCAGCATGTCCAGCGCCCTGCCCGCCACCTCGGCGACGATGCGTCCGTCGGCCTTCACCTCCGCATAGTCGCGCACCCGGCGCAGCAGGCGGTTGGCGATACGCGGCGTGCCGCGTGAGCGCTTGGCGATCTCGCCGGCGCCGGCGGCATCCATGGTGACGCCAAGGATACCCGCCGCCCGCTGAACGATGCGTGACAGATCCGCCACCGAGTAGAACTCCAGCCGCTGCACGATGCCGAAACGATCGCGCAGCGGCGAGGTCAGCAGGCCGGCGCGGGTGGTCGCGCCGACCAGGGTAAAGGGCGGCAGATCCAGCTTCACCGAGCGCGCCGCCGGACCCTCGCCGATCATGATGTCGAGCTGGTAGTCCTCCATGGCCGGATACAGCACCTCCTCCACCACCGGCGACAGGCGGTGGATCTCGTCCACGAACAGCACGTCGTGGGGTTCGAGGTTGGTGAGCAGGGCCGCCAGGTCGCCGGGGCGCTCCAGCACCGGGCCGGAGGTATGGCGCATGTTGACGCCCATCTCGGTGGCGATGATGTGCGCCAGGGTGGTCTTGCCGAGGCCGGGCGGGCCGAAGATCAGGGTGTGATCCAGCGCCTCGCCGCGGGTGCGGGCGGCGGAGACGAAGATTTCCATCTGCTCCGCCACCACCGGCTGGCCGACGTAATCCGCCAGCGTCTTGGGGCGGATGGCGCGGTCCAGGGCCTCTTCGGCATTGTCACTGGGCGCGGCAGCGGGGCTGATGAGGCGGTCGGTTTCGATCATGGGGTGGGAGTGTACTACAGCGCAGGGTGGCGTTTGAGGGGGGCTTCTACTGAGGGGGGGCTACTGGCTTAACCCGGCACGGCGGGATGGCTACCGGAAAACGGCCACTGGTCCCGGTTACCGGGCCGCCGCCCGCAACGCCTGACGAATTATCGCCTCGCTCGCCAGCCCCTCACTCTCCACCGCGTTCACCATGCGGCTCGCCTCCTGCGGCTTGTAACCCAGCGCCACCAGGGCGCTGATGGCATCCTTCAGCGCATCGGCGGCGGGCTTCCCGGCCTGGGTCACGGTATCCGGTGACAAGCTCACACCCTGCCAGTCCTTGACCCGGTCGCGCATTTCCACCACCAGCCGTTCGGCGGTCTTCTTGCCGACCCCGGGCACGCGCGTCAGCGCCGTGCTATCGCCGCCCTGCACGCAGCCGACGAACTCGTCGGCGGACATGCCGGAGAGGATCGCCAGCGCCAGCTTGGGGCCGACGCCGGAGATCTTGATCAGGGTGCGGAACAGGCCGCGATCGGACTCACGCAGGAAGCCGTATAACAGCTGGGCGTCCTCGCGCACCACGAAGTGGGTATGCAGGATCACCGCGCTGCCCACCTCGGGCAGTTCGTAGAAGGTAGTCATGGGGGCGTCGATTTCGTAACACACGCCATTGACGTCTAACAATAAACGGGGGGGCTGCTTTTCCAGCAGGATGCCTTTCAATCGTCCGATCACCGGCGTCGTCCTTTGTGCATGTTGGGTACCTGAACCAGGGTGCTGCGGGTATTGCCGTGGCACAGCGCCACGGCGAGGGCATCGGCGGCGTCGGCCTGCGGCTGACCCGGCAGCTTGAGCAGGATGCGCACCATGTGCTGTACCTGTTCCTTGGCGGCACGGCCCTTGCCGACCACCGACTGCTTGATCTGTGTGGGGCTGTATTCGTGCACCGGCACATCGCGGGTGATGACGGCGCAGATGGCGGCGCCGCGCGCCTGCCCCAGCTTGAGGGCGGAGTCGGCGTTACGGTGCATGAACACCCGCTCGATGGCCATTTCCTGCGGCCGGTGGGTATCCACCAGCTCGCCGAGGGAATCGAAGATGACACCGAGGCGCTCGGCCCAGGTCTCGCCGGTCACGCGCACGCAGCCGCTGGTGACGTAGCGGGCGCTGCGGCCGTCGCTCTCGATGATGCCGAAGCCGGTGAAGCGGGAACCGGGGTCGATGCCGAGGATGCGGATCACGATGGCTTAACGGTAGGGTGGGCGCTGCCCACCAACAGGGTTGGAGAATGCGCAATAATGGTGGGCAGCGCCCGCCCTGCTTGGCGAAGCAGCCATTAACCGGCCAATTTCTCCATCGCCTCATCGGAGAACTCGGCGTTGCTGTAGACCTTCTGCACGTCGTCGAGGTCTTCCAGCATGTCCACCAGGCGCATCACCTTCTCCGCGTCCTCCGCGCCCAGCTCCACGGAAGTGGAGGCCTGCATGGTGACCTCGGCGTTCTCCGGCTCGAGGCCGGCGGCGATCATCGCCTCCTTGACGTTGACCAGTTCCTCCCAGGCGGTGAGCACTTCGATGGAGCCGTCGTCGTCGACCACCACGTCGTCGGCGCCGGCCTCCAGGGCGGCCTCCATGATGGCGTCCTCGTCGCTGCCGGGGGGGTAGCCGAGCACGCCCAGCTTGGTGAACAGGTAGGCCACGGAGCCG
>DRQN01000135.1 GCA_011371455.1 Gammaproteobacteria bacterium
GCAGCACCAGCGGCAGGGCCACCACGGCCTCGATGATGGGCTTGCCGCGCCACTGGCTGCGCGCCAGCCACCAGGCCAGCGGGGTGCCGATGAGGAGCAGGATCAGGGTGGTGAGGGTGGCCAGCTTGAGGGTGATCAGCAGCGCACTGAGGTCGGCGTCGGTAAGCATGTCAGGGCAACTGGTAACCGAAAGAGGCGATCATGGCGCGGCCCTCGTTACCCTGCACGAAACGCAGAAAATCCGCCGCCAGCGGATTGTCCGACAGCAGCACCGCCTGCTGCACGATGGGCGCATGCAGCGCCTGCGGCACCAGCCAGTGGGAACCGGCAGCCGCCCGCCCCGGCTGGCGCAGCTGTGAGAGGGCGACGAAGCCCAGCTCGGCATTGCCACTGTGCACGAACTGCCAGGTCTGACCGATGTTCTCGCCGCGCACCAGCCGCGGCCGCAGGGCCTGCCACAGACCGCGCGCCTCCAGTACCTGCCGGGCGGCACGCCCGTAGGGGGCCAGCTTGGGGTTGGCGATGGCGAGGTGGCGGAAGCGGCCTTCGCTCAGCACCCGGCCGGCCGCGTCGACCCGCCCGGCGTCCGGGCTCCACAGGGCCAGGCGGCCGATGGCGTAGGTGAAGCGACTGCCGGGGCGGGCGCAGCCCGCCTCCTCCAGCAACGCCGGACGGCGTTCGTCGGCGGCGAACAGGGCATCGAAGGGCGCGCCGTGATGGATCTGCGCATACAGCTTGCCGGTGGAACCGACGACGATGGCGATACGCCCGCCCTGGCGGGCCTCGAAGGTCTCGGCGAGGACGCGCAGGGCCGGAGCGAAGTTGGCCGCCACGGCGACACGGGCCTCGCCGGCCTGTGCGCCGCCGGCCCAGGGCAGCGCCAACAGCAGGGTCGGCAACAACCAGCGGCGCCATGAACACAGTCGAAAACACAAAGACATGGCGCAAGCCTACCGCAACCCGCCCCCGGCGAACAAAGCGCCTTCGCTGCGGGGCCTGTTAAAATCTCCCCATGGAAAAAATCTACCGACTGATGCTGGAAGACATCCTTCCCGCCGTGGCCGCCGGCGACACCGAGATGCGGGCGCTGGTGCGGCAGGCCGGCGAGGGCCTGCGGCTGACGGACGACCGCCTCACCTTCACCCTGCCGGCGCTGTTTTCCTTCACCGTGGCGCGCCACAATCTGACCGCGGCGGCCGATGAACGGCTCGGCGATGGCGCGGACGACTACGACCGCTTCCGCGAACTGCTGTTCCAGCGCCCGCCCAACGCCACCCTGGCGCCTTTCGGCCTGCAGGTGGGCATCGAACTGGCGGACCTCGACCCCGACCTCATCGTCTACAAACTGCTGCGGCTGGACGAGACCTCCTGACCCGGCCTAGACTCGGTTCACCCACGCTACTCGAAGGCTCATCATGAAATTCCCACTTTTCGTCTCCGGCGTCCTCATCCTGCTGGCCGGCTGCCAGGGCAGCGGCCTCAGCCTGAAGGACGACATCGTATTCCAGCAAACCATCCCCGTGTGCGCCACGGACGAGGAATGCGAAAAGGTCTGGGCGGCGGCGCGCCAGTGGGTGCTGAAAGCGACGCCGCAGGGGCTGGAGGTCGACAGCGCCGAGCGCCTGCAGACCAGCCCGGCGGACGATGAATCCTATCTCTGGGAAACGGACATCACGGTCAGCAAGGTGCCCGTGGCCGGGGACAAATATCAGATCGTCATGGAAGCCTGGTGCAACACGACCATCAACAGCTGCGAGGCCGAGCGGCGGCTGATGCGCCGCTTCAACAAGGACATGGCGGCCTACGTCTCTCCCCGCCAGTCGCAGGCGATCCTGCGCGTATTCAACGAGGGCGACGACATGGACACCCTGTTCGGCAGCTATGCCGCCTCCCTCACCGCCGGCGACCTGCGGCGGCACGCCGACATGTACTACCTGCCCAGCACCATCGTCAGCGGCGACAACATCCGCCAACTCGGCAACAGCGACGATGTCGTCGCCTTCCTCGAGGAAACCCGCGCGCGCCTCGCCGGCGACAACATCACCCGCGTCGAGGCGCAACAGCGGCAACTGCTGTCCAGCAGCAAGAATACCGCCATCGTGCAGTTGCAGTGGGCCTTTTATGGCGCCGCCGACGACGAGCCGCAATACACCCGCAAGGCGACCTACACCCTGATCAAGATCGGCAAGGGCTGGAAGATCATGTCCGCTTCCCTCGGCGACGACTGACGGCGCCGGGACGCAGGCGTCTCAGGGCCCTTCGCAGGCGCCGTCACGGTCCTCGAAAGTGCAGTGCCCGCCCTCGATGTGCTCCGGATAGTGGACCTTGAACGACTCGCAGAGATGCGGACGAAACAGCCACTGATTGTCGTCGCTGGCGAACAGCGCCACCTCCACGGGCCGCTCCCCTTCTTCGTAGACCTCGAAGATTTGCACCTCGTCCGGGCTGATGTCACTGGCGCTGAGGCATTCCACCAGGCCGCAGATGGTATCGGCGACATAGGCGTTGAACTCCTCGCTGCCCGCGAAAATGGGCACCCTGGCCTCGTAGGTATATGGCAGGCTCTTGTCATATTTGGACCTTGGCCCAAGCACTTCTCTTACCAGATTCATGCACAACCTCCTCGCTCAACAGCCCTCCCCCGGGCAGGGGTAATGGCCGATACCCCCAATATAGTCCCCCTGCGCACCGATGACGACCCGCCGTCCTTCCCGCTCCGCGCCGCCTCGGGTAAAATACGCGCCCTTTTGCCGGCCTTGGCCGGCAGCCCCTCCCGAGGTTGTCATGTTCGAACTCCACGCCGCGCGCAGGCGCAACGTCAAAAACGATATTCTCTCCGGCCTCACCGTCGCCCTGGCGCTGGTGCCGGAGGCGGTGGCCTTCGCCTTCGTCGCCGGCGTGGAGCCCCTGGTGGGGCTGTACGCCGCCTTCATGGTGGGCCTGATCACCGCCAGCATCGGCGGCCGCCCGGGGATGATCTCCGGCGCCACCGGCGCGCTGGCGGTGGTAATGGTGACGCTGGTGGCGGATCACGGCGTGGAATACCTGTTCGCCACCGTGGTGCTGATGGGCATCATCCAGATCGGCGCCGGGGTGCTGCGCCTGGGCAAGTTCATCCGCATGGTGCCGCACCCGGTGATGCTGGGCTTCGTCAACGGCCTCGCCATCGTCATCTTCCTCGCCCAGCTCAAGTCCTTCCAGGTCACCGATGAGAGCGGCGCCAGCCAGTGGATGTCCGGCCAGCAACTGTGGACCATGCTTGGCCTGATCGCCCTGACCATGGCCATCATCAACTACCTGCCGCGCCTCACCAAGGCGGTGCCTTCCTCGCTGGCGGCCATCGTGGTGGTCAGCCTGCTGGTGATCGGCCTGGGCCTGGATACCAAGACCGTGGGCGACATCGCCTCCATCGCCGGCGGCCTGCCCGAGTTCCATATCCCCATGGTGCCGTTCACCTGGGAGACCCTGAAGATCATCCTGCCCTACGCGGTGGTTCTCGCCGCCATCGGCCTCATCGAGTCGCTGTTGACCCTGACCCTGATCGACGAACTCACCGAAACCCGCGGCCGCGGCAACAAGGAATGCATCGCCCAGGGCACTGCCAACGTCGCCACCGGCTTCTTCGGCGGCATGGGCGGCTGCGCCATGATCGGCCAGAGCATGATCAACGTGAACTCCGGCGGCCGCGGGCGGCTGTCCGGTATCACCGCCGCGCTGGCCCTGCTGGCCTTCATCCTGTTCGCGTCGAGCCTGATCGAAGAGATCCCCCTGGCGGCGCTGGTAGGCGTCATGTTCGTGGTGGTCATCGGCACCTTCGAGTGGTCCAGCTTCCGCATCCTGAAGAAGATCCCGCGCACCGACGCCTTCGTGCTGATCCTGGTCTCCGCCGTCACCGTGGCCACCGACCTGGCGGTGGCGGTGGTGGTGGGCGTCATCGTCTCCGCCCTGGCCTTCGCCTGGGAGCACGCCAAGCGCATCGATGTGAAGAGCTACATGAACGACCTCGGCGGCAAGGTCTACGAGCTGGAAGGGCCGCTGTTCTTCGCCTCGGTGAGCAATTTCCAGGATCTGTTCGACCCCAAGAACGACCCCGACGACGTGGTGGTGGACTTCAAGAACGCCCGCGTCGCCGACCACTCCGCCATCGAGGCCATCGACACCCTCGGCGAACGCTACATGAAAGCCGGCAAACGCCTGCACCTGCGCCACCTCAGCCCGGAGTGCACCAAGCTGCTGGAGAAGGCCGGCGACCTGGTGGAAGTGAACATCATCGAAGACCCGAAATACTTCGTCGCCGACGACAAGCTGGCCTGACACCATGCCTACCTTGCCCACTGACATTGAAACCATCGTGCGCCATGCCCTCACCGAAGACATCGGCCGCGGCGACATCACCGCCCAATTGATCCCGGCGCAGGCCGAGGGCCGCGCCCGGGTCATCGTCCGTGAGACCGCCGTGCTCTGCGGCACGGCCTGGTTCGATGAGGTATTCCGCCAGCTCGACCGCCGCGTGCAGATAATCTGGCAGGCCCGCGACGGCGAGCGTCTGCGCCCTGGCCAGACCCTGTGCCAGC
>DRQN01000136.1 GCA_011371455.1 Gammaproteobacteria bacterium
CCGGTCAGCACGCCGAGGTGGCAGGCGATGCCGAAGCGGCGCGGATGCGCCAGGCCCTGGCCGTCGCAGAGGATGAGGTCGGGGGTGGTGGTGATTTTGGCCAATGCCGCCAGCAGCGCGGGAATTTCCCGGAAAGACAAATAACCGGGAATGTAGGGAAAACGCGTCGGCTGCCGGGCGATGGCCTGTTCGACTAAATCCAGTTGGGGAAAGCGCAGTACGGCAACCGCCGCGCGCGTGACCTTGCCCCGTTCCTCGAAGCCCACGTCCACGCCGGCAACGTGCTCGACGGCGCCAGGCTGGTTTTCGGTGATCACCTGGGCGCGCAGTTGCTCCTGGATTGCGCGGGCCTCCGCGACATTTTCCGGCCAGTCGATGGGCGGCGCTGTTTTCATGGCGGCGGCGCCGATGCGGCTACCACATCAGATCGTCGGGGATCTTGTAATCGGCATAGGGATCGTCCTCGGCCGTTTCGGTCTCGTCGGCTTGCCCGCAAAGAATGATGCTTTGCTCGTCGCGCTGGCGGATCTTTTCCGCCACGCCCACGGGCACCAGCGCGTAGCCGTCGTCCAGCCTGGCAATGGCCAGGCGCCCGGACGCGAGGTGGCGGTGCACCTGCGGCGAAACATGCAGGCGCTTGACCACCGTGGCGTCGGTGAAATGATAGGCCACATCGCCGTCACCGCTGTCGACGCGGTTGGTCTCGATCAGCTGGCGGATCTGCGCAGCGATGGCCTTGCGCTCGGCCTCGGCCTTGCGCTGCTGATTCAGTCGCCGGTCGCGCTCGGCCTTTTCCGCCCGCGCCTTCTGCGCCAGCAGGGTCGCCTCGCTCACCGGCGCGGGCGCGCCTTTCTTGCCCTTCTGTTTCTTGCTTTTGTATTGGCCCTGCTTGACCTTCCTGGCCTTCTTTTCATCCACCAGGCCGGTTTTCTTCAGCTGTTCAAGGAGTGTGTTTCCCATCGGGCGGGCTCCGGTCGTTGAGTCTGTTTTTGCGCCCCTGCCGGGCGCCGGTTGAGGTCAGCATGTCACAATCCGTGCGCAATGAGCAAAGCGGAAGTCGATGCAGGGTTTTGCGGGTGTCTGGCTGAGTTGGTCGGCGTGAGAGGATTTGAACCTCCGACCCCTTCGTCCCGAACGAAGTGCGCTACCAGGCTGCGCTACACGCCGATATATGGATGTAAAGCTAGAACGTGCGACTGACCGAGAAATCTGCGAGGGTTTTCAATGCGTCAGCGTAGACGGAGGGGGGGATGCCGTGCAGGCATGCGATGGCCTTGTCGGCCTCCTCCCTCGCTTTGCGCGCAGTGTACGCGATGGCGTCGGTGGATTCAATGGCGCGGGTGACGGCCTCGATGTGCCCGTGCCCGCCTTCTTCGATGGCGCGGCGAATGACCGCGGATTGCTCGGCGCTGCCCCGCTGCATGGCGCGAATCAGCGGCAGGGTCGGCTTGCCTTCGGCGAGGTCGTCGCCGACATTCTTGCCCATTTCCTCGGGCGAGGCGCTGTAGTCGAGCACGTCGTCGATCAGCTGGAAGGCGGTGCCCAGGTGCATGCCGTAGCTGGCCATGTTTTCTTCCGTCGCGGCATCGGCATCGCAGAGCACGGCGCCGAGCTGGGTAGCGGCCTCGAACAGCTTGGCGGTCTTGCAGTGGATCACGTCCAGGTAGCGCTGCTCACTGGTGTCCGGGTCATTGCAGTTGAGCAGCTGCATGACCTCGCCCTCGGCGATCACGTTGGTGGCGTCGGCGAGAATCTGCATCACGCGCAGGCTGTTGCTTTCCATCATCATCTGAAAGGCGCGCGAATAGAGGAAGTCACCCACCAGCACGGCGGCCTCGTTGCCCCAGCGGGCGTTGGCCGTCTCGTTGCCGCGGCGGCGGTCAGAGGCATCGACCACGTCATCGTGCAGCAGGGTGGCGGTGTGGATGAATTCCACCACCGCGGCGAGGTTGAAGTGCTGGTCGCCGTCATAGCCGAAGGCGCGCGCGGACAGCAGCACCAGCAGCGGGCGCAGGCGTTTGCCACCGCTGTTGATGATGTAGTTGCCGAGCTGATTGACCAGCGCGACCTCCGAGTACAGGCGCTTTTCGATCAGCCGGTTGACGGTCGCCATGTCCTCGTGGACCAGATCGTTCACGGCGTCGATGTCGAGGATGGCTTGTTGCGGCTTGGGGGGTTTGAGCATCTTGTTCGTGTCGGGCCCTGTTGCTCGGCCCGTTTCCTCGGGACGCATATTATGGGGTTTGACGTGGTGTCGTGTAAACGCTAGAATTCGCGGTCTTTTGTGGCAGGCGCCCTGTGTGGGCAGTAGCTGGAGATGCACTAAATGTACGCGGTAATCAAAACCGGTGGCAAGCAATACAAGGTTTCCGAGGGCCAGACCCTCAAAGTCGAGAAGATTGCAGCCGAAGAAGGCGCAACTATCGAGATCGATCAGGTGTTGATGATCGCTGATGGTGAGAACATTACGGTCGGCGCGCCGGTGGTCGAGGGTGGCAAGGTCACCGCCACCATCAAGTCGCACGGCCGCGGCAAGAAGATCGAGATCATCAAGTTCAACCGCCGCAAGCACTATCGCAAGCAGATGGGGCATCGTCAGTCCTACACCGAACTGCAGATCACCGGCATCTCGGCTGGTTGATCACGGATTCAAGGAGTAATTAACCATGGCACATAAAAAGGCAGCCGGTAGTACGCGTAACGGCCGC